>NZ_JBEOUO010000035.1:0-45232 GCF_040302485.1 Streptomyces sp. NPDC126499 | reverse complement strand
ATCCAGCTCCACAATTTTTTTGTCGTTTTTTTCTGCGGGTTCCCCCCCCCCCCCCCCCCCCCGGGGGTGTCGGGGCCGGGGCGCGCCGGGGCGCCCCCCCCCCCCCGCCCCGTTCCGTCCGCCGCGCCCGCCGCCGGGCGGGGGCTCTCAGGAGTCCTCGGAGACGCTCTCCACGAGGTCGCCCACCTGGGTGTCCGGGAGCGCCCGCGCGATGTCCGCCTGGGCGATGATGCCGACCAGGATGTGACCGTCGATGACGGGCACGCGGCGGATCTTGTGCTCGCTCATGACGCGGAGCACCTCGCTCGCGTCGTCGTCGACGGAGACCGTGACGATCTCGCCCTGGGCGAGATCGCCGGCCGTGCACTGCGCGGGGTCCTTCCCCTGGGCGACGACCTTCACGACGATGTCACGGTCGGTGAGCATGCCTTTCAGCCGCTCGTCGGGCCCGCAGATGGGCAGTGCGCCCACGTCGAGCTCGACCATCTTCCGGGCCGCGTCGACGACGGTCTCGCTCGCCTTCACGCAGGTCGCGTCCGCGGTCATGATGTCGCGTGCGGTGGTCATGGGTCCTGCCTGTCCTCGTGTCGTGGTGGGCGGGTGTCGGGGCGGCGCCCGGGTCATGGTCGGTTCCGGTTCCTGTTCCGGTTCCGGGAAGTGCGCCGCCGTGCGGGCCGTACCGTCATCCGGCGCGGTCCTCCAGGGCGCGGACGATCGCCGCCGAGAAGGCGTCCAGATCGCCGGGCCTGCGGGACGTGATCAACGGGTGGCCGCCGGAGGTGTCCACGACGACCTCCTGGTCGCGCCAGCTGGCCCCCGCGTTCTCGAGGTCCGAGCGGAGCGAGGGGTACGAGGTGATCTCGCGGTCCCGGACCACCCCGCTGTCCACCAGGAGCCACGGGCCGTGACAGACCGCCGCCACCGGCTTGCCCGCCTCGGCGAAGGCCGAGACCAGCCGCTGCGCCTGCTCGTCGACGCGCAGCCGGTCGGCGTTGAGCGTGCCGCCCGGCACGACGACGGCGTCGTACTCCTGCGCGGAGGCGTCCGCGAGGGTCGTGTCCGGTTCGACGACCGTCCCCGGCCGGCGGTCGGACACCACCGTCAGGACCGGCTCCTTGCGCTGCGCGGCGACCGTGACCCGGGCGCCCGCCTCGCGCAGCGCCGCCACGGGCTTGTTCAGTTCGTCCTGCTCGGTGCCGTAGTTCGTGGTGAGGACGAGCACGTTCATTCCGTCGAGCGTCACGGTCGACAACTCCTCATCTCCGGCGGCCTTCCCCCGCGCGGGGGTCTCTCCACCGCCGCTGCCCCCTCGGGCGGGCTTCATGCGCGGGTGGTGACCGGCCGGACGTCCGTCGTCGTCGGCCCCTCCGGGGGCCCGCGCAGCGGTTCGCAGCGGGAGCTCGCGCAGGCGAGCCCTCGCGCGCCTCCTGTGGAACGATTCGTGTCAAACCATCCTGAAACGGGAATCCTGTCATCAGGACGCTCGACTGACGGACCCCGCTGCGCGCCCCCGCGCGCGGCGCAGGCCCATCGCCACCGTCGAAGGAGCCTCATGTCCACCCGCACCGCCCGCACCAACCGCACCGCATCCAGCACCGGCACCACGCGGCCCGGCTCGGAGGCCGCGGCCGTACGCCGCGAGGCGCTGCGCGGCCTGCCCGAGATCGACCGGCCGTCCCAGGTCTCCACCGACGACGCCCAGACGCTCTCCGCCTCGCTGCTCACCCGGCTGCGGGAGCTGGAGGAGGGCACACCCGAGCACGCGTACGTCCGCAACACGCTGATCGAGCTGAATCTGAGCCTGGTCCGCTTCGCCGCCCGCCGTTTCCGGAACCGCCCCGAGCAGCGGGAGGACATCGTCCAGGTCGGCACGATCGGCCTGATCAAGGCGATCGACCGTTTCGACCCCACCCGGGGCATCGAGTTCTCGGCGTTCGCGCTGCCGACGGTCGTCGGCGAGATGAAACGGTTCTTCCGCGACACCAGCTGGGCCGTCCGGGTCCCCCGACGGCTCCAGGAGCTGCGTGTCGACATGGCGAAGGCCGCCGACGTGCTCGAACAGCGGCTCGGCCACCGCCCGACCCGCGCCGAGGTCGCCGCCCACCTGGACCTCCCCGAGGACCGTGTCGCCGAGGGGGAGCTCGCCGCACACGGCTACACCGCCCGCTCCCTCGACGTCACCGTCGCCGAGGACGACGCCCCGCGCGACAGCTCGCGCCGCCTCGCCACCGCCGAGCCCGCGTACGAGCTGATCGAGGACTTCGAGTCGCTCAAGCCGCTGATCGCCCGATTGGGCGAACGCGACCGGCGCATCCTGTCGCTGCGCTTCGGCGAGGACCTCACCCAGGCGGAGATCGGCGAACGGCTCGGCCTGTCCCAGATGCACATCTCCCGCCTGCTCAACCGCATCCTCGACGAGCTGAGGGCGGGCCTCCTGGAGGACGGGGACGCCCCGGACGAGACGACGGACAGCTGAGCGGACCTCGCCCCCCGGTCCCCGGGTCCGGCGGACTCCTCGGACCCGTCCGGAGTCTTGGGGCTCCCCGGGCTCCCCGGGCTTCCCGGATCCGGCGGGCTCCTCGGGCTCCCCGGGCTTCCCGGATCCGGCGGGCTCCTCGGGCTTCCCGGGCCCCGGATCCCGGCGGACTCCTCGGATCCCCCTGGGCCCGTCGCGCCGTCCGGCCTCCCCGGATCCCCCCGGGACGCCCGGATCCCCGGGCTGCCCGGCCCACCTTTCCCGGCCCCACGTTTCCCCCTCGGTCGCCCGGGCAGCCGAACCGACGGAACCCACCGGACGGAGTGACGACCCGCACCCATGGAGGTGTCATGACCGAGTTCGGCTACTTCCTGTCCTGCGAGGAGTTCGGGCCCGACGAGCTGGTCGAGCAGGCAAAGATGGCCGAGGACGCCGGCTTCCGCTCACTGTGGATCTCGGACCACTTCCACCCGTGGAACGACGAGCAGGGCCACAGTCCCTTCGTCTGGTCCGTGATCGGCGCGCTCTCCCAGAGCTGCGGACTGCCCGTCGAGACCGCCGTGACCTGCCCGACCGTACGCGTCCACCCCGCCGTGATCGCGCAGGCGGCCGCCACCTCCCAGGTCCTGCTCGACGGGCGCTTCCGGCTCGGGCTCGGCAGCGGAGAGGCGCTCAACGAGCACATCCTCGGTGACACCTGGCCCCCCGCCGACGTACGCCTGGACATGCTGGAGGAGGCCGTCGAGGTCATCCGGAAGCTGTTCACCGGCGAGAACGTCACCCATCGGGGACCGCACTACACCGTCGAGAACGCGCGCCTCTACACCCTGCCCGAGACCCCGCCGCCCATCGACATCTCCGCCTTCGGTCCCCGCGCCGCCGACCTCGCCTCCCGGATCGGCGACGGCTTCGTCACCACCCAGCCGGATGCCGACATGATCGCCCGCTTCCGGGCCCGCGGCCCGGACCGGCCCGTCTACGCGGGCACCAAGGTCTGCTGGGCCGCGTCACGCGACGAGGCGGTCCGCACGGCTCACCGCATCTGGCCGACCGAGCACCTGCCGGGCGAGCTCAACCAGATCCTCCCCACCCCCAGCCACTTCGAACAGGCCTGCGAACTGGTCACCGAGGAAACCGTCGCCGACGCCGTCGCCTGCGGCCCCGACCCGGAGGAACACGTCCGCCGCCTGCGCCCGTACGTGGAGGCCGGCTTCGACCGCGTCCACATCGGCCAGATCGGCCCCGACCAGCGCGGCTTCTTCGACTTCTACCGCAAGGAGGTCCTGCCGCTCCTCGACGGGACGAACGGCAGCGACGGCAGGCCACCGTCCGGCGGCAGTGGCGACGGCGGTACGAACCCCGGCGGACCGAACGGAGGCGACCGGTCATGACCAAGCAGACCGTCAGCGACCACCTGCTCGACCGGCTCCGCGCCTGGGGCGTCACCCATGTCTTCGGCTACCCCGGCGACGGCATCAACGGCCTGGTCTCCGCCTGGGCCCGGGCCGACGACGACCCCCGCTTCATCCAGGCCCGGCACGAGGAGATGGCCGCCTTCGAGGCCGTCGGCTACGCCAAGTTCTCCGGCCACGTCGGCGTCTGCACCGCCACCTCCGGCCCCGGCGCGGTCCACCTCCTCAACGGCCTCTACGACGCCAAGCTCGACCACGTCCCCGTCGTGGCGATCGTCGGCCAGACCGCCCGCAGCGCCATGGGCGGCTCCTACCAGCAGGAGGTCGACCTGCACAGCCTGTTCAAGGACGTGGCCTCCGCCTACCTGGAGACCGTCAACGTCCCCGAACAGCTCCCCAACGTCCTCGACCGGGCCGTCCGCACCGCGTACGCCCGTCGCGCCCCCACCGCCCTCATCATCCCGGCGGACGTCCAGGACCTGCCGTACTCCCCACCGGAACACGCCCACAAGATGGTCCCCTCCAGCCTCGACGTCAGCGGCTGGGCGCCCGTGCCGGACGACGCATCGCTCGCCCGCGCCGCCGAGGTCCTCCAGAGCGGCCGGCGCGTCGCCGTCCTCATCGGGCAGGGCGCGGCGGGCGCCGCCCACGAGGTCGAGCGGATCGCCGACGTCCTCGGCGCCGGCGTCGCGAAGGCCCTGCTCGGCAAGGACGCCCTCAGCGACGAACTGCCCTACGTGACCGGCTCCATCGGGCTGCTCGGCACCCGCCCCTCGTACGAGCTGATGCAGAACTGCGACACCCTCCTGACCGTCGGCTCCAACTTCCCCTACTCCGAGTTCCTGCCGCCGTACGGCCAGGCCCGCGCCGTCCAGATCGACATCGACCCGCACATGCTGGGCCTGCGCTATCCGTACGAGGTCAACCTGGTCGGCGACGCGGCCGCCACCCTGAGCCGGCTGCTGCCCAAGCTCGAGCGCAACGAGGACCGGAGCTGGCAGGAGACCGTGACCGACGGCGTACGCCGCTGGAAGACGGTGATGGCACGCCGTGCCGCCCTGTCCGCCGACCCGGTCAACCCCGAGTACGTCGCCCGCGCCCTGGACCCGCTGCTCCCCGACGACGCCATGCTCGCCCCGGACTCCGGCTCCGTCGCCACCTGGTACGCCCGACACCTCACCATGCGCGGCACCATGCGGGGCTCGCTCTCCGGCACCCTCGCCAGCATGGGCTGCGGCGTCCCGTACGCGATCGGCGCCAAGTTCGCCCATCCCGACCGGCCCGCGATCGCCCTCGTCGGCGACGGGGCGATGCAGATGAACGGCCTGGCCGAGCTGGTGACCGTCGCCAAGTACGCCACCGAGTGGACCGACCCCAGGCTGATCGTCGCCGTCTGGAACAACCAGGACCTCAACCAGGTCAGCTGGGAGCTGCGGGCCATGGGCGGCACCGCGCCCTTCCAGCCCTCGCAGGCCCTGCCCGACGTGCCCTACGCCGACTTCGCGCGCTCCCTCGGCATGAACGGCATCCGCGTCACCGACCCCGGCGACGTCGAGGACGCCTGGCGCCAGGCGCTCGCGGCCGACGGACCCACCGTGCTCGACTTCCGCACCGACCCCGACGTACCCCCGATCCCGCCGCACTCCACCTGGGACCAGATCGAGGCCACCCTGGCCTCCCTGGCCCACGGGGACGGCCACCGAGGCCATGTCGTCGTCCAGGGGCTCAAGGCGAAAGCCCAGGAGATGCTGCCGCGCCGGCTGGGCGGCAGCCGCTGACAGCCGACCCGGCGGCAGCCGCTGACACGGGCGGGCAGCCGACCGTCCGCCTCCGTCGCGCCTCAGGCCGCCGGGGTCTCCCCGGGCAGCACCGTCGGAGCGTCCCCGTGGAAGGCGGTCGGCGGCCGGTCCGGGGCGGGCGGGTCGCCGACCCAGCGTTTGTGTGCGGCCGGCTGGTGGATGACCCGCACCCGGTGGCGCTCCATCGCCAGCTCATGGCCCTCGCCGTCCGTGAACCGGCCCGTCACCTCGTACACCCCGCAGTGCGCCCGGCCCACCGGCAGCCGTTCCGCCGGCAGCCGCACCTCGTACGGGCCGCCGGCCCGGAAGCCGCCCAGCACCGTCCGGGTGCTGCCGAGCACCGCTCCGTCCCGGAACCGGGCGTCCTCGAAAGCCACGCCGTCGATCTCCCGGCCGAGCCGGAACGTCAGACCGACGCTCACCACCGCCCCTTCCGGCAGCGCCAGCGGCTCGGGGCCCTCGGCGGCCCCGCTCTCCTGAAGGGGCACCCGCAGGCGCCCCAGCTCCTCCGTGTACAGGGACACGTCCAGCAGTTCGAAGTCCTTCACGACGGTCACCGCCTTTCGGCACGGGATCGACGCACCACGCGGGCCGCTCCGGCGGGCGGCGGGCGGGCGGCGGGTGGGCCTGCGTCTGCCCCGTACGGGCAACGTACCCGCCGACGAGCCCCGGGGCCATCCGGCCGACCGCCACCGCCGCCCCGGTGGAGCGCCCGACCCGGCTCGCCACGGCGCATGCGGCGCGTCGTCCCGTCGGGCGACTGCCCCGGCAGCCGCGGAACACGCCTGGCGCCCGCTCCCCGCGGTGGATGCAACCGCCCGGGCCGGGTAGACGCTGCCCGAAACCAGGAGACGACCGTCGACCGGCCCGGAGGTGTCCGCCATGGACGATGTACGGCTCTCTCCGCGCGAGCAGCGCATCCTCGCCGAGATGGAGGAGACGCTCCGCCGGGACGAGACCTTCGACCGCCGGCTGCGGACGATGCGCCCGGGGCCACGCCCGCACGCTGTGCGCCGGCTGCTGCTGCCCCTGGGCGTGGCCCTGGCGTGCGCCGCGTCCGCCGTACTGATGGGACTCGCGACCACCACGGGCCGGCCGGCCTTCGTCTGGGCCTTCGCCGGTGCGTGGACCACGGCGCTGGCCGGCCTGACGGTCCTGGTGGTGCGCTGGTGCCGCCGCTGGGCGGCGTGCCAGCCGGACACGTGACCGACAGGAAGGACGTCCGAACCGAAGGCGCCCCAAACGGAAGGGCGTCCGAACGGAAGGCGCCCGAGACGGAAGGCGCCCGCCGCTCCTCTCTCCGAGGAACGGCGGGCGCGACATGGACGCGGGATGCGGTGCGAGCGGTGCCCGCGCCGTCACCACCGATACCAGCGGCCTCCCCCACTGCGCATCAGGAAGCCGAGGAGCCAGACGACGAGCAGGGCGAGGGCGATCCACCACAGCACGTCGAGGGCGAAGCCACCGCCGAAGAGCAGCAGGATCACCAGAAGGACGATGAGAAGCGGGACCATGACAGCCTCCTAGGCAACAGGTCGGGTCGATGACGTGATCATCCGGGGGCCGGGCCCGGGGTCCGGGCCCTTCAGGTCGCGGGAGGCGACTCGGACGGGCTGTCGCCGGGTTTCAGCCGCCCGCGCCAGCCGCCCGTCGCACGGTCGCGGTCCTCGATGAACTCCTTGAAGCGGTTCAGGTCCCCCTCCACGCGGCTGTCCAGGACGCCCATGGCGGTTCCGGCCTTGTCGACCATGCCCTGCGGCTCGACGTCCATGGCCAGGCTCACGCGCGTGTGCGCGTCGTCCACGCGCTCGAAGGTCACGACGCCCTTCTGCCGCACGTCGCCGCCCACGGTGCGCCAGGAGATGCGTTCGTCGGGGAGCTGGTCGACGATCTCGGTGTCGAACTCCCGGGTCACCCCGGCGACCTTGGTGCGCCAGTGGCAGTGCCGGTCGTCGAGCTGCCGAACCTCTTCGACACCGTCCATGAAGCGGGGAAACTCCTCGAACTGCGTCCACTGGTCGTAGACCTCGCGCAGCGGCGCCGTCACCTCGATCGTCTCGTGCACCATCGCGGTCATCTCCCTCGGTCGGGCGCGGTAGTGCCGGTTGTGGTACCGGTCGGCTGCGCGTGTACCCGGCAGCGCGGGACGTAATCGTCGAGCGGTACGGGGCGTGTCCCGGCGGTTGCCGGGTAACCGCGCGGGATGAAGCCGATCCAGAACGACACGGCACGCGACCGGGAACCCGGGACGGAGGCGATGGGGATGAGAGTGGTGAGGGCACCTGGTGTGTACGGACCGCAGGGCGACACGGAGCTGCTGATGGAGAGCCTCGCCCGCGAGGAGCTGCGACCGGGAGCCCGCACCCTCGACCTGTGCACCGGCACCGGCGTCCTCGCCGTCGCCGCGGCCCGCAGAGGCGCCCGGGCGACGGCCGTCGACATCTCCGGCCGCTCCGTGGTCACGGCACGGCTCAACGCACGGCTCCACCGCTGCCGGGTCAGGGTCGTCCGCGGAGACCTGACGGCACCGGTGTCGGGCGAGCGGTTCGACCTGGTGACCGTCAACCCTCCGTACGTGCCGGCCGACTCGCCCCGGCTGCCGGCCCGAGGCCGCCGGCGCGCCTGGGACGCGGGCCCCGACGGCCGGCTCCTGCTCGACCGGATCTGCCGCGAGGCCCCGGCCCTGCTGGCCCCGGAGGGGGTGCTGCTGCTCGTCCAGTCGTCCCTCAGCGACGTCGGGGCCAGCCTGGACGCGCTGGACCGGGCGGGGCTGCGGGCGCACGTGGCGGCGTGCAGCACCCAGCCGTTCGGCCCGGTCATGAGCGAACGGGCCGGCTGGTTCGAGGAGCGGGGCCTGGTCGCGCCGGGGACGCGCAGCGAGCGGCTCGTGGTGATCCGGGCGGTGCGCGAGGCGGTCCGCGAGCCGGTCCGCATGTCGGCGTCGTTGCGGGGCACCCGCTCCGTGACGCCGGACGGCAGCGGCAGCGGCGGCGGTCGGGAGGAGGAAGCGGAAGCGGCCTGACCAGGCCGGAGCGGCCCCCCGGTCCGCGGCGGAGGCCTGGAGCGGAGGAGGACGGACCCGATGACAGCTCTCGGTGGACGACCGGACCGGGGCGCCGCCCTGTTCGACCTCGACGGAACCCTGGTGGACACCAACTACCTGCACACCCTGGCCTGGTGGCAGGCGCTGCGCCAGTACGGCCACATCGTGCCGATGGCCCGCATCCACCGCGCGATCGGCATGGGCGCCGACCGGCTCCTCGACGCGGTGCTCGGCTCCGAACGCCGCCGCGACGAGGACAAGTCCCTCTCCGACGCGCACAGCACCCTCTACGCGGTCTGGTACGACGTCCTGCCCCCCTTCGACGCCGCCGCCGACCTGCTGCGCGCGGTGGCCGCGCGCGGCTGGCGGGTCGTCCTGGCCAGCTCGGCCGCCGAGGAGGAAGTGGCGGCGATCCGCAAGCGCCTCGACGCCGAGGACGTCATCACGGCGGCCACCTCCGGCGGCGACGTCGACACCACCAAACCGGCCCCCGACCTCGTCCAGGTCGCCCTCCAGTCGGTCGACGCCGAACCCGCCGACGCCGTCTTCGTCGGCGACACCATCTGGGACATCGAGGCCGCCGGCCGCGCCGGCGTGCCCTGCGTGGGTTTGCTCACAGGCGGCTGGTCCCGCCGCGAACTGGAGGACGCGGGAGCGGTAGCCGTCTACGAGGACGCGCGCACCCTCCTGCGCCACATCGACTCGAGCGTGCTCTCCCGGCCTCCGGCGTAGGTCGTGTCCCGGCTGCTCGGCTGCTCGGCTGCTCGGTGGTGTTCGGCTCGGACGAGGCCGTGAAGACCGAGGCCCGTCGGAGGAGCCGGCGGGCCAGGAAAATGTGTCGAACGCGGAGTCGACCTTTGAGAAGGTCCCGAGTGTCCTGGAACTGCTGCGAAAGGAAACTCGTGCCGCGTGCCGTCACTTTGATTCGTTCCGCCTCCCTCTCCGATGTCGCGGAGTACGCCTACGCGGCCACGGCCCCGGCCGAGTCGCGGCTGATCTTCCTGGCCGGAGCGTGTCCCCTGAACGAGGACGGCTCCACCGCGGCGATCGGGGACGTCGCGGGGCAGGCGGCCAAGGCCGTGGACAACATGCGGACCGCTCTGGCGGACTCGGGCGCGTCACTGCACGACGTCATCAGCACCCGCGTCCTCGTTGCCTCCGACCGGCGGGAGGACCTGGTGACGGCGTGGGAGGTCGTCCGTGACGCGTTCGGCGACCACGACGTGCCCAGCACCTTGATGGGCGTCACCGTGCTCGGCTATGACGGCCAGCTCGTAGAGATCGAAGCCGTCGCCGCCGTGCTGGATTCCTAGCCGACGGGCCATCCCTGCCGAGGTACCGACCGCCTCGCCCTGGTTCTAGCTCCGGTCACGCCGACCTCATCAGCCGAATCCGTCGACAGGCTCACCGGCGAGGACCCACCGAGGTGAACCGAGGTACGTCGTACGGGACCGGGTCCGGGGTGCGCGGGGCCTCACAGGGCTTCGGCGGCCGTTCGCAGGTCGGCGACCAGGCCCGCGTACATGTTCTCCCGGTCCTGGTCGCGGGCCCGGAGGACGGCCGAGGGGTGGATCGTCGCCAGCACCCGGACCCCCTCCCGTACGCTCTCGTCGAAGCCGCCCTTCGTCTCCGCTGCCGGCAAGGGCCTGGGCACGCCCCGGTCGGTGCCGACGCGGAAGGACGCGCCCAGGAGGGCGCGGCCGGCCGTGGCGCCGAGGGTGACGATCAACTCGGGGGAGACCAGGCGGAGTTCCGCCTCCAGCCAGGGACGGCAGGCAAGGGTCTCGCGCAGGCTCGGCGCCTTGTGGATGCGTCGCTTGCGGGTCTCCTCCTGGGTGAACTTGAAGTGCTTGACCGCGTTCGTGACGTACACGCCCTCCTCGTCGATCCCCGCGTCGCGCAGCGCCCGGGTGAGCAGCCGGCCCGCGGGCCCCACGAACGCGACGCCCTCGCGGTCCTCCTGGTCGCCCGGCTGCTCCCCGACCAGCATCATCCGCGCGTGCGGGTCGCCGCGCCCGAAGACGGTGCCGGTCGCGTTCCGATGGAGGGGGCAGCCCCGGCAGTCGGCGGCGGCCCGCCGGTGGGCCGGCAGTCCGCCGCGCGAGGGCAGGAAGGGCGTGGCGTCGTACGGCTCCGGGGCGTCGGCCGAGCCGTCCGCGGTGCCGGGCGCGGGCTGGTCGTCACGCGTCGCGTGCGCGCGGGTGGCGTTCATGGAAGGACCTCCTCGGGACGACGCCGGGGCCGCGTGCCCGCGCCGGCGACGAGGCGGAGGCCGTCGCGCGGCCGGGTCGGGATCCGGTGCAGCGGAATCCGCAGGTCCTGGTCGGGCACGGTGAAGTCGAGCAGGGCGAGCTCGCGGGCCAGGGCGGAGAGCACCGCGATCGTGATGTCCTCGCCCGGACAGCGGTGACCCTCGCGCGGCCCGCCGCCCTGCGGGATGAGCCCCTGGGGGTGCGGGGACGCGCCGAGGAACCGGTCGGGCACGAAGCGGAAAGGCTCGTCCCACAGGGCGGGGTCGTGGTTCTGCCCGTACACGTCGAGCAGCAGCATCGTGCCCCGCGGCACCGGCTCGCCGTCGAGGACCACGCCGTCGGGCGCGAGCGCGCCGAGGAACGGCACGAACGGGTAGAAACGGCGCACCTCGTGCGCGAAGGAGGTGGCGAGACCCGCCGGCTCGTCGTCCGCGAGCCGCCGCCGCAGCGCGGGATCCTCCCGCATGGCATGCGCGGCGAAGGTCGTGAACCAGGTGATCGCGATCGTCGGCCGCACGATGTTCAGCAGCTCGACCGCGGCCGTCGCCGCGTCCAGCGCCGAGCCGTCCGCCTCCCGGTGCGCCACGACCGCCTCGAACGGGGTACGCGGCGGGGCCGCCGCCCCCTCCCGGGCCCGCGACTCCCACGAGCCCGTCTCCCGGGCCCGTACGACCGCCGCGCGCAGCAGCGCCTCCTGCCGCGCCCGGGCCCGCCGGGCCCGCAGATGGCGCGGCCCCGGCGTCGCGAAGCCGTCGACCATGGCCACGCAGTCCCGGGCCAGCCGTTCGGCGCTCGCGGCGTCGTGACCGGGAAGTCCGGCCCAGCCGCCGACGGCACGGGCGAGGACGAGCGCGCCCTCGTCGAAGAGGGACACCTCCCGTCCGCCCAGCCGGGCGAAGGTCTCCCGGAACTCCTCGCACACCCGGGCGGTCAGCGCCGCGACGGCCTCCGGGTCGGTGAGCCAGGACAGGAACAGCGCCTTGCGGGCGCGGTGTTCCGGGCCGTCCAGGGTGTGCACGGCGCCCCGGCCGAAGAGGGTGTCGAGCACCGGCCCGGGCAGGGCGCCGCCGCGTCGCGCATGGCGCTCGTCGTAGAAGAAGGAGACGGCTTCCGGGCCGTGCAGCACGCGGACGGGACGGCCGAGGAGGCGCGTGGCCACAGCGCCGTCGCCGTCATGGCGGCGCCGTACGGCCGGCAGCCAGTCGTAGCCCTTGAGCAGCAGGGCGAGGGTGTGGTCGCCAGGCATGAACCGCCTCCTCCGCATTCCTGTCGCCGGCCTCGGCCCCGGCCGCCCTGACCTTCAAGCGCCGCCGCCGGCCGACTTCGGTCGCCTACCGCCGCAGCCGTCCGGCGGCGTCTTCGTCGGGTCAGGCGCGGGGCTCCTCGCCGGGGTCGGTCGGGAGCGGTCCGGCGTACGGGCCCGGTCGCTCGGGCTCCGTCCGGGGCATCTCGCCCATCCCGCCGGCCGTGCCCATGCCGGCGCTGGTGTCCCCACGCGGGCTCGTGCCCGTCGTGCCGCCGGTCGCGGCTCCGGTGCTGTCCTCGGGCCGGAGCCGGCCGCGCCAGGCGCCGGTGGCCTCGTCACGTTCCTCGATGAAGTGCTTGAACCGCTGCAGATCGCCCTGGACCCGGCTCTCCAGGAAGCCGAGGGCGTCACCGGCCTTCTCGACCATGCCCTGCGGCTCGACGTCCAGCGCCAGGCTCACCCGGGTGTGCGTGTCGTCGAGACGCTGGAACGTGACGACGCCCTTCTGCTTGACGTCGCCGCCGACCGTGCGCCAGGAGATCCGCTCGTCGGGCAGCTGGTCGACGATCTCCGTGTCGAACTCGCGGGCGACCCCCGCGACCTTCGTCCGCCAGTGGCAGTGACGGTCGTCGAGCTGCTGTACCTGCTCCACGCCGTCCATGAAGCGGGGGAACTCCTCGAACTGCGTCCACTGGTCGTAGACCGCGCGCAGCGGGGCCTCCACCCTGATCGTTTCCTGCACCATGCTCATGGGGTCCTCCTCGAACGGGTCCGGGTGGTCCGGGCTGGGTGGGGGGCTCGACGCCTGCGACTACCCCGGATCCCGGAGGTCACGCGTCACGGCCCCGCCCCGCATACCGGCGGCGGAACGGGGCACCCGTCCTGCACGCCGATGCGAGCGGAGGTGTGCCGTGAGCCTTTCCGACGACCGCGCGACGAACGATCGCGCCCCGACCCCCAGCGCCCCGACCCCCAGCGCCGTGACCGACGGCGCCGAGACCGACAGCGATCCGTACGACAGTGATCCGTACGCCAGCGCTCCTGACGACCCCGCCGTCGACGGAGGCGTCACGGACGGAGGAGCCATGTCCCGGCGGCCCGCCGCGGCGCGGCTCACTCCCGTCGCGGACGGCCCGCTGCTCGTCGAGGGCCCCGTGGAGATCGTCCTCGACGACGGGACGGTCCGCCGCTGCGACCGCCCCGTGATCGCGCTGTGCATGTGCCGGCGCAGTCTCCGCGCACCCTTCTGCGACACGAGCCACCGCCCCCGCCTGCGGCGCACCGCCCGGGACGGGAGCCGGCGCGACGAAGCCGGGGAGGACGGAGCCAAGGACCACGGAGTCAAGGACCACGGAGCCAAGGACCACGGAGCCGAGGAGCACGGCGCCAAGGACCACGGGCACGCCGAGCGCGCACCGTGAACGGCGGATACGGACACGCCGGACGCCACGCACGCGGACGTGACACACACGGCCACGGACACCACGGACACGTACGCCACGGCCACCGACACCACGGACACGTACGCCACGGAGACGTAGAGGATCCACTGCCATGACCACCACAGCCCCGCGCGGGACGGTCGACCGGCGACCGGTCGACGCACCAGAGGTCGACGAACGGACGGACCGGAGCACCCGGGCGGACCGGCGGCCGGACCACCGACCCGCCCTGCCACCGCCCCGTGGCGAGCTCTCCGAGGCCGTCGCCGACTTCCTGCTCGGCCGGGCCAGCACCCTCCCCGGCCCCCGCGCGACGGTGGCCGCCGATCCCTACGGCGAGGACCTCCACCTCGCCCTGCACCTCGCCTACGAACTCCACTACCGGGGCTTCGAAGGCGTGCCGGACGAGACCGAGTGGGACCCGGACCTGCTGCGGCTGCGCGCCCTGCTGGAGCGGCGGTTCGAGCACGCGCTGCGCGACCGCTGCGGCCGGTTCGGCGGCGTACGCGAGGTGTTCGACGCGCTCCTGACCGAACCGGTCGACGGGCGGGGCACGTCCCACTATCTGCTCCGGCACGGCACCCTCGACCACCTGCGGGAGTACGCCGTGCTGCGCTCGGTGTACCAGCTCAGGGAGGCCGACCCGCACCTGTGGGTGGTCCCGCGGCTCCAGGGCCGCGCCAAGGCCGCCATGATGACCATCCAGTTCGACGAGTACGGCTGCGGCCGGCCCGAGCGGATGCACGCGCGGCTCTTCGCCGACCTGATGGAGGACCTCGGCCTCGACTCCGGTTACGGCCGTTATCTGCCGCTCGTCGGCGCGCCCGCCCTCGCCACCGTGAACCTGATGTCGCTGCTGGGACTCCACCGCTCCCGCCGGGGCGCGCTCGTCGGTCACTTCGCGGCCCTGGAGGTCACCTCCTCGCCCGCCGCGTCCCGTATCGCCGCCGCCATGCGCCGCATCGGCGCCGGGGAGCCGGCGATCCGGTTCTACGACGAACACGTGGAGGCCGACGCCGTGCACGAGCAGCTGGTGCGGCGCGACGTGGTCGGCGGGCTGCTCGCCGACGAGCCGCACCTCGCCGACGACGTGACCTTCGGCGTCGAGGCCACCATCCTCCTGGAGGACGCGCTCTCCGACGCCACGACGGACGCCTGGGAGGCCGGGACCACGGCCCTGCGCACCCCGCTCGGCGACGGCAACGACGACGAAAACGGTGGTGGGGATGCTTAGCGCCGTTCGGGGTAGAGGCAGGGCTCCGGCCCCCGACGAGACGCCGGTCGTCCCCGGGAGGAGGACCCCATGAAGCTCACGGAAGGGCGTCGCGACGACGCCCACGCCCCCCTCACCCACCCGCACGAGCTGCGGACGGGCCATGGCGGGATACGGGTGGAGCGCGAGGACGACCGCGCCCGCGACCTGCCACCGGACCACACGCAGGCCATCCTGGAGGTGACCAAGGAGGTCGCCGCCGTCCTCAAGAAGTCCGGCTGCCCCTTCGCCCTGGTCGGCAGCGTCGCCGCGTACGCGCACGGAATCCCCGTGCGACTCCAGCACGACACCGACTTCGCCGTGCGCAGGGAGGACGCCGACACCGTCACCGAGCTGCTGCGCGAGCGCGGCATCCGGATCGTGGACCCGCCGGAGGACTGGCTGGTGAAGGCCCGCAGCGGGGGAGAGGAGATCGACCTGATCTTCTCGCTGGCCGGCCGCCCGGTCACCACCGAACTCCTCGGACGCGCCCTGACGCTGCCCGTCGACTCCGTCCACATGCCGGTGATCGAGCCCACCGACCTGATGACCGTCCGACTCGCGGCGCTCTCGGAGCACCACTGCGACTTCGGCGCCCTGCTGCCGGTCGCCCGCGGGCTGCGCGAACGCGTCGACTGGGCCCGGGTGCGCGCCGAGACCCAGGGACTGCCGATGGCGGAGGCCTTCCTCTACCTCCTCGAACTGCTCGACGTGATTCCCAGAGCCGACGCGACGGGACCCGGCGCGACCCGTGCCGGGGCGGGCGGCGCGGGGGCCGCGGCCGGAGGAGGGAGCGGTGATGAGTGAGCAACAGCAGCATGCCGGAGCGTACGAGGGCGAGTACCGCATCGCACGGCTGCGCGAGCGGCTCGCGGGCGACGACCTGGCCGAGCTCGGCGTGCAGATCGAGCAGCGGGGCGCCGCCGTCGTCCTGACGGGCACCGTGCCGACCACCACGCGGCGGGACGAGATCATCCGGCTCGCCCGCGACGAGCTGGCCGGCTTCACGGTGCTCGCGGACCTGGCGGTGGCCTGCGCGGACGCGCCGGAGCGATGGGAAGAGCTGCCATGAGCACTGCCACCTCGACAGCGCACGAGGTCGTCAGGGTGGCGGCGGTCGGCGACATCCACCTGAGCGAGGACTGCGAGGGCCTGCTCCGGCCCGCCTTCTCCCGCCTGGCCGACTGCGCCGACCTGCTGCTGCTCGCCGGCGACCTCACCCGGCACGGAACGGCCGAGGAGGCCGCGGTGGTCGCCGGCGAGGTACGGGACTGCGGTGTGCCGGTGGTGGCCGTGCTCGGCAACCACGACTACCACTCGGGCCAGGAGTCCGAGGTGACCCAGGTGCTCCAGGACGCCGGGGTCACCGTCCTGGAAGGGGACGCGGTGGTGCTGCCGGTGGCCGGACGCAAGGTCGGTGTCGCCGGGGCGAAGGGGTTCTGCGGGGGCTTCGTCGGCCGCAGCGCGGGCGAGTTCGGCGAACCCGAGATGAAGGCGTTCGTCCGCACGACCCGGCTGAGCGCGGAGCGGCTGACCACCGCGCTCGGGGACCTGGCGGTCGGCGACTGCGCCGTACGCATCGCGCTGACCCACTTCTCGCCCGTACCCGACACGCTGGCGGGCGAGCCGCTGGAGATCTATCCGTTTCTCGGCAGCTATCTCCTCGCCGAGGCGATCGACTCCGCGGGCGCCGATCTCGCGGTGCACGGCCACGCCCACCTGGGTACCGAGCACGGCATGACGGCCGGCGGCGTACGGGTCCGCAACGTCGCCCAGCCGGTGATCCGCCAGGCCTTCGCCCTCTACCAGCTGCCGGTCGACGGCCACCACCCGCCCGACGCCGCTCCCGGCCCCACCACCGTCGGACCGGGCTGAGCGCACCGCGGACGGCGGATCCCGGTCGCGCAAGGTCGGGGTCACGAGTGACGTAGGAGGGACGCAGGAGGGACGCAGCAAAGACGCACGAGGGGACGCCGCCCGGCCGGGGAGGCGTCCCCTCGACGCGCGGGCGCCCCGCCCTGCGGGACGCCCGCCGTTCAGCGCGTGGCCAGGACAATGCCGTACACCGCGAAGAACAGGGCGACGACGAGGACCAGGATCCACAGGATGACCATGGGACCGGCGGCCCAGCCACGGGTCGGGCGCCGGTAGGGCCCCGTTCCGGTACCCGTGCCCGCCTCCGCCGGAGGCGTCTCGCCCGGCGGCACGCCGCCGCCCGGCTCCAGGCCCGCCGAGGTGCGGGGGTCGGGGTCGGGGTTGCTCGGGGTGGTCATGACGGTCACCTCCTCGGCGGCCGGTCGGCCGCGTGCCCGGCGCCTACCCACGGGTCGCGCCCCGCATCCGGCCATCGGCCATCCGACCACGGGCCATCCGGCCATCGGCCATCCGACCACGGGCCATCGGCCATCCGACCACGGGCCATCCGGCCACCGGCCATCCGACCACGAGCCATCCGGCCACCGGCCCTCCGACGATCGACTCCGACCATGGGCCGTCCGGCCATCGGCCCTCCTGCCGTCCGGGCGGTGCCTTCGTCCGCACCGGCACGGCACGTCAAGGGGCCTCCGGCTCGAAGCCGGAGGCCCCTTGACGTCGGATGCCCGCGAGGCGCGGACCGGCGTTCAGGCGTGCGGTTCGGGCTGCTGGTCGGGAGGCGTGCCGCCGCCCTCGCCACCGCCGCGCTCGCCCTTGTCGGTGCCGTGCGGCCGGCCGCCCTTGCCCCGCGGCCCCGCCGGCTGGTTCGCCTTGAGGGCCGAGCTGTCCTGCGGTGTCCCGGCTCCTCGCCCGCTGCGCCTCTGCTCCGGTTGCTGGGGATTGGTCATCACGCTCTCCTGCCGTGTGACGGAAGGGTTCGCCGGGCGTCTCACCCGTCCCACGGATTTCATTCGTCCCGGCGGATCCGGTGTCTGTCCCGCGCCCGCCGGGGTAGTCGCGAGGAAGGCACCGCGCAGCCGGCACGCCGAGCCGGGCGTGGCGGCCCCGCAGCGGGGCGCCCCGACAGAACCGAGTCGCCCACCCCTGGCGGCGGGCGCCGACCCAGGAGAACCGCAGATGACCACACAGCGCGGCAGCAACAAGTCCGGACCACGCCTCGACGACGAACGCAAGAAGGAGGTCGAAGGCCAGGTTCGCTCCGGGCACCCGACCCGTGCGGAGGAATGGCACGACCCCGAACCTCCTGTCGACCCGCCGCCCTACGCGGGCACGGACACCGGCGGCCGGGGACGTCGCGGCGACGACGCCCCGCAGACCGGCGCGAAGGGCACGCGGTCCGACGACGCCGGATCGTGAGGCACGACGACCCCGGATCGTGAGACACGACGAGGCGGGCTCGTGAGGCACGACGACCCCGGATCGTGAGGCACGACGACCCCGGATCGTGAGGCACGACGACCCCGGATCGTGAGACACGACGACGCCGGACCGTGAGGCACGAGGACGCCGAATCGTGAGGTACGACGAGGCGGGCTCGTACAGCCCGACGGCGGACGTCTCCCACAGCACACGGAGCGACCGAGAGGAGCCCTGACGATGTCAGAGGACCCCGCGACGACAGCGGACGGGCGAGGGGACGAGGTGTACCAGCCGACCGGCTCGGACGCCTCGAACCGGCCCAGCGACCCGTACGACCCCGAGAACGCCCTGGACACCGATGCCACCGAGGCCGTGGAGGACCCCGGCTACTCGCCGCCCGACCGGCCGCGCGCCGTCACCCGGCACGGCACGACCCCGCGCGAGCAGCGCGAGGGCTCGTCCCTGGACGACCGCCTCGCCCAGGAGCGCCCGGACGTGACACAGCCCCGCGGAGACGAGCTGGGCGACCTCCCGGACGGGGAGGGCGAGCCCGTCGACGAGGAGGCCGGCGCCACCCGGGCCGGGCGTCTCGTCGGCCCCGAGCCGGCGATCCCCGGCGGGGTCGCCGCCGAAGACGTGGGGCTCGACGACGGGACGGCGTCGGCCGAGGAGGCGGCGGTCCACCGGGACACCGGCATCGACGGCCGCTGACGCCCGCGGCCGGCGGCCCGTCGTCGTACACCGAGGCGCCGGGCCGGCGGACCGGGAGGGAGGCTGTCCCATCGACTCGACGCACACGACCGACGGCCGGATCCCGCGACCGGATCCGGCCCGACAGCAACCACGAACCGATGCGAGGGGATGACGGTGAAGCTCGACTTCCTCGAACCCGTGGCCCACAAAGGACCGTGGGCGTCCGTGTACGCCACCAGCGGGCCGCCCGACGAAGCGTCCGCGGACCGTCGTGAACTCACCTGGCGCGAGTTGTGCCGGTCCCTGGAGGAGCAGGGCGCGGACGCGGCGACCACCCAGGCCGTACGGGAGGCGCTGGACCGTACGCCGCCCGACGCCGGGGCCGGTGGCCTCGCGCTCTTCGCGGCGGACGGACGGGTCGCGCTGACCCGGCGGCTCGACCGGCCGCCGGGCAGGCCCGAGGCCCACTGGGGCGAACTCCCGCGCGTGACGCCCCTCCTGGAGACCGCCGGGCAGGCTCCCGGCTGCGTCGTCGCCCTCGTCGACCGAAGCGGCGCCGACTACCACGTGTACGGTCCCGGCGCGACGGAGGACGAGGGCTCGGTGGAGGGCCGTGACTGGCCGCTGCGCCGCGCCGCGGCGGGTGACTGGTCGGCGACCCACTTCGACGCCGCGGTCGAGAACACCTGGGAGGAGAACGCGGCGCTGATCGCCGGCGAGCTCACCCGGGTCTTCCACGACTCCGACGCCGCCGTGATGGTGCTGGCCGGCGGCGGCCGCGAGTGCCACGCCGTCCACGACCACCTGCCCGACGAGCTGCGCGGGGTCACCAGGATCAGCTCGCACGGCGGCAGGGCGGCGGGCGCCGACACCGAACTCCTCATGGCCGACGTGGAAGCGGCCCGCATGGAGGTGGCCGCACAGAGCACCGAGGCGGTCCTGGACCGCTTCCGGGCCGGCCGCGGCGACGGCGACCGCCCGACGACGGCCGTCGAGGGCGTGCCCGCGGTCACCGAGGCCGCCCGGCAGCACCGGCTCGACACGCTCCTGATCAGCCCGGCCGGGCCCGACGCCAACCGGGAGATCTGGGTCGGCGACGAACCCGACCAGGTGGCGGTGCGCCGCTCCGAGGCCGAGTCGCTCGGCGCGCAGCACCCCCACGCGGAACGGGCCGACGACGCGCTCGTGCTGTGCGCCGCGGTGGCCGGCGGCGAGGCGGTCGTCGTCCCGGGCGACGGCTCGGCGGACGCCGTGCCCGCCGGCGGGATCGGCGCCCTGCTGCGCTGGCCCCGCAGCGAACAGGAGGAGAGCGCCGACCGGTGACCCACCGGTAGCAGGCCCCGCACGGCGGACCGCACGCCCTCGGAACCCGGCGAACTCCGGGCACCGAGGGCGTGCGGGTGCGATCACGGCGGGCCTCTGCCTAGCCTTGTCCGGTACGAGGGCTCCGTACGAACCCGTAGGAACCCGTACGACTTTGCACGACCCCGCACGACCCCGTACGCCCCTCTGGACGCCCTGCGTACTCGTAGGACTTCGCACAAAGGCGTACGAGTCCCCGTACGGGTCCGGGCCAGGCGCGGACGCCGTCGGCACCGCCCTCCGCGCGCCGGCCGACACGTCCCACGAAAGGACGCAAGCAGCACGCTTCTCCGCATACTGGGTGAGCCGCCCCGCCTGCCCTGCTCATCCCCACAGCACTGCCGTGCGGCCGGGG
The DNA here is from genome assembly GCF_040302485.1 of Streptomyces sp. NPDC126499. Lineage (NCBI taxonomy): Bacteria > Bacillati > Actinomycetota > Actinomycetes > Kitasatosporales > Streptomycetaceae > Streptomyces > Streptomyces sp. NPDC126499. The sequence continues at coordinate 24,606 of NZ_JBEOUO010000035.1, read as the reverse complement.
CGGCCCATCGAGCGGCGGAAGGAGATCGTCATGCTCATCAGCCACGCCTTCGAGGACGGCGTCCTGCATCTGTCGCTGCTGCGGGACCTCGACGTGACCAGCCGGGCCGCCGCTTTCCTGGAGACCGAGGCGCTGCTCTACGCGCACCGGCCGCGGCACGTCCGCATCCAGCTCCCCACGTCGGATCCGTCACCGGCCTCGCTGAGCACCCTGTCCCGGGCCCGCCGGATCTGCGAGACGCTGGGCATCCCGCTCACCGTCGTCGGACCGCTGACGACCGCCCACCGGCCGCCCCGTCCCACGGCGGCGTAGCACCCGCCCACCGGCCGACCCGCCCCACGGCGGCGTAGCAACCGTCACGGGCGCCTCAGGCCAGGAACTCGCCGTCGCGCGCGACCACCACCCCGCCGTGGACGACCATGTCCCGGCGGGGCATGTCCACGACCACCTGCGGCAGGCACTCGCCCCGTACGAGGACGAAGTCGGCCGGAGAGCCGGGCGCGAGGTCGGCGTGCGCGAGGCCCATGACGTCCGCGCCGCCGTGGGCGGCGACGTCGTAGCAGTCCGTCAGCTCCTCGTCGAGCCGGACGTCGGTGACCCAGCCGAGGATGTGGGCGCGGTGCAGCATGTCGGCGTCGCCGAACGGGCTCCAGGAGTCGCGCACCCCGTCCGAGCCGAGGCCGACGCGCACCCCGTGCTCGCGCAGCCGGGCGATCGGCAGCACCAGGGAGTCGGACGGTGCCACGGTGGTGAGGGCGATGTCCTGGGCGCCCAGGTCGGCGGCGAGGGAGCCGAGTTCGCGGTCGGAGAGGGCCGGCAAGCAGAAGACGTGGCTGACGGTGACCTGACCGGCGAGGCCCAGGGCGCGGGTGCGTTCGATGATGCCGCGCAGGGCCTTGAGGCCCTTGTCGCCGCGGTCGTGCAGATGGATGTCGACCCCGACGCCGTGCCGGTCGGCGATGCCGAAGACCAGGTCGAGCTGCTCGTCGAGGGCCTGGTCGAAGCCGATCGGGTCGATGCCGCCGATCATGTCGACGACCCCGGCGCGCGCCGCGTCCTCGAGGAGCCGCGCCGTGCCCGGGGTGCGGACGACGCCGTGCTGCGGGAAGGCCACGATCTGCACGTCGAGCGCGTGCCGCAGCCGCTCGCGCGCCTCCGCCAGTCCTTCCACACCGGCCAGGCCGTACGCCGGGGCGACGTCGGCGTGGGCCCGCATCGCGCGGGTGCCGCGGGCGACGGCGTGGGACATCAGCCCGTACGCGCGCTCCGCGACGGGGCGGCGCTGGCCGCGGAACAGCTCCACGTCCTGCTCGACGTAGTCGGCGATGCCGCTCGCCGGACGCCGGGAGACCCAGGAGCCGCCCCAGGTCGTCTTGTCGGGGTGGATGTGGGCGTCCACGAGCGAGGGCAGCGCGATCCGGCCGCCCCCGTCGACCACCTTCGCCCCGCGCGGCGCCGGCCCGTCCGCGATCCGGCCGTCGACGACCACCAGGTCCGTGGCGTGCGCCGCGCCGAACGGCCGTACGTCACGGAAGACCACCGTCCGCGTCCGTCGCTCGTTCCCCTGGCCGTCGGCCACCGGCGGTACGGCCTGGGCGGCCGCGGCCCCGGCCCCCGTGGCGGCCGTCGCCCCGGCGAGGGCGGCGGCTCCGGCGAGCATCGTCCGACGCGAGGGCGCGCCTGTGGTGGGGGAGGAGGACTGCATGGGGACTCCTTCGGCTGATGATGGGTCCCCGTTTTGTATACCAAGCTGCGTCCGACGAACAAGGGGCGCAGCCAAAGACCGGGAAAGGGTGGTTTGGTGGAGAGGTTGAGGGCGCTGCTGGTATACAAAGTGGGTGGCGAGCGAAGCCTAGGCCTCGCCGAAGAGGGTGCGCAGGGCGACCGCCCTGCTGTCCCGTACGTGCAGCAGCGTGCCGGCCGCCGCGGCCTCCTGGTCACCGGCGGCGATGTGCCGGTGCATCTCGGCGTGCTGCGCACGCATGTGCGCCGGTTCGGCGCGCAGCCCGAACAGCAGCCGCAGCTGCCAGCTCAACTGCTCCATGGTGCGGCCGAGCAGCGGATTGCCGGCCATGGCGACGATGCCCTCGTGGAAGGCGGTGTGCGCGGCCACCTCGCGCGCCCCCTCGTCCTGCGCGGCCGCCGTCTCCGCCTGCCGCAGCAGCTCTTCGAGCACGTCGAGCCCCGCCGTGTCGCCCGCCGCCACGGCCCGCGCCGCCAGCCGCGAGGCCTGCACCGCCAGCGGCTCCCACACCTCGTACAGGTGCTCCACGTCGGCACGCTCGAGCCGCCGTACGCGCACACCGCTGTGCGGGAGCAGTTCGAGCAGCCCCTCCGCCACCAGGGCGCGCAGCGCCTCCCGCACGGGCACGCGGGACATGCTCAGCTCCTCGGCGACCTCCCGCTCCACGAGCCGGGCGCCCTGCGGGTAGCGCCGGTCGACGATCCGCTGGAGCACCTCCTCGCGCGCCCGCGCGCTCAGCGACGCCGACCCGGCCGTACGCGAACCGTCCCCGCCGCCGCGCGCCGACCCGCCCGGCGCCCTGCCCGCCACCTCGTCCGACCTCTTCACGTCCCCGTCCGTCCCTCGGCGCCTGCCCGCGCCGAGGATACGTCGCCGGGGCGCCGATCCCTCACCAGCCGAAGCGGCGGTCCACCAGGGCGGCGAACTCCTCGAACGACAGCACGCGGTCACCGTTCTGGTCGGCCTGGTCGAACAGCGCCGAGGCGGCGTCGTCCCCGCCCACGCCCCACAGCGGGATCACGCCCTCGGCGGCGAGGGTGGGGCCTTTGGCCCGCAACGCCCCGATGACCTCCGCGCGCGTCAGCGTGCCGTCGTGGTCGAGATCGAGCGCGTCGAAGAGAATCCGGGCCTTGTCGCTCATCACGTGTCCTGTTCGACGAATCCTGGGCGGCCGCGGACGGGCCGACGGGTGCTGTGGGGAAGGACGCGGGAGACGGCCGCCGCGTTGCCTCCCGCGCACCCCCTTGTCCGAGAAGAGGGGCGGCGCTGCCATGAGAGGAGGGGCGGCCCGCTCGGACCGCCCCTCATCGACCGTGCAGCCGCTCGACCGTAACCGGTCAGCCCGCGTCCCGCACCGTCCCCGTCAGCTCGGGACCGGGGACCCGCTCCCACTCCGCGTCATAGCCGAACACCACCGCCCGCACCGACTCCGCCGGCTCGGCGACCCCGTCCGCGACGGTGGGAACGGTCACTTCCGTGCGCGTCTCCCCGGCCGGGACCGCGAAGGAGAGATACGCGCCGGGCTCCACCGGCCGGGACAGCGGCCGCGGCGGATCGGGCACGAACCAGAAGTGCTCCTCGACCCAGCGCCGGTCCACGTCCGCCGTCGACAGCTCCGCGCCCCCGGTCACCGGCAGGAACTCGACGCCGCCCATCACGTCCGCGTCGGCGGCCGCGGACAGCGTCACCCGCCAGGTCAGGGCCTTGCCCTCGGGCACGTCGTCCGCGACGGGCGTCACGCTCACCGTGGGCATCGGGTCGTCGTTCCGCGCGGTCACGCCGCCGCGGTGCGCGCCGACCACGGTGCCGCGCACCGCCTTGACGAAGGCGTCGTGGGTCACGTCATAGCCGTAACGGGTGTTGCCCCGCACCTCGACCGGTATCTCGAGGGCGTGCCGCCCGGGGCGGACCGTCACCACACGGGACGCGACCTCGTCGCCGCCCGGCCGGGGGACGAACAGCCTGACCTGCCCCGTGCCCTTGCCGGTCACCCGCACCGGTACCCGGTACGTACGGGTCCCCTCGTCGCCCTCGTCGACCGTCAGGCGGCCGATGTCGACCCGGGCCAGCGGCGCGGGGCGCGCCTCGGGCGTGCCGGGCCGCCAGCCCCAGGCGTCCATGAGCCACGCGCGGCCGGAACCGCTCCGTGGCGTCAGTTCGAGCGCCCGGATCCGCCGGGTGTCCAGGGCGGCGCGGACGGCCGGAGCCAGCGGCACGCGCACCTCACGGCCCCAGTAGGAGGCGGTCCGCTCGCTGCCCGGCAGTCCGTCGGCACGGACCCGCCCGAGGTGCGCGCGGCGGCCCGACGCGTCCGTCACGGCGACGTCCAGCTCGGTGCCCGCGCTGCCCGGCGGGACGATCAGCCGCAGCGCCAGTGCCTCGGAGCCCGCCAGGGAGACCGGCCGCCCCGCCCGCACGGCGACCGGGGAGCCCGGCCGCTCCCAGCGCAGCGCGACGGCGTGGCGGCCCGGCTCCGCAGACGCCTCCCAGAACGCGAAGTGCGGGGACGCGCCGCCCTCGTCGGGCGACAGGCAGGAGCGGGCGGCGTCCGGGTCGACCTGCGCGCACAGCCGGGCGCCGGTCCCCGACACCGTGACCGAGGGACCCGGCAGGAACGCCGGCGTCCGGTGCGCCCCGACGGCGTGGGTGAGGACCCGGGCCGGGCCGGCCGAGGGCGCGCGGCGGCCGGTGCCGTCGAGCAGCGGACGCACCCGGTCGTCACCCGCGACGAACAGCCGCGCGGCTGCGGCGATGTAGGTGGCGCCGGCGGCCTGCTGCTGCGTCGCGGTCAGCCGGGTCGGCGTGCCGGGGCTGCACACCGGGTCGGTGCCGTCCTCGGACGGGAAGTCGTCGATCGCGGACGCCTTCGCCTGCCCCGGCGTCCACTCGCTGTTGAAGAAGTTGTGGTTGGCGCCGACCATGTAGACCGCGCTGTGCAGGGCGGTGCCCCGGCTGACGCCTCGGGTGCCGTCGACGTAGATCTGGCCCTGGAGGTCGGAGACGTCACCGTCGCAGCCCGGCAGCAGGGTCGCGGACGGCACGTCCGGCGCCGGGTTCTGGCCGAAGATCGTCGGGCCGATCAGGACGTTGCCGCGGATCTTCCACCGGACCGGGCCGCGGTGGCCGTCCTGGTCCGCGGGCGGGGCGTACAGACTGTCGAGCGCGGCCCGGTTGACGCCCTCGCCGCCCCGGGAGTGGCCGACGAGCAGCACGCGCGAGAGGTCGGCGGGCGCCACCGCGCGTACGGCGGCCGGGGCGCCCTTGCGGTGGGCCGCCCACTCCGCCCAGCGCGCCAGATGCAGCCGGACCAGGGAGGAGCGGGCCTGCGCACCGCCGTCCTCGGCCCGGAAGTCCTGCCCGTTGATGCCGTTGGCGGCGATGGAGAGCGTCACATAGCCCTGCGAGGCGAGGAGCCGCTGGGCGCGCTGATAGCCCTGGTGGCTGGGGAGCGGCCGCATGCCGGACGGGCAGGGCCAGGCGCCGTTGACGTCCTCGGTGCCCGGCGTGTAGCAGGTGGCGTGGCGGCCGTGCAGGAAGAGCGCCACGGGCCGCTTCCCGGGCGCGTCGGCAGGGCCGACCACGGCGGCGCGCATCTCGACGGGCTCGGGGAAGCCGGGCAGCCGGACCGACCTCAGCGCGTACTCGCCGCCGACGGTGCGGTAGGGGCCGCGCACCCCGGGGTCCACGGCGTTCACCGGCGGCGGGGCCTGCCCGGTGCCGGGTCGCGCCGGCGGTGCCGCAGGCGCGGTCGGTATGAGCGGCCGGGCCTTGCCCGAGCGGTTCGGGCCGGTCCCGTCCAGCTCGCGGCCACCGGCCGTCACCCGCAGCCGCTCGCCCTCGTCGAGGCGGATGTCGCCGAGCGCCAGCCGGAAGGAGCGGCCGTCCGGCCGGGGCACCGGATACCCGAGGAGCCGCCCGCCGGCCCGGAACTCGACCCGGGCGTCCCCCATGGGCACCGGCTCGTCCGGCGTCCACACCAGCTGCCGGCCCGCGCCGCTCCCGGTGACCCGCCAGCCCTCCGGCAGCCGCGGGTCCCCGTACCGGCTGCCCGGGGACGCGGCCGTCGGATCCCCCGGCGACGGCTGCGCGAACGCCGGTGCGGGCGACGCGGTCGCCAGCGCGAGTAACGCCACGGCGGTGGTCATGCCGCGTGTGACACGTATCAAAGCGGTCATCCTCACGATCGTTCTCGTCGAGGCGCCGGGAGCCGTCGGGAAACCCGATGGCGGGTCTCCTGGGTCCCGGGCGCCTCTCTCGCCCCGTGAGGACGGTGAGAAGACCGCCCGGGTTGCCTGAGAGCACGTCAGGAGCGGGGCGGTGAGAGGGCGGTGCGGCTGCCGCCGTCGGTGCAGGGCGCGGTGACGGGTCGTGGGGAGGGGCGTGGTGGCGGGGTTACGCCTCCCAGTCCCAGGTGTCGAAGTACGCGGCCGTGCCGCTGCGACGGGCCTCCATGACCGCGGCGAGCCGGTCGAAGTCCCGCGCCGGCATGAGGTCTCGCCACTCCTCCAGCGGCAGGGCCCGCACCTCGTCGTGCTCCTCCGGGGCGAGGGTGATGGCGGCGATCCGGCGGTCGCTGAGCCGGCCGCCGTCGAACACGTACCCCGCCGTCGCGAACGGCCAGGCGGCTCCCGGCAGTCCGAACACCGCGGCCAGCAGCCGCGGCGGCCCGGTCACCACGATCCCGGTCTCCTCCTTGGTCTCCCGGACGGCCGTCTCCCACGGCCGCTCCCCGCTCTCGGCCGTGCCGCCCGCCCACTGCCAGGGGTGCTCCGGGCTGTAGACGGACCGCAGTTGGAGGGGTCGGTCGCGTTCGTCGGTGAAGAAGACACAGCCGAAGAGGGTCGCCTTCGGCAGCGTCGCCGCGTACTCCTCCGGAGGCAGCCACGTCCGGCTCGTGCCGGGCCGCAGGGGCGGGGTGGGGCGGGGGACGGGCTGGGAAGCGGACACGGCGCTCACCTCTCCTGGGTCGACGGCTCGTCCGGGTGTCACGGAGCCCAACGACGGCGCTCCGCGTGTCGAACACACGTGTTTCGGACGAGACGTGAACCCGGGGAGAAAGCGAATGCCTGTTCGCGCGGTGCGCCTCGGTGAACCGAGCCATGACGCGGACCCGTGCGGGGCGGCCCCCTCGCCCTGGTCCGGCCCTGGCCGGAACCCACCCCGCACGGCTCTCCCGGCCGTGGCCGAAACTGCCCCGCGCGGCCCTCCCGGCCCTGGCCGAAAAAGGCTTTCCGCCGGTGCGCCGACGGCGGCGGACCTGAGGGTCCGCACGGGCGGGATGCGGCGGCGAGGCCGGTCACCGACGGGAGACCTCGCCGCCACGCCCCGGGCCGGCGCCGGTTCCGCTCGTTCCCCCGTTTCCCCCGTGAGCGAGCGGGACCGGCGCCGGGTCTGCACGGTGTGCGGCCCGGGACGGGCCGCACACCGGTGGCGGATCAGTACCAGCCGGTGCAGCGGATGTTGCCCGTGGAGTCGTTCCACGCGCAGGCCCGCATCACGTAACCGGCGTCGTTGTACGCCGGGGTGTGGGTGTCCGAGCCGTACTGGACGGTGGTCATGCCCAGCGGGCCCGTCCAGGACGCCCCGCCGTTGCTGGAGCGGTCCACCCACACCTTGTCGCCCGGGTCGGCGGCCGTGATACGGCCCCAGGCACAGCGGCTGGAGGTGCTGTAGCGCAGCTCGATGCGGATGCCGTCGACGCTCGCCGTCCTCGGGGTGGTCGCGTTGCTGGTGCTGCACGCCATCGCCGACGCGGTCGACACGGTGCTCGCCTGCGCGGCCGTGGCGGTGCCGCCGAAGCCGAGCAGCAGCGCCGCCGTGGACACGAGGACGCCGGTCCGCCTGCTGATCTTCATGTGTTCTTCCCCCTGGGTGTTCGGTGTGCTCGGTCTGTTCTTCGTGCGCGTTCCGCATGGTCGTGGTGCGGCGTCGCCCCCGTACGATCCCGCGGGCACCGCCCCCGGGTCGTCCACCGCAGAGTTGACCCACGGGGTAAACCTCTGCGGTAGTGCCCGCCGATCCGCGCTGCCCCCGCGGGAGGACGACCGCCCGCCGGACCCGGCCGTACCATCGTCCGATGCGTGCGAGGGCCCGTTGGGCGGGGTGGTTGTGCGAGACGGATCCCCGGCTCGTCGACGCCACGGTGGCCGTGGGCCTGGTGGCGGCGACGGCGGCGGCCGGCCACCAGTACCACCCGGCGCCCTGGCCGCCGTTCGACACCGGCGCCTATCTGCTCACCGCGCTCGCCGGCCTCCCCCTGGCCCTGCGCAGGGTCGCCCCCGTCGCCGTCCTGGTCGTGACCTGCCTGGCGTTCGCCGGGTACGTGGCCGCCGGGTACCAGCCCTCGCTGAACTTCTGGTTCCCCGCGATCGCCCTGTACGGCGTCGCCGCCCAGCGCCCGCCCCGGACGACCGCCGCGGCCGCCGTGCTCACCGCCGCCGTCGTCCTCCACAGCGGCCTCACCGTCCCCGAGCTCGGCGTCCTCGTCTCCGTCGTCCAGGCCGTGGCCGTCCCCGCCGTCGTGTGGGCGTTCGGCAACAGCACCCGCCGGATCAGCCGACGCAACCGGCAACTGGCCGTACTGAGCGCCCAGTTGCGCCAGGCGCAGGAGGAGAGGGCCAGACGCGCCGTCGCCGAGGAGCAGCGGCGCATCGCCCGCGAGCTCCATGACGTCGTCGCCCACCACATGTCGGTGATCAACGTCCAGGCGGGCATGGCCGGTTACGTCTTCGACTCCGCGCCCGACACCGCCCGCGCCGCCCTCGGCACCATCACGGAGACCAGCCAGGAAGGGCTGCGGGAACTGCGCCGGATCCTCACCCTCCTCCGCTCCGAGGCCGACGGAACCCCCGACGGCCACGCCGGCGTGGACGCCGACGGTGAGCCCGGCAGCCGGTACGCGCCCATGCCCGGACTGGCCCGGCTGCCGGACGTCGCCGAGCGGGTCAGGGCGGCCGGCGTCCCCGTCGACCTGCGGACCACCGGCCCGGCCCGCCCCCTCGCGCCGGGCACGGAGCTGTGCGCCTACCGGGTCGTGCAGGAGGCGCTCACCAACGTCATCAAGCACGCCCGGCCCGCTCGGGCCACGGTCCTCGTCGAATTCCGGCCGAGCGAACTGGTCGTCACCGTCACCGACGACGGCCGGCCCGACCAGCCGGATCCGGCCAAGCTCGGCCCCCCGTCGGGCCACGGCTTGATCGGAATGCGCGAACGCGCCAGGCTCTACGGCGGAACAGTGGACGCCGGCCCTCGGGCCGAAGGGGGATTCCGCGTGTGCCTCAGACTTCCCGTGACCGAGGACGACGACCAGCGGGGCAGTCGGCCACCGGCATGATCAGCGTGCTCGTCGTGGACGACCAGGACCTCATACGGGCCGGCCTCGTCGCCCTGCTGCGGGCCGCTCCCGGCATCGACGTCGTCGGCGAGGCCGCCGACGGAGAAGCCGCGGTCACCGAGGCGGCCCGGCTCCGGCCCGACGTCGTCCTCATGGACATCCGCATGCCCGGCATGGACGGCACCGCGGCCACCGAACGGATCCTGGCCCGCGCCGAGGACCCCGCACCCCGGATCCTCGTCCTCACCACGTTCGACCTCGACGAGTACGTGTACGCCGCGCTGCGGGCCGGCGCCGCCGGATTCCTCCTGAAGGACACCGGCCCCCAGCGGCTCATCGAGGCGGTGACCGCCGTCGCGCGCGGCGACATGCTCTTCGCGCCGAGCGTCACCCGCCGCCTCATCGAGGCCTACGTCAGCCAGGCCGACGGCCCGGCCCGGCCCACCGGCCCCCCGGAGCCCGCCGCCGACCTCGACGTCCTCACCGCCCGCGAGTGCGAGGTCCTGCGGCTGACCGCCCGGGGCCTGTCCAACACGGAGATCGCGGAACAGCTCTACATCGGCGAGGCGACCGTCAAGACCCACCTGAACCGCACCATGACCAAACTGAACGTGGACAGCCGCGCCCAGGCCGTCGTGGTCGCGTACGAGACGGGTCTCGTGGTCCCGGGAAGTCCGGCGGTGTGACGGCGGATCTCCCGGTGCTGCCCAGCGCGAGGCGCCACACCCCCCCCGTCACCACGACCGCGGAGATCATGCCATGACCGTTCAGCAACGCCTCACCTACCAGGCGTTCGTCGACCTCGCCACCGCTGACCCGGATGTCGTCGGACTCGTCCTCAAGGGGTCCCGGGCCCACGAGGGAATGACCACCGAGCACTCCGACCACGACCTGTACGTCGTCCTCGCCGATGACGCGAAGACGGACCTCACCCGGTTTGCGGGGCACCGCACCCCGGAGCTCGATCTCGTTCTCGTCTCCCTGGACGAGTTCCGTGCCGCTGGACTGCCCGGCTTCGAGCGCTACGCCCTCGCCCGCGCCCGGGTCGTGCTCGACCGCCTTGACGGAGCCATCGCCGGGATCCTGGCCGGCAAAGCACGGCTCGACGCCGACGAGGCGTTCCGGCTGGCGGGCGAATGGCTCGACGCCTACGCCAATTCCCTCTACCGCTCAGTCAAGAACGCCCGTGACGGACACGCCCTCGGGGCTCACCTGGACGCCGCCGACAGCATCCGGTTCCTGCTGGAGTTCCTCTTCGCGCTGGACCGCCGTCCCCGCCCCTACAACAAGTACCTGGAATGGGAACTCGCCCGGCATCCGCTCCCCGGCTGGGACACCGGCACGCTGCTCGGTACGGTGGCCCACATCTCGAGCACAGGCGACGTCGTCGCCCAGCGTAGGCTTTTCGGCCGGGTCGAGGCACTGGCCCGGCAGGCCGGGCATGGTGCGGTGTTGGACGCCTGGGGCGAGGACCTGGAGCTGATGCGACCGGTGTAGGAGACGGGCGGTCCCTGGAGCTCGTCACTCGGGCACGAGCGCGGGGAGCGGTTCGCGGGCGGCGTGCCAGGTGGCCGGGAGGGCGCCGACGCCTGTGCGGGCGGCGATCACTCCGCCCGCGATGGCACAGGTGGTGTCGATGTCGCCGCGGCCGGCGACCGTGAGCCACAGGCCCTCGTGGAGGTCGTCGAGGTGTCCCGCCGCGCACCACAGGGCGTAGGGGACGGTGTCGGGCCCGGACATCGTGTAGCCCGAGCCCAGGACCGCCGCCGCGTGCCTGACCGAGGTGTGCGGGGGCATCCGGGCCGCGATCCGTACCCCCGACCGGACGTCGCCGTCGGGGAGCCGTTCGGCGACGGCCCGGAGGAACTCCGGCCGCGCCGGGGCGGGGCCGCCGCGGCTGCGGGTCGACAGCGCCGCGGCGACGGCGACGGCCACCGCCGCGGTGACGGCCTCCGGGTGGTGGTGCGAGACGGCGGCCTGGCGGGCGGCCTGCTCGGCGACCGCGTCGAGGTCGGCGGCGTGCCAGGCGCCGAGCGGGGCGACACGCATGGCCGCGCCGTTGCCCCACGAGCCCTGCCCCCCGAACTGCCCGGTGACCACCTCCCGCCACGGCTCGCCCGCGCCGATCCGGCGCAGCACGTCGTGCATCGACGCCCCGTACCCGCGGTGCGTGTCGTCGGCGTAGGCCGCCGCGAAGCGGCGGGCGAGGCGGTCCTGGTCGACCGTGCCGTCACCCTCCGCCATTTCCCGTACGAGAACCAGGGCCTGGGCGGTGTCGTCACTCCACCGCCACAGCGGCTCCGGGGGCGGCGTGCGCGCCGCCAGGGCCGCCGGACCCTCCCGGCGCAGGATGCCGAACCAGCGGTCACCGAAGGCGTCGCCGAAGGCGAGCCCGTTCAGCGAGTCCAGGACAGCGGCCGGTACCTTGATCATCGAAGCAGTATCACCGCGCGCGGCGGTCCGGGCACCCCGTTTTCACCACGGGAGCCGCCGCTCGGCCCGCCGCCCCGTACTCCAGGCCGATCAGACGGTGCGTCAGCGCCATCAGGCGCTGCCGGGCGCCGGCGTCGTACGCCTGCTCGTGGGCCCGCGCCTCGGTGAACCGGTCGAAGTAGCGGCCCGTGACCGTGGCCGTCTCCGGGTCGAGGAGCAGGCGCACGGTGGGGCGGACGCCCTCCTGGGTGCCGACGGCGGGGGTGAGGCCGTACGCGCGGACGCCGGGCGTGTCCATGAGATGGGCGGGGTGGAGGGCGTTCACCGTCACGCCGGTGCCCCGCAGCTCGGCGGCCAGCTCGAAGGTCGCCATGATCATGGCCAGCTTGCTGCGGCAGTAGGCCCGCAGGCCCTCGTAGTCCCGCTCCAGCATCACGTCGTCGAAGTCGATGGCCTCCTGGCCGATCGAGGCGACGTTGACGACCCGGGCCGGGGCGGAGGCCCTGAGCAGCGGCAGCAGGGCGCGGGTGAGCGCGTAGGGCGCCACGTGGTTGACCGCGAAGCGCAGTTCGTGGCCCTGCCGACTGAGCTCGCGGACCAGCGGCCGCTCGCCGCCGCCCGCCACGGCGTTGTGGATCAGCCCGTCGAGGTGCGGTTCGGCCGCCCGGATCCGGGCGGCCATGGCGTGCACCTGGTCCAGGTCGGACAGGTCGGCGAGGTACGTACGGATCGTGGTGCCCGGGCCTGAGGCGGCCCGCGCCTCGGCCGCGACGGCCGCCAGCCGGTCGGGGTCACGGCCGTGCAGGAGGAGGGTGCCGCCGCGCGGCGCCAGGTCGAGCGCGAGGGCGCGGCCCATGCCCTGGGTGACGCCGGTGATCAAAGTGGTGCGCTGGGTCATGGCGGCCACCCTGACAGCGTCCGAGGGCCACGGGGAGGGCGTACCGCACCTGGTGTCAGCACCACCGGTTTCCGCCTGTTTCAGGGTCGCGGCGCTGGGCAGCCGCCGTGGATACGGAAGAGACCGAGGGAGCGAGGCCGATGTCGACAGGAACGATTCTGGCCATCGTCATACCCGTCGCCGTGGTGATCGTGCTGATCGCGCTCGCCTTCGTCCTGGACCGCAGGCGCCGGAGCCGGCTGCGCGAGCGGTTCGGGCCCGAGTACGACCGCACGGTCGAGGACGCCGGAAGCAGGAGGGCCGCCGAGCAGGAGCTCGGGGCCCGCGAGAAGCGCCACGACGAGCTGGACATCAAACCGCTGTCGAGCGGGGCGCGGGAGCGTTATGCCGAGCAGTGGCGTGACGTGCAGGAGGAGTTCGTGGACCGGCCCGAGGGCGCGGTGCACGACGCGGACCGGCTCGTGACCTCGCTCATGCGCGAGCGCGGTTACCCCACGGAGGGGTTCGAGCAGCAGATCCGGGACCTCTCCGTCGAGCACGGCCGCACCCTGGAGCACTACCGGGCGGCGCACGAGGTCAACACCCTCAGCTCCTCGCGGCAGGCCACCACCGAGCAGCTCCGAGGGGCGATGGTGCACTACCGGGCCCTCTTCGACGAACTCCTCTCCGACGGCGACGCGGCCGGCCCCGGCCGCACCTGACGCATTCCGACGCATCCGACGCGGAGGGAACGACATGCGTGAGCACGACATACCGGACCGGGCCGGCAACGGCTCGGACGGACCACCCGTCTACCCGGGAGAAAGCACCGACACCCCGACGGGTACGACCCCCGGCAGCCCCGGCACCGGCAGCGGAACCGCGACCGGCACGGAGGCCTTCGCCGGCGCGGACCCGTACGGCGGCACCGAAACGTACGCCGACACCGAGACCGGCGGCGAGACCACCGGCACCACCGGCACCGGAATGGAGACCGACACCACCACCGACACGGACACCACCACCGCCACCGCACCCGAAACGGACACCGCCGCCGGCACCGGCACCGCGCGGGACGAGGGCCCGCAGCTCCTCGACCCCTCCGACGACGAGGAGTTCCGCGCCCGCTGGAGCGACATCCAGAGCCAGTTCGTCGACGATCCCCGAGGGGCCGTGCACGCGGCCGACAGCCTGGTCGCCGACGTGATGCGGAAGCTCGCCGAGACCTTCGCCGACCACAAGCGGAACCTGGAGGGGCAGTGGAGCGAGGGCGAGGACGTCGACACGGAAGGACTGCGGACGGCCCTGCGCCAGTACCGCTCGTTCTTCAACCGGCTCCTCACTCGCTGACGCGGGCCACCCGTTCGGGCGACCTCCGCACCCGTTCGGCCGTGAGCGCCGCCCCTGTCTGCGGACCCACCGGCATCGTGGGGGCGTGGCGACGAACCGGAACCCGGCCGTGCCGGGCACCCCGCTGGGCGTGGTGCTCGGCACCCTGCTGACCGCCGCACTCCTCGCGGGGTGCGGCGCCTCCGCGCCCCGCGAGGACGCGGCGACGCGCGCGGGCGTGGAGTTCTCGCGCGCGCTGGCCTCCCGCGACTACCGGGCGGCATGCGCGCTGCTCGCCCCCGAAAGCAGGGAAGCGCTCACCGAGGACGGCAAGGCCGCGTGCGTCACCGCGCTGCGGGACGCCGGCGTGCCGTCCGGCGGCGCCGGTCTCGACGTGCAGGTCTACGGCCGCCAGGCCCTGCTCCGCATGGAGCGGGACACGCTCTTCCTGTCCCTCTTCGAACGCGGCTGGCGGGTCACCGCGGCCGGCTGCGTACCGCAGGCCGAGGACGAGCCGTACCGCTGTTCGGTGAAGGGAGACTAGAGGATGAAGACCGTCTTCGTGGGCTGCGTCCTGCTGATCGTGGGAGGCCTGGCCTACTTCACCGTCATCGGGGCGATGCACCGGTGAGCGCCGAGGACGACGGCCCCCGCTCCGGGCGGATGGGTTTCTGGCGCTCGAACAGCCTCTCCCTCACCTTCGGAGCGGCCTTCCTGATCGTCCTCGCCGCCCAGGCCGTCGCGGGGCGCGCCGAGTTCAACGAGCAGCTCGCCGTCGAGGGACTCCAGCAGGTCGGCTTCGGCGACTACCTCATGTCCTCGGACTTCGCGGTCGACGTCACCGAGAACTGGCAGTCGGAGTTCCTCCAGTTCTTCCTCTACATCTTCGGGACCGTCCACCTCGTCCAGCGCGGCTCGCCGGAGTCCAAGCCGCTGGACCGGATCGGCACCGAGAGCGAGCGGGACCAGCGCATGGGGGACCACGCCCGGCACGACTCGCCGCGCTGGGCCGGCACGAAGGACTGGCGCCAGGGCCTCTTCTCGCGTTCCCTCGGCCTGACCATGGCCGCCTTCTTCCTGCTGTCCTGGCTGGCCCAGTCCGTGTCGGGTCTGTCGGCGTACAACGACCAGCGGCTGCGCCAGCTGCAGGATCCCCTCGGCTGGGGCGCGTACCTCGGCTCCGCCGACTTCTGGAACCGCTCGCTGCAGAACTGGCAGTCCGAACTCCTCGCCGTGGCCGCCATGGCCATCCTCTCCGTCTACCTGCGCCAGCGCGGTTCACCGGAGTCCAAGCCGGTGGGATCCCCGCACTCCGCCACGGGAGTCGAGGGCTGACCCGGCCGGCGCGGTGACGGCGGGGGAGCGCGTCACGGCGTCGGCCGCTCCTCGTCCAGGAGGTCGAGGACGGCCCGCTCGACCGCCCCGTGGGTGGCCGGACGGCCGTCGGCGCCGTCCTCGCCCAGCCGGCCGAGCGCCGGGGCGACCGTCTCGCCGTCGGCGTACCGCTCGATCACCCGCGGGGCGATGTACGAGGTCCGGCAGACGGCCGGCGTGTTGCCCAGGTAGTCGGCGACCTCGCCCACCGCCCGCCGCACCGCCCTGCGGCGCGCGGTGAGCGAGTCCCGGCCCGCCTGCTCGGAGACGGCGAGCGCCACGGCGGCCAGCACCGTGGCGTGCCAGGTCCGGAAGTCCTTGGCGCTGATGTCCACCCCGGACCGGTCCCGCAGATAGGCGTTGAGCTCGTCGGCGTGCACGTCGTGCCAGGCCCGGCCCTGCCAGTACGCGAAGAGCCGGTCACCGCCGCCACGGCGGCGCAGCAGCGCGCGCACCACCCGCAGCACGGAGTCGTCGGCCACGTCGAAGGTGAAGCGGTGGCCCGCCTTGCCCGTGAAGTCGAAGAGGACGCGGCCGCGCGTCACGCGGGCGTGCTCGCGCCGCAGGGTGGTCAGTCCGTACGAGTCGTTGTCCCGCTGGTAGCGGTCGCCGCCGACCCGCAGGAAGCCCAGGTCGAGCAGCCGGGCCGCGCAGGCGAGGACCCGTTCCCGGCACAGGCCGCGCCCGGCGAGGTCCTTCTCGACGGCCTCCCGGAGCCGGGGCAGCGCGGCGGCCGCCTCACGGACGTGGGCGTGTTTGGCGCGCTCCCGCCGGGCCCGGAACTCCTCGTGGTACAGGTACTGCCGGCGGCCCGCGGCGTCCGTTCCCACCGCCTGCAGATGGCCGTTCGGCCAGGGGCAGATCCACACGTCCCGCCAGGCCGGCGGGATGACCAGGGCCCTGACCCGGTCCCGGTCGGCGGGCGACAGGGCCCGGCCCTCCTCGTCGACGTAACGGAATCCCCGGCCGTGGCGGATCCTCCGCCAGCCGGGCCGCTCCGGGTCGCTCGTCCGCAGCCGCACGTCTGGACGGTTGCCCGCGAACGGCCCGGCCACACACGACGACGGCCGAGGCGGGCGGTACGCGACGTCCGGTGGCGGCGGGTGGTTCGTCGCCCGCCGTCCGGGGCATCCGCAGTGGCGGACCGCCCGGCCACCCGGCGGGGCGGCGGCCCGGACACGAGGAGGACCCCCATGGACGGCATCGTGCTGCTCCGCGAGGACCACAAGACGGTGGAGAAGCTGTTCAAGGAGTTCGAGCGGGCGGCCGACGACGCGCACGGCCGCAAGCGGGAGATCGCCGACGAGGTCATCCGCGAGCTGACCGCCCATGCCTGGATCGAGGAGCGGGTCTTCTACCCGGCGGCCCGCGAGGCCGTGCCCGACACCACCGACCACGTCCTGGAGAGCGTCGAGGAGCACCACGCCGTCCTGTGGATGCTCTCCGAACTCGTCGACTTCGACCCCGAGGACGAGCGCTTCGACGCCAAGATGACGGTGCTCATGGAGAACGTACGGCACCACGTCGAGGAGGAGGAGAAGGACTGGTTCCCCGAGGTCCGCAAGGCGATGGGGCGCAAGCAGCTCCTCGCGCTCGGCGAGCGCATGGAGGAGGAACGCACGTCCGCCCCGGACGACCCGCTCAAGGTGCCCAGCGCCGACGAGTAGTCCCGGCGCCCGCCCGCCCGCCTCGCGCCCCTCCCCGCCGCCCGCCCGGCGCCGGACGCACCGCACGTCACCAGGCGACGTCGGCGGCGCGGACGACCCGGCCGCCCATGTTCACCTCCACCATCCGCAGGGCCGCCTCCGCCAGGTCCTGGTGGATGTGGGCCACCGCGTCCCGGGGCACGACCACGCCGAGGTGCCGGATGTGCGCGTCCAGCGCGGAGTACAGCACGCACTGCTCGGTCACCTGGCCGGTGAGGACGAGCTCGTCGACCTCCAGACTGCGCAGGAGATACGCGAGCGGCGTCTCGTAGAAGATCGAATGGCGTGCCTTCACGACGAAGAGGGAGTCCTCGTCGGGCCGTACGGGATCGACCAGCTCGGGATGCTTGCCGGACAGCGCCATGTCGAGGATCTGTCCGTGGTGCGAGCGCCACCGGCCGAAGTTGTCGTTCGCGTAGACGACGGGCACGTCCGCGGCCCGCGCACGGGCCAGCAGGTCGACGATCGCCGGCAGTGCCTCGGACACCGACGGGACGAGCAGCTCCGCGTCCTCGTGCCCGTAGTCGTTGAGCATGTCGATCACGACGAGCGCGCTCTTCGCCAAGGCGTCTCCGGATTCCGCGTCTCCGCTGTCGGGTGCGGCGCCCGCTCCGGGCGCACGACTCCAAGCCCTATCGCCCTGCGGCCGGCCCCGCAACTCGCGCGCGTCCGAACGGAGGGCGGTACGGGCCCTGCCGCGGGTGCCGCCCGATCGGCCGTTTACGGACCCCCTTACCCGGCAAGCCGCCAGGGCATGACGCAGATCGGCTACACGATGATGACCGAACAGGCGGGCCCCCGGGAGCTGGTCGAGCACGTGGTCGAGGCCGAGCGGGCGGGCTTCGACTTCTCCGTGATCTCGGACCACTCCTTCCCCTGGCTGGAGTCGCAGGGCCACGCACCGTACGCGTGGAGCGTGCTCGGGGCGGCCGCCCAGGCCACCTCGCGCATCCCCTTGATGAGCTACGTGACCTGCCCGACCTTCCGCTACCACCCCGCCGTCATCGCCCAGAAGGCGGCGACCGTCCAGCTGCTCTCCGAGGGCCGCTTCCGCCTCGGCCTCGGCTCGGGCGAGAACCTCAACGAGCACATCATCGGCGAGGGCTGGCCCTCCTCCCGCGTCCGCCTGGAGATGCTGGAGGAGGCCGTCGAGATCATCCGCGCGCTGTTCGACGGCGGGTACGTGTCCCACCAGGGGCTGCACTACCAGGTCGAGAACGCCCGGCTCTGGGACCTCCCCGACGCGCCGCCACCCCTCGGGATCGCCGTCTCGGGCCCGCTCTCCTGCGCCCTCGCGGGCCGGCACGCGGATCTCCTCGTCGCCACCGAACCCAAGCGGGAGCTCGTCGAGGCGTTCGACCGGCAGGGCGGCGCGGGCAAGCCCCGGGTCGGACAGCTGCCCTTGTGTTACGACACCGACCGCGAGGCGGCGGTGGCCCGCGCCCACGAGCAGTTCCGCTGGTCCGTGGGCGGCTGGCGGCTCAACTCCGAACTGCCGCTGCCGGTCGCCTTCGAGCAGGCGACGGAGCACGTGCGGCCGAAGGACGTGGCGGAGCAGATCCCCTGCGGGGACGACGTCGACGCGGTCGTGGAGGCGGTCCGCCCGTATGTCGAGGCGGGCTTCACCGAGGTCGCGCTCGTCCAGATCGGCGGGGACCACCAGCTGCCGTTCCTGCAGTGGGCCGAGAGCAAGCTGCTGCCCGCGCTGCGCGCCCTCTGACCCCGGGCTGATCACAAGGCAACCCCCCCGCACCGGGTGCCGCCCGGTGCGGGGTGGACGGGCCCGGTGTCAGCCGGCCCGGCGCAGGTCGAAGCGGTCCAGGTTCATCACCTTGTCCCACGCCGCCACGAAGTCGCGGACGAACTTCTCGTCCGCGTCCGCCGCCGCGTACACCTCCGCGAGCGCCCGCAGCTGCGCGTGCGAACCGAAGACGAGGTCGACGGCGGTCGCCGTCCACCGCACCTCGCCGGTGGCACGGTCCCGGCCCTCGAAGACGTTCTCCTGCGACTCCGACGCCTTCCACTCGGTGCCCATGTCCAGGAGCCGGACGAAGAAGTCGGTGGTCAGCGCCTCCGGCCGGTCGGTGAACAGGCCGTGCTTCGACCCCTTGAAGCCGGTGTTCAGCGCCCGCATGCCGCCGATCAGCACCGTCATCTCCGGGGCGGTCAGCGTCAGCATGTTGGCGCGGTCGAGGAGCAGCGTCTCCGGCGACAGCTTCTCGCCCGCCCGCAGGTAGTTGCGGAAGCCGTCCGCCTTGGGTTCGAGCACCGCGAACGAGTCCACGTCCGTCTGCTCCTGCGAGGCGTCCGTACGGCCCGGCGCGAACGGCACCGTGATGTCGTGACCGGCGTTCCTCGCGGCCCGTTCGACGGCCGCGCAGCCGCCGAGGACGATCAGGTCGGCGAGCGAGATCCTCGCCGCGCCGCCCGAGCCGTTGAAGTCCTCGCGGATCCGGTCGAGGGTCTCGAGCGTCTGCCGGATCTCGGGCAGGTCGTTGACCTCCCAGTCCTTCTGCGGCGCCAGCCGGATCCGCGCCCCGTTGGCCCCGCCGCGCTTGTCCGTGCCGCGGAAGCTCGCCGCCGCCGCCCAGGCGGTGGTGACCAGCTGCGGGACGGAAAGACCGGAGTCGAGGATCCGGGCCTTCAGCGTGGCGATGTCGTCGGCGCCGACCAGCGGGTGGTCGACCGGGGGAACGGGGTCCTGCCACAGCTGAGGCTCGGGGATCCACGGGCCGAGATAGCGCGACAGCGGACCCATGTCCCGGTGCAGCAGCTTGTACCAGGCCTTGGCGAACGCGTCCGCGAGCTGGTCCGGGTTCTCGTGGAAGCGCTTCGCGATGGGCGCGTAGACCGGGTCCGCCTTCAGGGCGAGATCGGTGGTCAGCATCATCGGGGCGTGCCGCTTCGACGGGTCGTGCGCGTCGGGCACGGTGTCCTGGGCCGCGGGATCGGTGGGCTTCCACTGGTGCGCGCCGGCGGGGCTGCGCGTCAGCTCCCACTCGTACCGGAACAGGTTGTCCAGATAGCCGTTGTCCCACCTCGTCGGCGCCGTGGTCCACGCGCCTTCGAGCCCGCTGGTGAGCGTGTGGGGGCCCTTGCCGCTGCCGTACGTGTTGCGCCAGCCCATGCCCTGCTGCTCGATGGGCGCGGCCTCCGGCTCCGGCCCGATGTACTGCGGGTCGACCGCGCCGTGGCACTTGCCGAACGTGTGCCCGCCGACGATGAGGGCCACCGTCTCCTCGTCGTTCATCGCCATCCGCCCGAACGTCTCGCGGATGTCCCGGGCGGCGGCCAGCGGGTCCGGATTGCCGTTGGGGCCCTCCGGGTTGACGTAGATCAGTCCCATCTGTACGGCGGCGAAGGGGCCGGTGAGCTCCCGGTCGCCGCTGTAGCGCTCGTCCCCGAGCCAGGTGTCCTCGGGACCCCAGAAGATCTCCTCGGGCTCCCAGATGTCCTCGCGTCCGAAACCGAAGCCGAAGGTCTTGAACCCCATGGATTCCATGGCGCAGTTGCCGGCGAAGACCAGCAGATCGGCCCAGGAGATCTTCCGCCCGTACTTCTGCTTGACCGGCCAGAGCAGCCGGCGCGCCTTGTCGAGGCTCGCGTTGTCCGGCCAGCTGTTGAGCGGGGCGAACCGCTGGGCGCCGCTGCCGCCACCGCCCCGGCCGTCGGCGATGCGGTACGTCCCCGCGGCATGCCAGCTCATCCGGATGAACAGCGGCCCGTAGTGGCCGTAGTCGGCGGGCCACCAGTCCTGGGAGTCCGTCATCACCGCGAAGACGTCCCGCTTCAGCGCCTCGACGTCGAGGCTCGCGAACTCCTTCGCGTAGTCGAACTCCCCGCCCATCGGATCGGACAGGGGCGAATGCTGGTGGAGCACCTGCAGGTCCAGCTGATTCGGCCACCAGTCCTGGTTCCGCTGGGGCCGCTTCTCCGTGGGGGTCGGGGAGGGAATCGCCGGGTTTTCGCTTTCGCTGCCGGACACGTCGCTCCTTCTTCCGCTCGATCGTGACTGTTTCGGCGTCCGTATAGTCGCGCACGGCGGACCGCGCCGCCGTGAGAACACGCAGAGCCCCTACCCGGCGATATGAATAGGAAAAGCCGACTTAAGAGGGTGTCCCACGCAGTGAGTCAGCAAGCCTCTCGATCACGAGTGATGGCTGCCCTGACGTGAGCGGCTGCGGCTGATCACGCCAGGAAATGAGTAGGCGGCTGCGTGACATCAGCCGATCATGTGAGCATGACCGATCAGCTGACGATCAGCACCTTGACTTTGCGGCACAGGATCCCGGACGACTGGGCGGCGGACCCCTGGGCCGAGGTGCGGCCTCTGATCGACGGCGTGGACGTCCTGAAAGAAGTCCACCCGGAAGGGCTTGCGGCCAGCTGTCGGCACTGGACAGGCCCGGCCGAGAACTGGCCGCTGGCGATCACGCGGGAACCGCGCAGGATCATGATCACCGAACCGACCTGCACCGCCGGCTGCTGCGGCGCCCTGTATGTCACCATGCGCCGCGAGGGCGATCGGGTGATCTGGGACGCCTGGGAGAACACCAGCGACATCACCGCCCTGCCCGCGGACATCACCTTCGACGCCGCCCAGTACGAAGCCGAACTCGCGCGGGCTGCGGCGGACCGCAGCTGGGAAGAACCGGTGGACACTGTTGCCCGGCTACTCGAGCAGACCCTTGCGGCCAGCGGCTGGTTCGAACAGTGGGGCTGCGTCCTCACGGGCGTCTGGCCACGACGCGAGGAGCCCGGCGCCCCCGAGGAACTCACCAGTCCCGAGGGGGTCGATGTCGAGTTCGACCACGTCGAGGCACCGGGAGGGCGCGCGTCTTCCTACGCGTACGAATTCTTCATCACCCACGATCAGCCCCTGGACGAGCAGGTACGGCAACTCGCGGCCCGCGTTCTGGCAGACGATCCGCGGAAGACTGCTGAACTTCAAGGAGGCTGAGGGCCAGGTGCAAGAACGCACGAGCTGAGAGTGGTCGCGTCCTTGACGGGTCCGCCCTGCGTCAAGGCAGCTTCGCCTCCGATCTCGTCGCGCCCCTTTCCGCGTCGGCCGGTGGCGTATCCCGGCCGGTGGCCGGCTCACAGGCCGGTGACCTTCGCCTTCGCCGACAGCTCGTAGACCAGGGTGACCGTGCGCCGCCCGCCCGGCGGCAGGGTGACCTCCCAGTGGGCGATGCCCTCGGCGTCCACGGCGTCCGGCGCCGGGGAGCAGACCTCCCGGCGCACCCGCACCTCGACCGCCGACACCTCCGACACGGGAATCCGCTCCCGCAGCACGACCACCCGGTCGCCGCGCTCCCCGGGCGCGGAGAACCGCGACAGGTGCAGCCGCACCGTACGGGTGACCACGGTCCGCTGGCCGATCCCCGAGGTGTCGCGGGACTCCTCCGCGTACCGCACCACCCGGCAGTCGTCCGTAGCGCCGAAGGCCAGCTCGGCGGCGGCGCCGGGAGGGGTGAACTCCAGCGCGGTACGGCCGGTGAAGCCGCTGCCGAGCACCAGGTCCACCGGCCCGGCGAGCAGGGCGTGCCCCGACCGGTTGTCGAACCGCACCCTCCGCGTCACCAGCGGCGACAGCTCGGGCGCACAGGCGTACTCGCTGCTCGCGGCCGTGGTGAACGCCGACAGCGGCACCCGGTGGGCACGGCCGTCCCCGCGGACGGACACCGGCGTCGGGGCGGTCAGCACCCGGACCTCGCCCCCGTCGTCCACCCCCGGCAGACCGAGCACGGGGGCCGGACCCAGGCTGCCGATCTCCTCCTCGCGCAGCTCCACGTCGACGGTGCGGCGCTCGGCCGCCGAGCGGTCCACGAGCGTCAGCCGGTCCTCGACCAGCCGGGGCGGGTCACCGGCCCGCGAGGACCGGGCCGTGGACAGCGTCAGCCGGACATCGGACCAGTCCTCCCCGGTGGTCCCAGACCACGGCGTCGGTCTCCAGCGTCAGGGCGTCCCCGTCGAGCACGGCCCGGTAGGCCGGCCGCCACAGCGCGCACGGGGTGAGGTGGGTCAGCCGCAGGGTGGCCGGGCCCGCGACCGCCGCCGCCACGGTCACCTCGACGTGCCCGACCAGCTCGGCGGGCTCCTCCTCGGCCAGCTCCAGGGCCCGCCGGGTCTCCCCGAGCTCGACGCCGACGGCGCCGAGCCGCGCCTCGACGGCGCGCAGCTCCTCGCCGTACGTGTCCCGCTCGCCGTCCACCCGGTCCAGTTCGCGGGCCCACCGCTGCCCTTCGAACTCCCCGGCGCCGGCGCCCTCGCCGATCTCCCGCAGGAGATCCGCGGCGAGCCCGCCGAGCAGGTCGAGGCGGGTACGCAACCGGTCCCGGCGCTGTTCGAGGGCACGCCGCTCCTCTTCGAGGGCGTGCGCGTGCCGGCGCAGGGCGGAGTCGTCGTCGGCGGGCGGCCGCGGCCCGCGCGGCGCCCAGTCGCGGACGATCCGTACGTCGAGCACGTCGAGCACGTCGAGTACGTGGGGTGCGTCGGGTGCGTCGACGCTGTCGCGGGCGTCGAGCGCGCCGGGGCCGCCGCCCGGACGCCCGGCGGTCAGTTCGGCGTGGAGGGTGCGGTCGACGGCGAGCGCGCTGACCGGCCCGAGACGCAGCCGCTGGACACCGGCGGCGAGGTCGAGCACGGCGGTGCGCTCGACCTGGGCGCGGTCCTCCAGACAGGTGACGGCGGTGACGGGCAGCGGAATCGGCGGCGCGGCGGACGGGTGAGGGTGCCCGGCGGCGCGAGGCGCGGGCGGGTGCACCGGGGGCACGGGCGGGGTGGTGGGCGTGGGCATGGTGGGTGTCAGCTCCTGCGGTTGCCGCCGACCAGGGCCTTGCCGGCCGGGATACGGATCTCGTAGCCGCCGCTCAGGACGGCGGTGCCGCCGGCGGGCAGCTCCACCCGCCAGACGCGGGTGCCCGGGGCGTGCCGCTCCGGTCCCGTGCCCTCCTCGGGCACCGACCAGTCCGCCCGCTCCTCGATCCGGACGTCCCCCTCGGAGGTGACCGGCACCCGCTCCCTGACCTCGACGGTGACCGGCCCCGCGAGCCGGTTGGCCAGCTCCACGTGGACGCGGTGGTCGAGCACCGTGGTGGTGCTGCGCAGCCCCGAGGTCGACTCGACGAGGTGCGTACGACGGGTCACCCGGACGCCCTCGGCCGGTCCGAGCCCCACCCGGCGGACGCCACCCGGCGCGAGCGTGGGGAGCGCGGCCGTCAGCAGGAACTCGTCGTCGACGACCACCTCCACCGGCCCGGCGAGCAGGGCCTGGTCGGTGGCGTTGGACAGCACCAGCGTGGCGTAGACGGTCTGCTCCACGGACGGCACGCACAGGTACTCGGTGCGCAGACCGACCGGGATCTCGCCCACGGTCACGGTGTGCCAGGTGCCGTCCGACGGGATGTCGGCGCGCGCGGCGGCGTCGAAGCGGTGGTCGAAGGAACCCGCCGACTCACGCGGCCGCACGGCGTGCCCGGGCAGCGGAAGCCCGGCCACCGCCTCGGCGCGCCTTCGGTACTCGGCGGCCACCGGGTCGAACGGGGCCTCGGGGAACAGCAGTCCCCGGCGGCCGCCCGGCTCGTCGGGTCCGCTCAGGACCAGCGCGGCGTAGTCCAGCTCCGCGCCGCTCGGCCGCGGCGGGCCGGTCACGGGCGGCGGGGGCGGCGGGGCGGAAGCGGCGCCGGGAGCCGAGGGTGCGGCCCGACGGGCCCGGGGAGCCATGGCGGCGGGGGCGCCGGTGGAGGCTCCGCGGAAGACCTCCGGAGGACCGCCGTAGGCGCCGCCGTACCCGCTGCCCGGGGCGGGC
>NZ_JBEOUO010000034.1:0-62452 GCF_040302485.1 Streptomyces sp. NPDC126499 | reverse complement strand
GGCGAGGTCGCCATCGCCGGACTCGGCTACGCCCTCGCCGAAGGCAACGCCCGCGTCGTCACCACCCGCGGCGACGTACAGCAGGAGGCACTGGCCTCCTGACGCTCGGCCACGCCCTCGGGCCCTCCGCACACGGGGGGCCCGAGGGCGCGCCGGGGCAGGCGCGGGCCGCCACCGGCGGCCTGGTGCTCGCCGCGCAGACGACACCACACCGGCCCGGTGGGTTCATCTGTCTTGTGACGAGATGCCGTAGGGGACATTCGGGTGGAGCATCGCGCGCTCCGCAACCTTCCCCACGCTCCCGTGAGTCGTCCTGGCCAGTGGTACGACGACCAAGGAGGCACTCGTGACCGGCTTTCAGGCTTTCACCTCGGGCACCGCGGCGCTGCAGGATCTCGACCCCTACCGCTTTCCCGCCGCGTTCGTCGACGACCTGCCCGCGCGGCCCGCGGCACCCCGCGGCGTGACGGAGTTCGGCGAGCACGACCACCTGCTCCCCGCCCCCGACCCGGCGAGCCGCCTGGCCGACCCTCTCGACCCGGCCGACCGCCGCCGGCTGGAACTGCACGCCACCCTCACCGCCGCGGGCATCGCACCCCTGCCGGGCGACCTCGACGCCATCGAGGCCCTGTGCCGGCTGGACGACACCACCCACGTGGCGCTCCGGCGGTGGATCGCCCGCACCATGTGACCGCAGAACGCGGTACGCCCCGGACACGGGCCCGACCCCCGGCTACTGTCCGCGCCCGGTTCGCGGCGCAGAGCGAGAGCCGCCGCGGGGGCGTCGGGCCCCGTCCAGCGGGTACCCGCTGGACGGAGGTGGCCCACCGTGCAGTACAGCGACTGGATGCTCACCGTCACCGAGCGCGGAAACGACTCGACCCGGCTCGACCGGCGCCACCCGGACGGCGCGGCCTGGACCCGAGGCAACGACGTGCGGCCGCTCGTGCACGGTGCGGCCTACTTCGCCGAGCTGCTCGGAGCCGTACGGGCACAGCGCGCCGGCGACCTGCTGCTGTTCACCGACTGGCGTGGCGACCCGGACGAGCGCCTCGACGGCGAAGGCTCCGAGGTCGGCCGGGTGCTGTGCGAGGCGGCGGAGCGCGGAGTGATCGTGAAAGGGCTCGTGTGGCGCTCCCACCTGGACAAACTGCAGTTCAGCGAGACCGAGAACCGCCATCTGGGTGAGGAGCTGGAGCAGGCCGGCGCCGAGTGCCTGCTCGACATGCGGGTGCGGCCCGGCGGCTCGCACCACCAGAAACTCGTGGTGCTGCGCCACCCGGACCGTCCCGGCCTCGACGTCGCGTACATCGGCGGCATCGACCTCTGCCACAGCCGCAACGACGACGCCGCCCACGCCGGCGACCCCCAGGCGGTGCCCTTCGCGTCCGCGTACGGCCGCCGGCCGCCCTGGCACGACGTCCAGCTCGCCGTCCGCGGCCCGGCGGTCGGTGACCTCGAAGCCGGCTTCCGCGAACGCTGGGAGGACCCCTCGCCCCTCAGCCGCAGCCCCGCCGTCAGACTCCGCGAACTCGCCCGCCACGAGGACACCCGCGCCGACCCCCTGCCGCCGCAGCTGCCCGACCCCGAGCCGTGCGGCAGCCACACCGTGCAGGTGCTGCGCACCTACCCGAACCGGCTGCTGCGCGGATACCCCTTCGCTCCGGACGGCGAGCGCAGCATCGCCCGCGGCTATCTGAAGGCGCTGCGGCGGGCGCGGTCACTGATCTACCTGGAGGACCAGTACCTGTGGTCGCCCAACGTCGTCGGGTTCTTCGCCCGCGCGCTGCGGGAGAACCCCGACCTGCGTCTGATGGCCGTCATCCCCACCCTGCCCGAGCAGGACGGGCGGCTCACGCTGCCGATGAACCTCGTCGGACGCGTCGCGGCCCTCGAGGAGCTGCGCCGGGCGGGCGGATCCAGGGTCGCCGTGTACGGGCTGGAGAACCCCGAGGGGAAACCCGTGTACGTGCACGCCAAGGTGTGCGTGATCGACGACGTGTGGGCGGCGGTCGGCTCCGACAACATCAACCTCCGTTCCTGGACCCACGATTCGGAACTCAGCTGCGTGATCCTGGACGACACCCTCGACGGCCGCGAGCCGGCCGACCCCGCCGGACTGGGCGACGGGGCCCGCCGCTTCGCACGCGACCTGCGCCTGGAACTCTTCCGCGAACACCTCGACGCACCCGAAGCGGGCACCCCGCACACGCCGGACGACCTGTGCGACCCGGTGAAGGCCTTCGACGCCTTCTC
This sequence comes from Streptomyces sp. NPDC126499, assembly GCF_040302485.1. NCBI lineage: Bacteria > Bacillati > Actinomycetota > Actinomycetes > Kitasatosporales > Streptomycetaceae > Streptomyces > Streptomyces sp. NPDC126499. Next base: position 60,196 of record NZ_JBEOUO010000034.1, on the reverse strand, counting down.
CGCGCGGGCCGCCGCGCTGGACGCCTGGTACGAGAACGGCCGCCGCGGCCCCCGCCCGCCCGGCCGGCTCCGCGCCTACCGACCGCCGGACATGTCCCGCCTCACCCGTACCGTCGCCATGCCGCTCTACCGCCTCCTCGTGGACCCGGACGGCCGCCCCCTGCGACTCCGGCGGCACAACGCGTACTGACACCGGTCCGTCAGGGCACCCACCGCCTGGTGACGCACGGCGGGGAGGAGGACGCCGGGCCGTCCGCTTCAGCCGCGCGTCCGCGGACGCCGTCAGTCGAGGAGGTCCAGGAGGCCCGACGAGGAGCCCCCGTCGGCGGTACGGCGGTGCACCATCGGGCGCGGGTCCGGGTAGGTCTCCGTCGCGGCCCTCGCGCGAACGACGTCGGGACCGCCGCACGCCTCGACCGCGAAGGCGCCGAAGACCTCGGCGAAGGCGGCCGGGTCGCGGAACTCCACGCCGTACGCCCGGCCGTCCCGCAGCGGAACCCACACCGCCCGGTCACGCCGTGGCCACTCGGGCACCGGCTGGCCGTCCGCGGTCGACCGCCCCTCCAGCCACAGCCGCGCCACGTGCAGCAGGTTCACCTCTTCCATCGGCAGCCGTTCGCGCCCCACCCGCAGTTCACGCGTCGTCAGCTTCATGCGCCGGTCCTTCCTCGGGTACCAGACCACGCCGACCCCGAACGGCCCCCACAGCACGATCCCGATCAACGGCCAGACCAGAGCGTCGCCCCACGACCGCACCAGGCCGCCGTCCAGCAGGTACAGGGCCCCGAAGACCAGCACCCACTTCGCCGTCATCCGCCAGAACCCGCTGCCCTGCCGGTACAGGACCCGTCGCTTTCCCGTCATCGCCATGACCGCACGCTATCCGCAGCCACGCAGCTCACGGCAGGCGCCCTCCGCCACCACCACCCACGCCTACCAGACACCGCGGGACCCCGAAGGGCTCGCCACCGCGCCCGGCTCGATCAAGGGCGTCACGCTCGCCGACAACGCCGCGCACCTGACAGGGGGTCCTGGAGCGGGCCGAGCGGAACGGCCCCGTGATCCTCGTCTCCCACAGCCGGGGCGGCGTCACGGCCACGGCCGCGGCCAACGCGCGCCCGGATCTGATCGGCTTCGCCGACCGGGCACAGGCCGCGACCTGGGGCCGCATCCCGAGACGTACATCCGCCTGGCCGACGCCGCCGGCCTGCCGCTCGCCCTGCAGGACCGGCTGATCCGCGAGGGCAACGAGCTGACACCGGACAACCCGTACGACGTCCGCACCCTTGAGGTCGGCGACGACGAGCAGGACCTTGCCTGGCCGCCCGTACCCTCCGGACGCATGCGCTCCGCTCAGGGCCACAGCAGCTCGTGGCGCCAGGGCGCACCGGCGGCGTCCCTGCGGTAGACCACGCGGTGGTGGACCCGGTCGGTGCTGGCCTCCCAGAACTCGACCTCGGTGGGGGAGAGGGCGTACAGGGTCCAGCTGGGCGGGCACGGCACCTCGTCCGGGTGGACCGCGCCGAGCCGCTCGAACTCGTCCAGCGCGGCCTGCCGCGAGGGTAGCGGCCCCGGGCGGTGCAGATGCGCCGAGAGCCGCGATCCCCGGCCGCGCTCGGCGAAGTCGCTCTCGGAGGCGGCCCGGCCCTGGTCGACGGCGACGCCGGCCAGCCGGACCTGGCGGCCGACGGCGGGCCAGTAGAAGTGCGCGGCCACCCGCGGCTCGGCGGCGATCTCCAGGCCCTTGCGGCTGTCCGCCGGCGTCGCGAAGAAAACGGCGTCCTCGTCGACGTCCTTGACGAGCAGCACCCGGCTGGAGGGCGCCCCGTCGGCCGAGACCGTGCAGATGCTCATGGCGTGCGGCTCGGGCTGCCCGGCCGCCTCGGCCGAGAAAATCCATTCCGCGATCCGCGGCACGGGATTCTCCGGAAGGTCCTTCTCGGTGAACACCGTCGTGCCGACGTTCGCGAATACCGGAATCGACCTGAGTCTGTCGCGCATTGTCTCGTGCACTTTCCCGAACCTACCGGTCCCCGGCCCCCGCTCCAAGAACACGTCACGTTTCAAGACCTCGCCCGTCGCGTGGCATTCTTTTCGGTCGCAGGGAGACGAATTCCGGACCCCGCGTCACCCTCCCGGCCTCCGCCTCACTCCTCCCGGTCGCCGTACGCGGCGAGGGCGGCCGGCCACCGGGCGACCGCCGTCGCCCCGGGATCGGGGTGCCCGCGCGCTCGCTCGCCGAGGCAGGAGGAGCGCCCCAGGCGTGGCGTGAGCGAGGCGGTCGCGGCCGCGCCCTTCTCGGCCGCCTCCGCCGCGAGCCGCAGCGCGGCCCAGGGCGGTACGGAGGGTCTGTGCCGCCGGCAGCAGCGCGTCCAGCATCGTGCGGTCGCCGACGGACGCCCCGCCGAGCCGCCCGACCTCCGCCGCGCCCTCGGCGAGCGCCCGCGCCCACACGGGGGCAGGGTCCCGGCATCGGTGCGCGTCGCCCGCAGGGCGTCCAGAACGGCGTCGACGGACGGCGAGGTGAAGATGTCCCCGCACACCGCGGCCGTGAGCATGCCCGGGCCGACGTAACCGGCGTGCGCGGGCTCGACCCGCGCCCCCGCCGGAGACCACCGCGACCCGGTCCGGTCGGCGGTCCTCGCGCACCACCGTGGTGGAGCCGTCGAGGAGGGCGACACCACGGTGGGACAGGGCCAGGCCCTCCACCACGCCGCGCTCGGCAACTCCTATCCGGATTCCCACGTGATGGCCCGCCGGATGGGCCTCTCCCTGCGCAGCTGCCAGCGCCACGTCTCCGACCTGATGCGCACCCTCGGCGCCCGCAACCGCCTCCACGCCGGCTACCTCCTGGCCCGCGCGGGCCTGTGAGGCGCCGCCGACTCGACGACTTCGCTGTCGATCAGGACGCGGCCGCCGGGCACGAGACGCCCCGGTCTCGGCCCCACATCCCGGCCCGCGAGGCAGGCATTGGCTCGGGGGAACCGGGGCACGCGGGTGTGCATGGAGACCCATACGACTGGCATGACCACCGCGCGTGGCGGGCTGCCCGAGCGACGGGCCGGCGCCTCGCACCGGCGGACCGGAGGGCGGCACCGGTGCTCCGGGCGGCGCCGGGGCAGGTGGCACCGTCGGCTCGTGGCCTATCGCGAGATCGAGCTGCTGCCCTGCCCCGCCCCGGAGGCGAACGGCGAGGACTGCCTGCTCCTGGTGCACATCCGCAAGGTCGTCGGACGGGTGACGTACCGCGCCTGCGACCGGTGCGCAGAGGGAGTGATCACCGACCTGGCTCTCGACGAACCGTTCCTCGGCAGCGGGCTCGGCACCCGAGCGCTGTCGTATCTGCGCTCCCGGTATCCCGGCGTCACCTGGCGCGCCACGCTCGACCGCCGCTTCACCCGCGACCTGCTGCGGCGGATGCGCGTCCCGATGGCACGCGCCGGGCAGAGCTGCCCCCACCTGCTGCCCCCTGTCGACGCCCCTGCCGGTGCCTGAGCGAAGCCGGCAGGCCGCGGGACGAGGCGGCGCGTGCTCGGGCCGGGGCCGCTCGGCCGGTGCGTGGTGCCGACGGCAGGCCCACGCACGGTGGCGGTTCGTGTGCCGGGCGGTACGAGGGCCCGGTGAGGAGCGCGACGGGCTGCTGCTGCAGTGCAAGGGCGCCGCCGCGGCCGCGGCCGCGTGGTGGGTGGCGGCCTGGCTGCTGCCGTCGACGGTCACGGCCTTCGCCACGTTCACCGCCTTGCTGGCCCTGCAGTCCACGGTCTACCGGTCCCTGTGGGACTCGGCGCAGTATCTGGGGGCCATGGCGCTGGGGACGGCCGGAGCGGCGGCGTTCGGCAGCACCGCCGGCGTCCACGTCTGGAGCGTCGGGGTCCTCGCCTTCATCGCCCTGATAGGCGCACGGTTCCAACTCCTCGGCCGCCAGGGCGCCCAGGTGCCCGTGGTCGCCCTGTTCGCGTTCGCCGGCGGCGGTGGCGACATCGACTACATCGGACATCTCGTGGCGGCCGCGGCCATCGGGGTGTGCTGCGGACTGGCCGCCCATCTCGCGGTCGCCCCCTCACCCCACACGGACACGGCACAGGAGATGACCGCGGACCTCACGGCCCGCGCCGAGAACCTCCTGCGCGCACTGGCCCGCACGGCGGAACAGGAAACCGGTGAAGAGAGCTCCCCGGAGTACTGGGCCCGCCGCAGCCAGGAGCTGGCCACCCGGGCGGCCCGGGTCCGCGCGGCCGTGGACCGCGAACAGGAGAACACCCGACTCAACCCCCGCCGCCCCTGGAGCAGCGCCGAGGAATCACTGCACCGCTGCCATGAGACGATCAGCATGACCGAGCGCCTCGGCACCCACATCCGCTCCATCGCCCGCGCCCTGACCCACGCCCCGCGCACTCCCGAAACGGCGCGGGTTCTCACCTCGTACGCGAAGCTGCTGCACGCCACCGCCGACGCCCTGCAGTGCCTCCGTCCGCCCCAGGGCCCGGAGGACCCCGACGCACTGCGCGGGCACATCGAGGACGCCATGCGGCGCTACCACGACGCGACCGCGGCGGTGCGCGAGGACCGTCCCGACACTCCCGGCGAATGGCCGGTCTACGGCACGGCCCTCAACGAGGCCGTCCGCATCCTCGAAGAGATCGAACACACGGCGGACCGCACTCGAGATGGCTCCCCTGAGCCCTGCCGGTCCGAGTGACACGGCGCGGCGCGGGCCGGTCCGCGCGCTCGATTCCGCCCAAGGTCACGTCAGCGTCCGCCACCGACCGATCCCGCCAGGAGTGGAAGAGCTCGACGCATGGCCGTGCCGCCTGCGGAAGGGGGGACCGCAGGCGGCACACCGACCACCAGCCAGCGCCGCCGCCCGCGACTCGGGGGGTTGTCCGCGGACGGCGGCGCTGACGTGCGTCTGCCCCCGCATTCCCACTCCACACCTCCCCTCTTCGGGGGAAACGGAGATGGGTTCCAGGCCGGGAGGGGCTGAACCTCGGCGCGTACACGGACATCCGGGAACCGTCCGAAGTGCCACGCATGGAGGCGGTGTTCGGGGGCACACGGGTGTCGAGCGAATGGGGCCGCTCAACCGGCCCTGCGGCTTCCCCCACCGCAGGGCCTCATGGGGTGGTGACCGGCCCGCACCTGTGGTGCGTGCGGGCCGGTCACGCTACCCCCGCCCCACCCCGCGCGTCGCGCCCCGCTCGCTTCACGACCTGGCGCAAGGCCATGGTCGTACCGTCCGGCAAGGGCACCTGGCGGGCGTGCGGTCCGGACCCCTCACCGATGCGGGTTGCGGAACAGGCCGAGTGTCTTGGTGAGGGTCTTCAGAGGTGAGGTGTCCTGCCGCGGAGCGCCCGGGGCGATCGGCGTGGAGATGTCGTTGCCGCCGGTGGCTTCGGCGAGCGCGGCGAGTGCCGACTCGGCCGCTTCGCGGTACAGGTCGCAGGACGCGGTCATGGCCTCGAGCGCTTGGGCGTAGCGGGTGACCATGGTCCGTGCGTGGATGAGCTCCTCCTCCTGGGTGAGGAGGTGCCATCCCTGGCGCAGCCGCGCCAGGGCCGGTTCGGCGTCGGCCGGCAGGGGACGCGGCGCCGAGGCGAACTCGCTGATCGCGCGCAGGAGTTCGGTGGGTTCCGTGCCGTCGAGGAAGACAGCGCGTACGGTGAAACGCTCGGCGTCGTAGCCCGGGGCGTGCGGTGCCCAGGGCAGCACGACGGCCCCGCCGCGCGGCAGCCCGACGCCCAGCTCGCGTTTCATCGCGAAGTCGGCGATCAGCGCCTGTTCCGGCGTGGCCCGGTGCTCGACCACCCGGTGCCGCAGGCTCGGTGGCAGAAACGCGGTGATCGGCCGCCGCCCCCGCGCGTCCGGCGTCATCGCCTCGTGCACCACGACATGGATGAACCAGCTCTGCCGGGCGCACGCCCGCAGCCGCCGCCGCAACGCGCCGTCGTCCTTCGGCAGGTGGTTGACCGCCCGCAGCCGCACGCCCGGAACCGTCTCGTGATCCCAGGCGACCTGGTCGCTGTCGGGCCAGAACACGGTGGCGGGCGACGGCCAGTCCGTCTCCCACGCCCGCTCCGCCTCCGCGGCCAGCACCCAGGTGACGCCCTCGCTCTCGCTACGCCGGGATTCCGGCCCGTACGTGGTGAGCTGAGCGCGCACCGTGACACCGTCCCCGACGCGCCGCCGGGCCTCGAAGACACGGCGGGCACCGGGACCGGCGTCGGCGGACGCGTCCCGGGGAAACATGTCGGTCGAGCGGGCCGCCTCGATCGGGTCGAGCTCCAGGAAGTCGTCGATCACCCCGGCCGCCTTCAGGGCGAGCAGGTTGCGCCGGACGTCCAACTCGGGCTCGGGCCCGAGGTGACGCCCGCGTCCGAGCCATACGGTGTCGGGGACAGTGGTCGATGAAGTGCTGCTCTTGGCCATGGAACCGTCCAGTGCGTGATCGGGGCTCGACCAGTATGGTCCGCGGCGACAGGGGCTCGGTCCACGGGGCCATGGCGCCGCCTTCACGGAGGGCGGCCCGCCGCCGCGGAGGGAACGCCCGCCGGAGACCCCGGAGACCCCGGAGACCCCGGAGACCCCGGAGAGCCCGGAGGCCCCGGAGGCCCCGGAGGCCCCGGAGACCCCGGAGAGCCCGGAGAGCCCGGCCGAGGTCGGTCGCCCGACGGCGCGGGACGGCGAGGGGAGCGCAGCCCTCGGCCATCCGCCCTCCCGCGCTCGCGCTCCGTCGGACCGACGGTTCCGGGCCCCCGGACCCACCCCGCGCACCGACGCTGTTCAGTACCGCAGCAGCCCCGCGTCGATCCGCTCCCACGCGGCCCGCAGTTCGGCGAGCCGTGCCTGTTCGAAGGGTGCTCGGTCCGCCTGCTCGCGGGTGTCCTCGGACAGGTGGAAGAGCTGGTCCCGGCCGGACTTGCCGCGGTAGTACTTCCAGTCGCCGCGGCGCAGTGCCCGCTCGCCCCGCACCCGCCAGAAGAGGTCTCGCTCGGGCACTTCGGCGCCTCGCAGCAGGTGCCCGGCGAGGCTGACGCCGTCGAGGGGGTACGCGGGGTGGGGACGGGCACCGGCCAGGTCGAGGAGGGTGGCCGTCCAGTCGGGCGTGAACACCGGCAGGTCGCTGACCTGGCCGCCGTCGATCCGCGCCGGCCAGCGCAGGATCGACGGAACGCGAATCCCGCCCTCCTGGAGGGAGCCCTTGTTTCCGGCGAGCGGCCAGTTGTAGGAGAAACGCTCCCCGCCGTTGTCGCTGCCGAAGAAGACGAGGGTGTCCTGCTCCTGGCCGGAGCGCCTCAGCGCGTCGAGGACCCGCCCGATCGAGCGGTCGAGGTCTTCGACCATCTCCCTGTACTTCTCGATGGAGCCGCCGTCCTGGTGCCAGAGGGCGGAGCGGTCGCCGGTCTTGATCCGGCGGACTATCTCGGCGCTCGTGTCCTCGTCGCCGTCGGCGATCCAGGGCCAGTGCGGAGTGGTGAAGTTGAGGTTGAGCAGCCAGGGCCTGTCATGGTCCCGGCTGACGTACTCGCTCGCCCGCTCGGTGAGGATCCGGGTGTAGTAGCGCAGGTCCTTGTACACGGCGTCGCCCTCGTAGAGGTCGTACTCGCCGCCGAGGCCGAGCTTGGAGTAGTACTCCAGGGCTCCGCCGAAGTTGCCGAAGAACTCGTCCCAGCCGGAACGGGTCGGGGAGTAGTCGGGAAGGTATCCGCAGTGCCACTTGCCGATGAGGGCGGTGGCGTAGCCGGAGTCACGCAGCAGCGAGGCGAGCGTGGGATGCGTCGGCTCGAGCCCGACGGACTTGTCGGCGATCGGCTCGGCGAGACCTCCCTTCGTACGGCCCGGGTAGCGGCCGGTGTAGAGGCTGAAGCGGGTGGGCGAGCAGGTCGCGGAGCCGGAGTAGGCGTCGGTGAAGCGGACGCCGCCGCGGGCGAGGCGGTCCAGGTGCGGAGTGCGGATGTGCGGGGAGCCGTAGGAGGAGAGATCCGCCCAGCCCAGGTCGTCACCCAGGACGAAGAGGATGTTGGGCCGCCGGGAGTGGCGGCGCGGGTGCGCGGCGCGGAAGGGGCGCTCCCGCGGATCGGCCGGGATCGCCTGCGCGGACGGCGCGGCGGCACCGAGGGCGGCAGCGGCGGCGACACCGGCGGCGGCCCCACCGAGGGCACGGCGGGACAGGGGCGTGGACATACGAGTCTCCAGAAGGGCGTGCGGATGTACGGGCATGCCGCCGAGGCCCGGCAGGCGGGGACGGCGCCGAGTGCGGGACGGGCAAAGGAGCGTGCGCTGTGTGGCCGGGGGAGCGGGAAGGCCGGCAGGTCAGCGGCAGCGACAGGCCGCGCTCGCGACACGGACGAGGTCCACGTGCCGGCGCTGGACGAGGGTGACCGAGCGGTCACGCGAGGGCTGCATGGGCCAGGAGTCTCGCCGCGGCGGGTGAGGGGCGTCAACGGCGCAGAGGGCGGTTTACGCGTCGTTCGTATGATCGACACGCCACCGCAGGACCTGGCACCCCACGCGGGCCTCAGGCCGCCTGACCGACGCCCCTGAGACACTGCCGCCGGGTCCGGCTCGAAGACCTCTCAGCCCGGCCTCCGCCCCTTCGGCAGCCTGGTCCCCACCGTCGTCAACGCCCGCGCCCAGAAGGGGAGGACGGCCATCGAAGCGGAGCCGGAGCCGTGGCCGGCGAGACACGGCCGGGGCCGGGCGAGGGGACGACCCTCCACGGGCCGACCCGCTGCGCGCCGGCCGGGCTCAGTTCACGGGCATGCCGATGCCCGGCAGCCACAAACGGCCGCGGTCGTTGACCGTCAGCTCCCAGGCCACCAGTTCGTCCGGGCAGACCGAGCCACGGCCGCGGACGTCGGCGACCAGCAGCCGGGCCGCCGACCGCGCCGCCGCGGGGTCCTCGTCCGCGAACACGGCCCGCCACCAGCCGCCGTCGCGGACCTGCCAGCCGCGCTCCCGCATGGTCTGCTCAAGGCCCGGTTCCTCCGGCGTGGTGCGGTGGTCCACCATCAGGGACAACTGCCCGCGGTCCTGGCTGTATCCCACCCGCAGGTGCCGCGGCCAGTCCCGCGCGCACCCCACGACGAAGGACGCCCAGTCGCCGGGCAGCTGCACCGGCAGCTGTTCCATCCACGAGTCGAGGAGCAGCGTGAGCGAGGCCTCCAGGTGCTCCCAGGACGCGGCGGTGTGGTGACCGTCCCAGCGGAAGGCCGGCCAGTCCCGCTCCGGCCCCCGGTGCAGCAGCCAGAGGTAGGGAAGGGCGTCGAAGCCGTGCGGCTGCTCCGGCCGCCAGCCGACCGCACCCGACTCCACGAGACCGTACTCGGACAGGTGCAGGTCGGAGGCCGAGTGCGCGGAGAGCGTGGCGCCCGCCGGACTGCCCGCCAGCAGCACCAGATGCCGCCCGGTGTGCCAGCGCACGCTGGGGCCGGCGGCCGAACCACCGTACAGAGTGGGCTCGCCGAGCTCGGCGACCACCGCTTCGTACACCGGCCTCAGCGCTTCTCGCCGCCCCGCCCGTCCGGCCCCGGGCGGGTACGGGGCGACGAGCACGGCAGGCGCGTCCAGGTGCACCTCGGGCCGCTCGTACAGGGCACGTGCGTGGGCGGCGACACCGACGGGACCGGGAAGGGAGGGGGACGAGCCGATGACCATGGCGCCATCGTGTCAGGCCGCCTCGCCCGACCGGTGCCCGCCCCCGCGGCAGAGGGAACCGTTGCGCCGGCGGCCGTGGGGCCCGCCCGCCGCCCGCACAGCACGGAGCGGAGAGCCGTGGGGAGGTCGGCGGCCGGCGGCTCGGAAAGGACAGGAAGGTATGCTTCCGGTCAACCAGGGGATACGAGTCGACATGTCGACAGGTAAGACCGCACCCCCGACGGCCGCCACCGAGCCTTCCCTCAAGCGAGCCCTCACCACCCCCCTGCTCTTCTTCTTCATCCTGGGAGACGTCCTCGGCGCCGGCGTCTACGTCCTGGTCGGCCAGGTCGCCGCCGACGCCGGCGGCGCCGTGTGGGTGCCTCTCCTCGTCGCCCTCCTGCTGGCTCTGCTGACCGCCGCCTCCTACGCCGAACTGGCGACGAAGTACCCGAGGGCCGGCGGAGCCTCCCACTACGCCACACGGGCGTTCGGGCCCGCCGTCGGCTTCGTCGCCGGATTCTGCATGCTCGCCGCGGGAATCGTCTCGGTCGCGGCACTCGCCCGGGGCTTCGGCGGCGCCTACCTCTCCGCGTTCGTCACCCTTCCCGTCGGACTGGTCGCCGTGGTCTTCCTGATCGCCCTCGCCCTGGTCAACGCGAGGGGCATCAAGGAATCGACCCGGGCGAACGTCGTCGCCACCGTCATCGAGGTCGGCGGCCTCGCCGTCATCGTCGCCCTGGGCGTCTGGCTCCTGGCACGGGGCGAAGGCGACACGAGCCGACTCACCCAGCTCGGCACCCCGGAGAAGGGCGCCGCCGCGGCCGTGCTGAGCGGTTCCGTACTGGCCTACTACTCCTTCGTCGGCTTCGAGACCTCGGTGAACGTCGCCGAGGAGACCCGCAACCCACGCCGCTCCTACCCGCGAGCGCTGTTCGGCGCGCTCGCGACGGCGGGCGCCGTGTACGTCCTCGTGGGAATCGCCGCCTCCGTCGCCGTGCCGACGGACACGCTCGCCGGATCGAGCGGCCCGCTGCTCGAAGTCGTCAAGGCAGCGGGCGGCGTTCCGACCTGGCTCTTCAGCGCCGTCGCACTCGTCGCCGTCGCCAACGGCGCCCTGCTCACCGGCATCATGTCGTCCCGCCTCGCCTACGGAATGGCACGAGAGGGGCTGCTGCCGACCGGACTGACCAAGGTGCTGCCCCGCCGCCGTACGCCCTGGGTCGCGATCGCGGCCACCACGGGGCTGGCGATGCTCCTCGCGCTGACCGGCACCGTCGACGAACTGGCCTCCACGCTCGTCCTGCTGCTCCTCGTGGTCTTCTTCATCGTCAACACCGCCGTTCTCGTCCTGCGCCGTGACCCGGGCGAGACCGACCATTTCCGGGCTCCGACCGTACTTCCCGTCCTGGGCCTGATCTCCTGCGTCGTCCTCGCCACGCAGATCGAGGCGCTGGTGTGGGTGCGTGGCCTCATGGTGATCGCGGTCGGCGTGGTGCTGGCGGCGGTCGCCGCCATGAGGCGGACGAAGACCACCCTCGGACCCTGAGGCGTCTCGCCACCGCGCCGTTCGCCCCCAGACCCCAAGGCCGGGCACCGGCCAAGGCGGCCGGCAGCGGCAGGCCACCGCGGCACCTCGGCCCGTCCGCCATCCCGACGGCAAGCGCCGAAGCCGTCCGGACGGAATGAGATGCGCGGGGCCCCGAGGGGAAGGCGTAGCCATAGCCCGCCGACCCGGTGGGCCTGGACCTGTGGGAAAGGCGCGGCATGGAAGATTTCGACGTGGACCAGGTGGTGCAGCGAGCCCTTGACCGGCTCACGCTCCTGGCGGAGACCACGACCGCCATGACCAGCACACTCGACTCCCATGCCGCCGTACGCCGGGTGTGCCGCATCCTGGTCCCCCAGCTGGCCGACTGGTGCGCGGTCGACCTGCTCGACGACAACGGGCGTCCCCGCCGGGTCAGCGTCGTCCACCGTGACCCCGGCCGGCTTCCGGTCGGCGGCCTCACCGGGCTGCTGCCGGACGTCCCGGAACATCCCGTCGGCCCGCTGTCCCGCGTACTCGTCGGTGCCGGCCCCCTGCTTCTGACCTCGGCCGACATCTCCAGTCCCGACAAGGCCGCGGACGCCCTGCACGCCCGGCAGCTCGAGATGTTCCAGCAGCTGGGCACCGACACCGCCGTCGTCGCCCCCGTACGCGCCCGCCGGCAGGTCCTCGGGGCACTGACCATCGGCCGCTCCGCCGACCGTGCCCCGCTCACCGCCGACGACCTCGCCATGGTGGAGGACCTGACCCACCGCATCGCCCTCGGCGTGGACAACGCCCGGCTGCACCGCGAGACCCAGCACATCGCCGAACGCCTCCAGCGCTCGCTCCTGCCCACCCTGCCCCGCACCGGACCGCTCCGGCTGGCCGCCCGCTACGCACCCGCCGCCACCACCGCCGAGGTCGGCGGCGACTGGTACGACAGCTTCCCCCTGCCCAACGGCAGCACCACCATGATCATGGGCGATGTGACCGGCCACGACCTTCGGGCCGCCATCACCATGAGCCAGCTCCGCAACATGCTGCGCGGCATCGGATGCGACCGGCAGGAACCCCCGGGGCACATCCTGCGCCGCCTCGACCTCGCGCACCACGCGCTCTATCCACAGGCCACCGCCACGTGTCTCTACGCCCTGCTCGACCAGGACGACGCGGGAACCTGGACGATCACGTACTCCAGCGCCGGTCACCCGCCGCCCCTGCTGGTCACCCACGAAGGGGACACCCACTACCTGCAGGGCGGCCGCGGCCTCCTGCTCGGCGTCGACCCGGATCTCCCGCGCCACCACGCCACCGAGACCCTGCCCCCGAACTCCACCGTCCTCATGTACACCGACGGGCTCACCGAACGCCGCGGCGAAGACCTCACCCACGGCATGACCCGACTGCGCCAGCACGCGGCCGCCCTCGCGCGGGAAGACCTCGACACCTTCTGCGACGAACTGCTCACCGGCATGCCCAACGACCACACCGACGACGTGGCCCTCCTCGCCGCACGCACCCCGCCCGCCCCACAGGGAGCCGGCTGAACGCGCGCCCTCACACCGGCACGCCCCCCACCACCGACGGGATCATGCCCGCCCGGCGCGTCAGGGGTGGTGCCCGCCGTGGAGGGGGGCCGTGGCAGTGATCAGATGATCGACCACGTCGGTGAGTTCGGCACGGTGCCGGTAGGCGGCGCGTTGACGCTCCGCTCCGGTACCGATGGTCTCCAGACGGGCCCAGAGGGTGTGCACGAGCTCCGCGTCGCCGTGCTCGACCAACGAGGGCTCCAGCCAGGCCAGCAGCCGGCCGATCACCGCGGTGCCGGGAATGAGGCGGCCCGTGAACACGTCGATGCCCTCTCCGGCGAGGCCGTGGCGGGCCGCGCGCCAACAGGCGGCACGCAACAGCTCCGCCGCGGGCCGTGGCGGCGGCTCCCGGCTCTCGACGGCACGCAGGGCCGTGGCCACCATCGCCCTGACGAGACCGGCGAGCAGCACGGTCTCGTCAGCGGTGGTGTTCGCGTCGGCCATCCGGAACTCGAGCGTGGGCAGGTGGTGCGAGGGCCTGATGTCCCAGTAGAGGCCGCCTCGGTCCAGGAGGACCCCGGTGGCGAGGAAGCCGCCGACGAGGTCTTCGAAATGGTCGGCGGATTCGAAGTACGGCGGAGGACCGGCGACCGGCCACCTTCCCCATGTGGTCGTACGCCAGCTGGCGTGCCCGGTGTCACGCCCCGCCCAGTAGGGCGAGTTGGCCGTCAGGGCGATGAGGGCCGGGATCCAGGGGCGCAGATGGTTGCTGACCTCCAACGCCTCGGGCAGTCCCGGAACGCCGATGTGGACATGGCAGGCACAGGCGCTCTGTTCGTCGTCCAGGGCACCGAACCGCTCGGCGCTGCGGGCGTAACGCGTGCCCGTACTCAAGGGCGTGGGGGCGACCTGCCCGAACACGGGCGTGCCACTGGAGACGATCCGCAGTCCTTGCCGCGCGGCGGCCCGGGCGACCGCGGCGCGGGTGGCCCGGACCTGCTCGCGTAACTCGGCGAGACGGGAGTGCGGTTCGGAGCGGGCCTCGATCTGATAGCGGGTGATCTCGGGGGTGACCTGATCACCGAGTTCACCGGCTGCCTCGGCCAGCACCTTCTCCGCCTCGGGGGCCACAGCGCGCGTAATCGGGTCGACGAGGAGGTACTCCTCCTCGACTCCTATCGTGAGGGGGATCGCCGCCCGTGTGGCGAGGCGGTCTCGGCCCTGACCCGATGCGCCCTGTCGCGAGTCGGCTGCTGAGTGCCCTGTACGCGTCATAGCAAGCATGGTGTCACGCACAGTGATCACCAGCCAGAAGGCACCGACCGCACCGAGCCGGCTCCGGGAAGCGAGGGGCATGGGTCCCGGACGCGACCGGTGCCCCCACCTCACCCGGAACGACCCGCGCGTCGCAGGACGGCTGGAGGCCGTGCGAGTGGGGAAGGGACGGTACGAGCCGCGGTCCAGGCGTCCGCGGGCAGACGAGGGAGGACACATCCATGGCACAGGCCCACCGGCCGACCGGCACCGACTCCGGCACCCGTTCCCCGGCGACGACCCCGGCCACCCAGCGGAACCGACTCCTCCGGCTGGGCACGGCGTCCGTCGCGGCGGCCGCGATGACGGCGACCGTCGCGCTCTACATGACCCTGGTCGCCTTCGGGAACATCACGGACTTCGGCACCAACCAGCAGTTCGTCCAGCACGTCCTGAGCATGGACACCACCTTCAAGGACCCCGACCTGATGTGGCGGGCGGTCGAATCCCCCGCCCTGCAGAACGCCGCCTACGTCGCCATCATCGTCTGGGAGACCCTGGCCGCGACGGTCCTCCTGGCCGCCACCTGGTTCTGGATCACAGGTCTGCGCCGCGACACGTACGACCGCGCCCGCGCCGCAAGCACGGTGGGCCTGGTGATGGTGCTGCTGCTCTTCGGGGTGGGCTTCTTCGCGATCGGCGGCGAGTGGTTCGCCATGTGGCAGTCGTCCGACTGGAACGGTCTGGACGCCGCGGCCCGCAACATCGCGCTGGCCGCCTTCACGCTCCTCGTGGTGCACCTGCCCGGTCTTCGCCGAACAGGTCCCGAACAGATCTGACCCCAGCGGCTCGACCACGACACGTGCCCTCGGAAACTCTCCGCCACCACCCCCGGTGATACCGACGGCGTGAGTGCGACCCTGGACAGGCTTCCTGCCGGACGGCCTCAAGCCAGTCCGATCCGCGTTCGCCCTCACCGCCCCCTCGAAACGCTACGGCGAGGAGCGAAACTGCAGGTCAGCACCTGTATCGGTCACTGCACGGCTCTTGACCAAGCCGCCCTACCGAGGAGTAGCCTCCTGGTGGCCTCCCCCCACAGAGCCGACCCCCTTCCCCGAGGTGTGCGTTGAAGAAGTACGTGCTCTCCGCCGCCGTGAGCGCTCTCATCGCGTTCGCGTCCGCCGCCGCTCCGGTCCATGCCGCCGATACACCGACCTACGACCGGTCCAGCCACCCCATCCTGTTCGTGCACGGATACAACTCGTCAGGCTCGTACTGGAACACCATGGCCGGCAACTTCCGGGCCGACGGCTGGCCGTCTTCCCATCTGGACCAGTGGTCCTACGACTGGCGTCAGTCCAACGCCACCACCGCCCAGCAACTGGCCGCCGAGGTGGACCGCCTGCTCGCGGCCACGGGGGCGTCCAAGGTCGACATCATCACCCACTCCATGGGCGGATTGTCCAGCCGCTACTACGCCAAGAACCTGGGCGGCAGCGGCAAGATCGACACCTGGGTCTCGCTGGCCGGCCCGAACCACGGCACGGACTGGGCCAACGGATGCGACGACGTCTCCTGCCACGAGATGCGTATCGGTTCGGCCTTCCTCACCGCGCTGAACTCAGGCGACGAGACCCCGGGCGCCCCGCGCTACGGCACCTGGTGGTCCCCGTGTGACACCGTCATCAACCCGGACACCAGCGTCGCCCTGAGCGGCGCCACGAACACCCGCACCGCCTGCCTGGGCCACGTGGCGATCGGCTCGGACACCACCACGTACACCCAGGTCCGCGACTTCTCCAACGCCTGACCCGCCCACCGAGTTTGGTGGCCGACGGCGGCGATGCGCGGGTCGGTTGTCGCTCGGCGCTTCCTGGTCCTGTGGGTGGGGCGACGTTCGTCGTCTTTCGATGGCTGAGCGTTTCTGCGGTGAAACACCGCCGCCGGTCGGGTGAGGATACGCCTTGGGTGCTGCCGGTTGTCGCGTCCGTGGGCTACAACCCGCGTGTGATCAGAACTCTGTCGCGGAGCTTGCCGCTCCTCCTCGTTCTCCTGCCCTCACTTGTTCCCGCCGCCGCCTCGGCGGCCGATGGCCGGCACCGGGCGCCGGGTCCGGATCCCGTCGTTTTCGTTCACGGCTGGAACTCCGACGGGTCCACCTGGCGGACCATGGCCGACCGCTTCCAGGCCGACGGGTGGCCGGCCGGCCATCTCGACCGATGGACGTACGACGCGACTCAGTCCAACGCCACCACCGCCGCCCGGCTCTCCGAAGAGATCGCGCGGGTCCTGGACCGCACCGGCGCTGCCAAGGTCGACGTCATCACCCACTCCATGGGAGGCCTGTCGTCCCGCTACTACCTCAAGAACCTTGGCGGCACTGCCAAGGTCGACGCGTGGGTGTCCCTGGCCGGCCCCAACCACGGGACCGACACCGCACACTGGTGCGGGGGCGAGCCGTGCGTCGAGATGCGGCCGGGTTCCGAGTTCCTGAACTCGCTCAACTCCGGCGACGAGACCCCCGGTTCCGCCCGCTACGCCACCTGGCGCTCACCGTGCGACATGATCATCAGCCCGAGGGAGAGCGTGGCGCTCGCCGGTGCCGTCAACACCACCACCGCTTGCCTCGGCCACAGCGAACTGCACAATGACCAGAGGGTCTACGAGCAGGTCAAGAAGCACATCGGCTAACGGAGGAGCGACTCGGAGTCCCGCCGGGTGCCCGCCCCACCCGGCGGGGCGCCGACCCTCGACCCGCGGGGCCCGGTCAGTTCAGCTCGATCTGGTAGCGCAGGAAGCCCCGGTTCTCGGCGACTCTGTCGTACAGCCGTCGCGCCGTGGCGTTGGTCTCGTGGGTGTTCCAGTACACGCGTACGCAGCCCTGCTCGCGCGCCCAGTCCACCACGGCGTCGATCAGTGCCCGCGCCACGCCCCGGCCCCGCGTATCGGGGGCGGTGAACAGGTCCTGGAGGTAACAGACGTCAGGCCCGGAGGTGTTCGCGTGTACGAAGAAGTGCGTGATGCCCACGATCCGGCCGTCGAGCCGCGCCACGCGCGCGTGCATCCGCGACCCTGCCAGGAACTCCTCCCATGCCCGCTCGTACATCGCGGGCGGCTCGGTCCGCTGGTAGAAGTCGATGTAGGCGCGGAACAGCGTCTCCCACGCCTCTCGGTCGGCCGGTCCGGGCTTTTCGATGGTGATCATGCCGCCACTGTCGCACGGAGGCGTGGGCTCCGGTGCGGAACCGCCTGAACGGTGGTGAGGCCGCTGAAGCCCCCGACCACGAACGCACCTACGGGACGATTCTTAGGCATCGATTCAGCCCGCGTCGGCCGAAAGTCGCATGACCGTTGGGTGATGGCATCCCCTGCCGAGGCGACGGCGCCGTCGGGTACGCCTGGTCCGGGAAGAAGCCGGACCAGGCGTGCTGCTCATTCGGGCGGCGACACGCCTCACGCACCGCGTTCTCTTTTCGGCGCTCTGAGCGGCGGGGGGGCGGGGACACGCGCACCCCTCCGCGACCCGCAGGAGCAGTGCCCGCTCCGTGGCGTACCCGCCCGGACGGTCAGACCGCCACGAGCTCCTCGGCGGCGAAGGCCTCCACGAACTCCCGGGTACGACGGTCGAAGGCCGCGTACTGTGCCTCTCGCTCCGCGCCCGTGCTCGCGTCGCCGACCAGGAGATTGCCTTCGGCGTCGATGCGCTGGGGGCGTTCCTCCGCGTCGGTGAGGAGGCCGACGGTGGAGCTCGAGAAGCCGCAGTAGAAGGCGATGCCCTCGTTCAGGCTGGTTTCGAGGACGCTCTGCATGCCTGCCACGACCGGATCGTCGGCCGTGGCACCGGCCAGGGCCAGCCACAGGATGCGCTTGCCGGCGAGGCGGGGCTTGCTGCGGCCGTAGGCGAAGCCGTAGTTCCATACGCGGTCGATCCAGCCCTTGAGGATGGCCGGCACGCTCTGCCAGTACACCGGGAAGACCGCGACGACGGCATCGGCGTCGAGGATGCGCTGCATGTGGGCGTGCACTTCCCGCGAGTAC
Source organism: Streptomyces sp. NPDC126499 (assembly GCF_040302485.1). Classification (NCBI taxonomy): domain Bacteria; kingdom Bacillati; phylum Actinomycetota; class Actinomycetes; order Kitasatosporales; family Streptomycetaceae; genus Streptomyces; species Streptomyces sp. NPDC126499. The sequence continues at coordinate 42,211 of NZ_JBEOUO010000034.1, read as the reverse complement.
GTCTTGTCCCGGTTGCCCCAGTCCGGCTGGTCCGCCACGTTCATGCGCGGGTCGAACCCCTCGGCGTGCAGGTCGAGCAGGTCGACGCGGTAGCCGGCGGCCTCGAGTTGGGCCGCGGCACGGCGGGCGGTGTGCGCGGTGAGGGAGTCGGTGCGGTGGTGTGCGACGACGACGAGGGCTGTCCTGGCACGGCTGTCGGGCTGCGTCACGGTGTCTCCTGGTGGGTCTCGGCCGCTCTCGGCCCCTGTCGGGCGGTGCCGGCCGCTGACGGGCGGTCTGGTGTACGGGTCCAGTTCAGCCGAGGCGGCGTAGATGATCCATGGGAGAACCGCTCCAGAACATAGGAGATCGTCTACGATTTCTCCTGTGGATCCTTTGAGTTCGCTGCTGAGCGGTATCCGGGCCGAGGGGTCGGTCGTCAGCCACGCCGTGCTCACGGTGCCCTGGGCCGTCCGTTTCGCCGACTCCGCGCCGCTCACCATGATCAGCGTGCTGCGGGGCGGTGGCGTACTGCTGCTGCCCGACGGAACGGACCGGGCGATCGGCGCGGGTCATACCGCCCTCGTACGCGGCCCCGGACCGTTCCACCTCGTGGACCGCCCCGCCACCCTGGACAGCTCCCACGCCGCGTACGAGATCGCCTGTTTCACCGAGAGCCCGGAGTGCGGCGGCCAGGAACTCGGCGGTATCCGGTGGGGTGCCGACTCCGAGCAGGCGACCGCGCTGATCGTGGGCGCCTACCGCGCGGCGGGCCGCCGTCATGAGCGGCTTCTGCGAGCCCTGCCGCCCGTCCTGGTGGTCGAGGAGGAGGCCGAGGTGTGTGCCTGGCTGGAGACGGCCGCCGCCGATGCCGCCCGGCTGTCGGCCGGTTCCCAGGCGCTGATGGACCGGCTCCTGGACTGGGCGCTGGTGTGTACGTTGCGCAGCTGGTTCGAGAAGGCCGGCGCCGACGCGCCCAGCTGGTACCGGGGTCTCGCCGACCCGGTCCTCGCACCCGCGCTGGAGTCCTTCCACGACCGGCCCGCCGAACCCTGGACGGTGGCCTCCCTGGCCGCTCGGGCCGGCGTCTCCCGGGCCCTCTTCGCCAAGCGCTTCACCCACCTGATGGGCCGTCCGCCCCTCGCCTACGTCACCGAATGCCGCATGGACGAGGCCGAGGCGCTGCTGTCCGACACCGACCTCGGCATCGCGCAGATCGCCAGGTCCGTCGGCTATGCCGACGCCTTCGGCTTCAGCGCGGCATTCAAACGCCACAAGGGCCGAAGCCCCAGCGCCTACCGTGCCGCGGTGGCCGTGGCGGGGACCGGTTCCCTCGTCCAGGTGGACCGGCGACGCGACACGCGGAAATCACGGGCCCCCGCCATGGAGGGACGGCAAGCAGCGCGCTGACACGCGCCGCCGGTTCGGCCCCGGCACGCGGCCACCGGAAAACCCTGTCGCGGTCCGCCTGAGCGGGTGGCATGCTGGCGACCGCGAAGGGGTGTAGCTCAGATGGCCAGAGCGCCGGTCTCCAAAACCGGATGTCGCAGGTTCGACTCCTGTCACCCCTGCCACGGAGACGCACTGCGGCGCCCCGCCCCCTCGGCAGGCGCCGCCTTGCTCCGCTCCGCGTCCGCCGCCCCCCGCGTGCGGGGGCGGCCCCGGCGCGCGTGGCGGTGTCGTTCGAGCTGACCGGAGGCTGGGATTCCGGTAGGTGGGATCCGCCGGGGGCGAGGTCGGTCGCCTGTGCGATGATCGCCGCTGATCCTCATGCCACCGCCCCAAAGGGAAAGCAATGCACGCTCGCGTGTCCGTGTACGCCAGATCCGGGAGACCGGCCGCGTACCTCACCACGCTTCTTCTCGCCGTGTCGACGCTGATGACCCTGGTGCTGCCCGCACCGGAGGCTTCGGCGGCCCCGGCCGCGGTCACGGCGGAGGACTGCCCCCAGGCCCCCTGCACCGACGAACCGGTCGCCTACACGTCCCTGGCGCCGTCGGCCGCGGCCAGCGGGACGAAGGCCGTCGTGACCCTCACCGGGTCGGGCCTCAAGTCCGAGCTCACGCTGCGGATCGAGAACTTCTCCGGCGACCGCATCGAGGCCACCACCCTCTCCGTCGCCGCCGACCGCCGGTCACTGACGGCCGAGTTCGACCTCACCGGCGCCCCGGCCGGTGTCTGGTCGCTCGGCGTCGCCGACGGGCCGTACACCGGCGCGGTGAGCCAGACCGGCAGCTTCACGGTCACCCAGCCCGGTACGGCCGGTCTGGGCCTGTACCAGCCGGTCGCGCCGACCCGGCTGATGGACACCCGGTCCGGTCTCGGGGTACCGCGGGCGAAGGTCGGCCCCGGAGGAACCGTGACGCTCCGGGTGGCAGGGGCGGCCGGGCTGCCGGCCGAGGGGATGACCTCCGTCGTCCTCAACGTCACGGCGACCAACGCCACGGCGGCGAGCTTCGTGTCCGTGTACCCGGACGGGGCGCCGCGCCCGAGCGCGTCGAACCTCAACTTCACGGCGGGCCGGACCATTCCGAACGTGGTGGTCGTGCCGGTCGTGAACGGCAAGGTCGGCTTCTACAACCACTCCGGCTCCGTGGATCTGCTCGCCGACGTCGCCGGCTACTACACCGTCGGCGACGGCTCGGGCCTGACGTACCGGCCGGTGCGGCCGATCCGTCTGATGGACACCCGTACCGGGGTCGGCGTGCCCCAGGGCAAGGTCGGCGCGGGGCAGACGGTGACGATGCCGGTACCGGAGCCGGGCATTCGGGCCGTCGTCCTGAACGTGACGGCGACCAACGCGACGGCGTCCGGCTTCGTCTCGGTCTACCCGTACGACACTCCCCGCAGCAGCGCCTCGAACCTGAACTTCACCGCCGGACAGACCATCCCGAACCTGGTGGTCGTGCCCGTCCAGCACGGCAAGGTGACCTTCTACAACCACGCCGGCTCCGTCGACCTCGTCGCCGACGTCGCCGGATACTTCACCGTGGACGGGACCGACGCCGCGTTCGAGCCGGTGGCCCCGCGGCGGCTCATGGACACCCGGACGGGCCTCGGCGTCCGCCAGGGCAAGGTCGGCGCGCGGGAGATCGTGACGCTGCCGGTCCCGGCCGGCGTCGACGCGGTGGTCCTGAACGTGACGGCGACCGCCCCGACCGCGTCGAGCTTCGTCCAGGTCTTCCCCGACGGGACGATCCGGGACACCGCGTCGAACCTGAACTTCACCGCCGGGCAGACGATCCCGAACGCCGTGGTCGTGCCCGTGGTGAACGGCAAGGTCAGCTTCTACAACCACGCGGGGTCGGTGGACCTCCTGGCCGACGTCTTCGGCTACTACAGGTCGTAACCCGAGAACTCACACACGGCGCAGGGGCCGCGGCGAGAACTGGCCGCGGCCCCTACGTCTTCTCCGGACAGGCGGCCGGCTCCTCGCCGAGGAAGGAAGCCACGGTCCCCGTACCCCGCCACCGGTCGACGCCCCCCGGCCGGCCGTGGACGGCAGGGAGCCCGGACCCGCGCCGGGTACGCAGCAGCCTCCACCCGATCGTCGCCAAGGTGCCGGTACGCCAGCAGCCCCACGAGGTACGGCCGGCCCGTCGCGGCGGCCGCCGCCCCACCGGAGCTTCGTCACGGGCCGGAGGACGGCGTTTTCGCGAGGGCCGGCCGATGCCGTCGGTGCCGCTCGAGCGGGAACGGTCAGTTCCAGCGGACCAGTGTTTCGAGGTGGTCGTCGGAACCGTCCAAGGGGGGCTCCAGGTCGGCGACCTTCACCGGCTGAGCACCGAGCGAGGAGAAGTCACCGCGGTAGAGCGTCAGCTTCCCGCCCTCGCCGCTGGAGAGAAAAGCGAAGCTCTTGCCGTCCGGCGAGGGGACCGGCGTCATGTTGGAGCGGTCGTTGGCCGGAACCAGGTCCTCGTTCTTCAGGACCTTGGAGTAGTCGGACGCGAGCGTGATCTGCTGCATACCGCACACGAGCGTGGTGTCGTCGCGCCAGAACGCCGGAGCGCAGGTCTTCCGCTGGCCCAGGCCCTCGGTGGCGAGGTCGACCAGCTTGTGACCGCCGCTGGACTCGCCGTCCGGGGACACCCGACTCAGCTTCAGGGTCAGAGCGCCGCCCTGCGGGTCCGTCACCTCGGCAGCGACGTCGCCAGAGGGCGTGACCGCCTGTGGCGAGCCGTCCGCCGCCAAGGCCGTGGCGACGGTAGCGGCGTCCTGAGTGACGACGCCGGCGGCCTGGAGGGGCGTGAGGTGCTTCTCGGTCGAGTAACCGGCTCGCGGATCACGCGAGCCCAGGCCGTCGGCGGCACTCGAGTAGGCACCCTCGTCGTACCAGAGGTGCCCCGTTGCGGGATGGAAGGCGACCGACTTGTTCGTCTCCCGGTCCGCGAACGCGTCGGCGTCCGGCGGAGAGACCTCCTGCCCCGTGCTGAGGTCGTAGGCGGCGGCCCGCTCCGTGTCGCCGGCCTCCGTGGTGCCGGCTATCAGGCTGATGTCCTTGTTGAAAGCGAAGGTGCCCAAGTTGCGGAAGCTGCCCGATTCGCACACCGTCATCGGCTCGACGTCCCTCGGCAGAGTGATGTTTCGCTCCGCGACCACGGCGCCGTTCTTCGCCGAGTAAGAACGCAAGGTGAGCCCGTACAGCGGATTCTCCTTGCTGCCGTCGGGTATCTCGTGACAGTAGGCCACCGTCAGGCTGTCCGGCTGAGCCAGCGACGCCGTCTTGACGTCTGTGACCTTGGTGCCTCCACCGCCCCCGGCTGCCGCTTCACTTCCTCCGTCTGACGCACCACCACTACAAGCGGTGAGAACAAGTGCAGCCATCCCCGCCGCGACTCCGGCATGGACAAGACGCCCCATCGTGGTCCTTCGTTCCGATTGTTGATCAAGAGGATGATCATTTAAGCAGGCCCGGAACTGCCCCCGCCGGGCAGCAGTAGAGGGAGCCCGCAGGCTTCACCCCTTACTGGTCGTTTCAGAACGAATTGAGCTGCGGGTCTCGTCCTCGACGATCTCGGTCGGCAGGGTGTCCGGGGTACGCGCTGATCTTGTTCCCGATGACCTGTGGGCGCGGATGGCCGCTGCGGCCGCTCGCTCCGCCCGAACCGTGACACCTCGACGACGCACTGTCCCCTGCTTATTACGGAAAGTCACCCATTCTCCCCGTGGCACTCATGTGACGGGGCGCCGCCACCGCCCCGGGCAACATCCGCCCCGCCGGCCGTCATGCAGGCCCCTCGGTCCGGCCGCTCCGCCACCACGTCTGCCGACCTCGCCGACACCTGGGCCGGGGCGACCACCCCGCGCCGGCCAGGCCGCACTGGCGCCGCGCGCGCGAGTCGGTCCCGCCGGAGGAGAGGTACTGCTGTGATCGTCCGACTGGCGGGCGATCCGCTCGGTGACCGCGAGGGGTCGATCCCGGGCGCGTGGCCTGGTAGCCGGCTCACGGCCGGTGACCGACTGGGGCCACCACCTCGGCGGAACCCTGGACGAGGGGGCGGATCGAACCCGGCCGCCGAGCGTCCCCTGTCCGCGGTCACCTCCGGGCCCGATGACTCGCCGCCCGATGCGGTCGCGGGCCAGGGCGCTCGGCGAGACCGAGATCTTCGACTGGATGTCGGGGGTGAATGGACGAAACATGGGCAAGTGCGGGCGGGAGGGAAAAAACGATGCTTCGATCGACCAGGAGGAGCCTTGAGTGACTTCCAGGAATCGAGCCGCCGGCAGGACAGCAGCAGTACGGCGGCGGTAGCGCAGACGGCCCAGGACAAGGCGGGCGAAGGCGCCGCACTGGTCGGCGAGAAGGCCGCCGAGGTGCGCGGGACGGCCAAGGAACAGGCTGCCAATGTCGTCGGCGAGGCCACCGCCCAGTCGCGGAACCTTGTCGATGACCTGCGGGGGCAGCTTCAGGGGCAGGCGCAGTCACAGACCGAGCGGCTGGCGGAGAACGTGCGCCGGCTCGCGCGGGAGCTGCGGGAGATGAGCGAGGGCGGCAAGCCGGACTCCACCATGGCGGGCGTCGCCCGCCAGCTGGCCGACGGAGGCGAGCAGGCCGCCGCACGCATCGAGCAGCGCGGCCCCGACGGGCTGGTGGGTGACCTGCAGGACTTCGCCCGCCGCCGCCCAGGGGCCTTCCTGGCGGGCGCCGCCGTGGCCGGGTTCCTGGTGGGCCGGGCCGGAAAGGGAGTGGGCGCGGCCTCCTCCGCCGGCAGCGGCAGCGGGGAAGACAGCGGATCCACCGCCGGGGAACGCACCGCGGGCGGCGTCGCTCCCACCGCCCGCTCCGGCGTGCCCGCCGGCTACGAGGACCCGACCGACACCTATGGCCAGTCGCAGCCCCCGCATGTGGTGCCGAATCCGCCGTCCTACCCGCCGTCGGGCGGTGGGCAGCCGTACGGCGGCTCGCCGCGCCCGGGAGAGGGGGTGTGACCCGTGGCCACCGCATACCAGGAACGGCCGACCCGCCAGGCACCGCCGTCGGCGGCGGCCGCGGAGCCGTCGATCGGTGATCTGGTCGGTGCGATCGGCCAGGACCTGTCCGGGCTGGTCCGCACCGAGATCGAACTGGCCAAGGCCGAGCTGAAACAAGAGTCGGCGAAGGCCGGCAAGGCGGCCGGAATGCTGGGCGGCGCGGGCTACGCCGGTCACATGGTGATGCTGTTCGGCAGCCTCACAGCCGTGTTCGCCCTGGCTCACGTCATCGACATCGCGTGGGCCGCACTGATCGTCACCGCCCTGTGGGCCGCCGTCGGCGCGGCGCTCTACATCAGCGGGCGCGCCGGATGGCGCAACGTCCATCTCAAGCCCGAACAGGCCGTGGAATCGCTGAAGGAGGATGCACGATGGGCCCGACACCCGACGAGCTGAGGACCGACGCGGAGTACCGGCGTGCGCACCTGGCGCACAACGTCGATGCTCTGGCCGACAGGATGGCCCCGCGCAGGGTGGCACGGCGCAAGGTCGATTCGGTGCGCCACCGGGTCAGCGGAGTGAAGGAGCGTGTGATGGGCAGCGCACAGAGCACGGCGCACGGGGCGTCCGAGAGCCTGAGTCAGGCCACGGACAGCATGACGGCGACCGCCAAGGAGGTCGGCGGAACCCTGAGCGAGACCGTCCAGCAGGCGCCTTCGCAGGTGAAGCGGCAGACCCAGGGCAGCCCGCTGGGCGCGGGACTGATCGCCTTCGGCGCCGGCATGCTGACCGCGGCTCTCCTCCCGACCACGCAGGCGGAGGAACGCGCAGGACAGAAGCTGCGGGAGCACTCCGGTGAGCTGCTGGAACCCGTCAAGCAGACGGTCGTCGAAGCGGCTCAGGAGGTCAAGGAGGAGATGCGGGAGCCCGCCGCCCAGGCCGTGGAATCGGTGAAGGGCACTGCCCAGGAAGCGGCGGAAACGACCAAGGACCACGCCAAGAGCGCCGGCCGGGAGACGGCTCAGGGCCTGCGACAGACGGGCCAGGACGCCGCCGACGAAGTGCGCCGCACCCCCGGCACCCCAGGGTCGACGGCTCCCTGATCTTCTCGGTCTAGGGACCTTCACCATCGAACGGGCGGGCCGGTTGCGGCCCGCCCGTTCCGTGTTCCCGCACCTGGACGCCGCCCGCCCCGAGCGCCAGGGTCGCTACCTCGGACAGTGGGTCGCCACCGGACCAGGCCGAGATCGACGCCATCAAGGTCTACGCCGGCGGACCGTGCGAGCATCAGGTCGTCCACTACGCCACGGCGTAGCCACCGAGTCCACCCCAGCCGTACGCGGTCCTCAGAATCCGGCAACGCCTCGCCGCAGCCCTGGAGCGCACAGGCGCCATCACTCGGGCTGCGTCACCGTCATGGCCCAGCGGACGTCCTGCGAGGAGGCGTCGACGCCGATGGTGAAGGAGCCGGGGCGGACGACGCCGGGTGGCATGGTCACCGACCCGCGGGCCGGCGTGTCCGTCGGGCAGGTCACGGCGAAGTCGGCCACCTCCGTCTCCTGCGACCGCATCGTCACCCGTAGGGTGCCTCCGCCTTCGCAGGCCACGGTGAGGACGGTGGGGAGCCCGCCATGGGCGCCGCCCGATGCGACGCCGCCGTCTCCCCACTGCTCCTCCACCCACACCAGGCCGTCGGGGCCGGGGTGGGGCAGCAGGACGTCACCCGCCGCCGCTGTCGCCGTGCCCGTGGCACCCAGGCCCAGGAACGCCGCCGTCGCTGTGGCCAGTCCCGCTCGTGTACGCCTCACTGCCAACCCCCGTCGTTCCGTTGATCCGTGGTCGGGTTTCAGCCTGTCGCACCGAACCACCCCGCGAATGCAGCCGCGCTCCTCCAGGTCGTCGAGAAACGCTCCGATCGTCTCCACGGCCGTCTGCGTCCCGCCCGACAGGGTACGGGGCAGCGGCGCGCCGCCCGGTCTTGGTGCTGAGCGCTGAGGGGGCCGTGGCCCCGCCGTACGGGCGGGGCCACGGCGGGCCGGGTCAGCGGCGGAGCTTGTTGGTGTCGAGGATCTGGTCGGCGGGGGGCAGGGTGGCGTCGACTGGCTTGTCGAACTCGGAGAGCTTGATGGTGCCGGCGTCGGTCCCACCGGTGTTGATGATCTCGACGGGGTAGGGCTTGCCGGTCTTGGCGACGTGGACGGTGCTGACTTCGTCCCCGTCGCGGTCGTAGATGACGGCGAGGCTCTGGCCGGCACGGGTGATGTCCGCGCCGCGGCTCATGGTGGAGCCCGAGTCCTGCTTGAGCTCATCGGACAGGGTGCTGAGGTCGCACATGTCCTTGCGGATCATGGCCTTGGAGGTCTTCTTGTCGACCTTCATCCAACGGCCCTTGACGAGCTCGAGGAAGGCGTCGGTCTGCTTCGCGGTGAGCTCCTTCTCGCCGGAGGCGAGGGAAGTGCGCCAGAACTTCTCGTCACCCTTCATGACGATGGTGCCGCGGTTCTTGATCAACTGGATGACGCCGCCGGTGGGCTGGGTGATGGTGGCGCGGCAGGAGCCTTTGGTGTCCATGGCGATGTCCATGATGAGGGTGCCGCCGCTGTCGTCGGGGGCGTCGCCCGTCAGGCGCAGGGAGGTCACGCCCTGGAGGGCCGTCTTGGCCTTGTCGCTGATCTGAGTGCCGGTCAGGCCGTCGAAGGCGTCCTTGGGCTTGGCCGGGCTCGGGCTGGCGCCGGCGGTGTTCTTCGCGCCGGCGTCGGTGCCGGCCGGGCCGCAGGCGGTGGCCGCGGTGATGGCGGTGGCGATGAGCGCGGCCGCGGCGACGCGGCGGTGAGTGCGGTGGTTCACGTGCTGGGTCCCTCCCCTTGTTGAACATGTTCACCGTATGCGGTGCCTGTGACAGGCGGGACTGGTTTTTCGGGCGGCCGGGAACCGGATCCGGCCTCCTGCTGGAGCCGCTCGGAGCGCGTCGTCTGTCTCGCGACGAGCACCACGGTTGTCAGCCCCAGCCCGTGGTGCGCCTCGTCGCGCATCACCCGCCGGTCCTCCGCCAGCACCCGCGGCACCCCCGCGCCACGCTCGTCCTTCTCCACACCGCCCCTCAGCACCCAGCATTTGGACCGAACTCCTCTCGCCTCACAGACGCAGCACCCCCACCCCCCGTTGCTCGTCGGCCGCGAAGAGAGACCGCTGTCGGCAGCCCGACGATCACCTGCCTTCGCTGGTGCATCGCCCGCTGCGACCACCGACCCCCGCCGCACATGCGGACGTGGCACATATCCGGGGACCGGGATCAAGGCGAAGCAGGCCCGCCGGCGAGAGCATCGGGCCGGCCGTTGTGCACGAGATGCGTGCGCCGAAGAAGAAGACCACGGCCGCGAGAAGACGACAGCGAAGAAGACCCTGGCCAAGAAGACAGCGGCAAGAAGACCTCCGCGCCGTCGCGGCGCTGGAAGTCCGCCTGAGATGTCGCGATGCAGATCGCAGGAGTCAGCAACTCGGGCGACGACAACCGGATCCCGGTGGTCGCGCGCGAGCGCGGTATCGAAGTCATCCCATTCCAGCGGAGGTCAGGGGAGTTGTGAGGCGTACGCGCCGCGGACGGGCACCACCCGGCGCGAGACGGTGAAGGCGTGGTGGGGGATCGGCCAACGGCTCGATGTGCTCTACGGGCTCCCTCGTGATCCGGAGCCGGACTGGAACCGGCCCGAGGTCCTGTCCCTGCGGCATCCTCCGTGGCTGGCCGGCGCGGAGGATGCCGCGGTGGGCAGCGGCAGGCGGAGGGCCGGCGCCAAGCGTACGGGTGTCGTTCGCGGCGCCCGGCGGCCGCGAGGCCCTGTCGCGGTGCCAGCCTTGCGAGCGCGACGGTCAGCGGCGCGGGTAGTCGGTGTAGCCCTCCGTTCCTCCGCCGTAGAAGGTGGCCGGATCCGGGGTTGCCAGCGGGAGGTCGTCGCGCAGGCGCTCCACGAGGTCGGGGTTGGCGATGAAGGGGCGGCCGAAGACGGCGAAGTCGACGAGCCCGGCGTTCAGGAGGTACTCCGCCCGCGCCCGGTCCAGTCCGCCGGCGAGCAGGACGGTGCCGTCGTAGTTGTGCCGGAAGGTCTTGAGGAAGTCCTCCGAGATGTCCGACCCGCCGCTGAGGTGGAGGTCGCTGAGGTGGACGTAGGCGAGAGCGCGTCCTGTCAGTTGCTGTGCCAGGTACGCGTACAGATCCTCGGTACTGTCGTCGACCGGGAGGTCGTTGGCGAGGGTGAACGGCGAGAGACGGACGCCCACGCGGTGAGAGCCGATGCGGTCGGCGAGGGCGTCGAGGGTCTCCAGCAGGAACCGGGCGCGGTTCTCGACGGAGCCGCCGTACCGGTCGGTGCGGTCGTTGACATGGGCGTTGAGGAACTGCTCGAAGAGGAAGCCGTGGGCGCCGTGCAGCTCGACGCCGTCGAAGCCGGAGCGGGCGGCGCGGGCGGCCGCGTCGGCAAAGTCGGCGATCAGGCGCGGGATCTCATCGGTGCGCAGGGGGCGGGGCGTGTCGGCGTCGGCGAAACCGGCGTCGCCGATCCAGACTTGGGCCTGGGCGCGCAAGGCGCTGGGGCCGACGGGCGCGGCTCCACCCGGCTGGAGGGAGCTGTGGGAGACACGGCCGACGTGCCACAGCTGGGCGAAGACGCGACCGCCCGCGCCGTGGACCGCCTCGGTGACCCCGGCCCAGCCGGCGGCCTGCTCGTCCGTCCAGAGGCCGGGGACGTGCGAGTATCCCTGGGCCTCGGGGGAGACGAAGACGCCCTCGGTGATGATCAGACCGGCGCCGGCGCGCTGACGGTAGTAATCCGCGGTGTCGGCGTCGGGGATGTGGTCGGGGCGGCGCGAGCGCGTCATGGGGGCCATGACGATGCGGTTGCCGAGGGTGAGCGAGCCGAGGGTGTGCGGCGCGAAAAGGCTGTTCATGGTGTCGTTTCCCCGTTCGGGTGAGGTCGTTCGGTGATGCCGATATTGACTCTATGGACCACCCAGGAAGCACTCCATGACAGGAACTCTCGAAAAAATTGACTGATCGTCTCATCACCTTGAGCGGACGGCGATATAAGCTGCCGATCATGGACGTACTCACCGACGTACTGGCAGCCACCGGCTTCAAGGGCGTGCTCCTGGCCCAGCTCCGCTCACGCGGCTCCGGCTGGGGTTGCGGCCTCGAGCAGAGCGGCACGGCCGGCTTCCACCTGATCGCCGAAGGCACCTGCTGGCTGCGTACGGCCGGACAGGCGCCGCTCCAACTCGTCCCCGGAGACGTGGTCCTGCTGCCGCGCGGCGAACCGCACCAGCTGACGGGCGGGCCCGAGGAACCCGCCGTGCCGTATGAGCAGCTGGAGGCCTCCCACCCGCCCAGCCCGGAGGGCATCGTCGACCTCGGAGGTGAGGGGCCGACGGTCCGGGTGGTCTGCGGCAAGTTCACCTATGACGGCGACGCGGCTCACCACCCGGTCCTGTCCGCGCTGCCGCCGGTCGTGCATGTGCCCGGTATGAGCACCGACCCCGAACTGCAGGGCGTCATCCGCCTGCTCGTCGCCGAGACGACACGGGCCAGGCCCGGGGCACGGGCGGTGGCCGCCCGCCTGACCGACGTGCTGTTCGTCCAGGTCATCCGCGCCTGGCTCGACGGCACCGGCCCCAACGCGGACGCCGCCCCCCGCTCCTGGCTCACAGCACTGCGCGACCCGCGCATCGGCGCCGCGCTGTCCCTGATCCACGACGCGCCGCAGCGCCCGTGGACGGTGGAAAGCCTGGCCGGCGCCGTGTCCATGTCCCGCCCCGCCTTCGCCCGCCGGTTCAAGACGCTCGTCGGCGACTCACCCCTGGCGTACCTGTCCCAAGTGCGCATCACCCTGGCCGCGCGCCTGCTCCGAGAGACCGACCAGCGGGTCGCCGACATCGGCGAAGCCGTGGGCTACACCTCGGAGTTCGCGTTCTCTCGTGCCTTCACCCGCCTACGCGGCCTGCCACCCGGCCGCTACCGCCGCGCGGAGCCTGCCCGGGCGGCGTAACGGCGGGAAACCCAGCCGGGCCTCGCCGCCACGAAGAACGGCCGTCACGGCTCGGCGGCGCCGTCTTCCGGTCCCATGGCCCTCGGCTCCCGTCCCGTCGCCGCGGGAGCCCTGCCGGCCGCCGCCGCTACGGTCGCGGTCCCTACATTCCGAGCGACCACTGCATCACGCGTCGAGGCTCGGCCCCGGCCCCGGCTCCAAGGAAGTAATCGCCCTGGCAAGGAAGTCACACTGCCCCTCCCCCCGTCATGTCGTTGCCCTTGGAGAGGGAGAAGTCGGAGCGGAGAGGGCGAGGCTTGGGAGAGCTCTCATCAGCGTCTGCGTCACGTCCAGCGCCGCGGGCAGTGCGCCTTTCACGTTCTCAGCGACGCGAGCCCGGGACAGCGACTCCTGGTGGCCGTCGTGGGCGGTGACCTGGAGGGTCTTGTCGACGGTGACGACGGCCAGGTGGGGGGCGAGGCGGGAGCGGTCGCGGTCGTTGTCGTCCACGGGTGCGCAGACGGCGGAGACGGCTGCTCCCCACAGGCCTGGCTGCGTAGGTCCGGGACGGTGTAGTGCTGGAACCTCTGATCGATAGCATCTCGTCGCGACACTGTGGTCGTCAGTGGCCTGACGAGGTGAGAGAGCTATGAGCGATGACGTCCTGTCGATCATTCCGAGTGATCCGCAGTGGCAGCCGGACCGCGATGCGGTCGACCACGTCGTCGCGCTCGTCGAGGACCTGGCCCCTTGTGCGCCGGGCGGCGTGGAGGTGGAGATCGAGGTGACGTGGCATGACGTGGTGACGGCCGTCGACTGCGGGGCGAACCTGGAGAGGATCGGTTGCCCCTTGTGTCAGGCGGCCATCGACACGGAGTGGTGGGCCGACCTCATTGAGGCTCACTGCGTCGACGGGTTCACCACGCTTGCGGTCGAGGTCCCGTGCTGTGGAGGATCAACCACTCTTGACGTGCTGGATTACGACTGGCCCTGTGGTTTCGCCCGGTTCGAGATTGCCATCTGGAACCCCGAACGCCCCTGGTTCAGCGAGGACGAACTGACGGCTCTAGGGGACCGACTGGGCCATCCGGTGAAGCAGATCCGGGCACACATCTGAGTCTCCGCAGCTCAGGCGATCGCCTGATGTTCGGTGCGGGCACGGGCGCGGGTGGTGGCGAGATGGTAGGAGTCGGTCCAGGGGTGGGTGAGGCATCGACCCGGCCACCATCCACACCTTCGCCAGCTGCGAATGGAGTAAGAAAGGCCAGCCGCTCTGCCTGATCGGCGACTTCACCAGCTCGTTCACGAGCTCCGTCTCGAGCGTGTAGCGGACGCGGTAGCCCTCCATCGCGGCCTCGGTGCTCAGGGCAAGGAGTATGCGGGGGTTGCCGGTGCCGCGATCGGCTCGCCCGCGGCTCGCCCGCGGCGGAGCCGATCCGGACAGCCATGCGGGTGCAGGTCGCGCGTGCCTGCTGACCTGGGGTGTTGCAGTTTGGTGGTCTGTGCCGCTTGTCGGCTGCTGTCCGTGTGCCGGGCCCATCGTTGTCCCGTCCTTGCTCGTGGCGGCCGGCCGGCTGCTGTCGTGTCTTTCCCCGGCCTTCCCGCCGCCGGGACAGGGACCGCCCCGCACCGGCCGCGGGCCACGCGCGCCCCCTCGCCCGCCCCGTCGTCCACCCGGCTGGGCGCGTTCGTCGCCGTGCTCCGTGAGGAGCCGGAGCGACCGCCGCCATGGGTCCGCGCAGGGCGGCCGGGGGTGATCTCGGCCTCGCGTATGCGTGGGCCCCTCGAAGGGCCTTACAGCGGAGGCGGCTGTCGCAGCGAGCTCTCGGGCCGTTCCTCCTCGACACCCGTGCGGCCCATCACCCTCGTAAAAGATGCGGCCGGCGCCTGTTGATGCCGGGACAGATGCGTGCGCCGTGGTACGGGATAGCAGGAGTCGATTCGAGTCGTGATCGTGAAGGGTGCCGCCCGTGTCTCAGGAGCAACGCAAACGGGGCCAGAGGATGCGGCTGCCCGTGAAGGCGGCCCTGCCCGGCCGTCACCCGCACGAGGATCAGGCACCCGTCACCGACCGGGTGGTCTTCGGGGTGACGGCCGTGCTGACCTTGGGCTTCGTGGTCTGGGGCGCCACGGCCACCGACGCCCTGGAGAGCGTGTCCGACACGCTGCTGGACGCCCTGATGCACAACGGCGGCTGGGCGTTCGTCCTGGCCGCCTCCGGATTCGTCGTCTTCGCCCTCTGGCTCGCCATCAGCCGGTACGGACGGATCGAGCTGGGCCAGGAGCACGAGAAGCCGGAGTTCAGCACCGTCTCCTGGGTCGCCATGATGTTCAGCGCCGGCATGGGCATCGGTCTGATGTTCTACGGCGTCAGCGAACCCCTCGCGCACTACACCACTCCGCCGCCGGGCACCGACCCCGCGGACTCGGCGGACGCGATGCAGACGGCGCTCGCCACCACGCTCTTCCACTGGACGCTGCACCCGTGGGCCATCTACGCGGTGGTCGGCCTGGCCATCGCGTACAGCACCTTCCGGCGCCGCAGGCGGCAGACGATCAGCGCCGTGTTCGTGCCGCTCATCGGGAGGAAGCGTGCTGAGGGGGCACCCGGCCGGGTGATCGACATCCTGGCGATCTTCGCGACGCTTTTCGGCTCCGCCACGTCCCTGGGGCTCGGCGCGCTCCAGATCGGCAGCGGCATGCACGAGGTGGGCTGGCTGGGCAGGGCCGGGACGGGGCTGCTCGTCGCCGTCATCGGCGTGCTGACGGTCTGCTTCGTCTTCTCCGCCGTCTCCGGGGTGGAGAAGGGCATTCAGTGGCTTTCCAACACCAACATGGTCCTGGCCGTGATCCTCGCGATCTTCGTGTTCGTCGTCGGTCCCACCATTCTGGTCCTCGACCTGATCCCTACCTCCCTCGCCGCGTACTTCGACGATCTGCCGCAGCTGATCGGCCGGACCGAGGCGTCCACCGGCGGCGGTGACGTCGCCGACTGGCTGAGCAGTTGGACGGTGTTCTACTGGGCCTGGTGGATCTCCTGGACGCCGTTCGTCGGCATGTTCATCGCCCGCATCAGCCGGGGTCGCACGATCCGTCAGTTCGTCGGCGGGGTCATCCTGGTGCCCAGCACCGTAAGCCTGGTCTGGTTCGCCGTCTTCGGCGGTACGGCCATGCGCCTGAAGGAGCAGGGGAGCCTCGGCCAGGCGACCACGCCTGAGGCGCAGCTGTTCGGCGTGCTCCAGGAATTCCCGGCCGCCGGCGTGATGAGCCTGCTCGTGATGATTCTGGTCGGCATCTTCTTCGTCTCCGGCGCTGACGCGGCGTCGATCGTGATGGGCACCCTCTCCCAGAAGGGCACCTTCGAGCCTGCCCGGTTCATCGTCGTCTTCTGGGGCGTGGTGACCGGTTGTGTGGCGGCCGTGATGCTGCTCGTCGGCGAGGGCAAGGGCGACGCCCTCGCGGGCCTGCAGCACTTGACGATCCTCGTCGCGGCCCCTTTCGTCCTCGTGATGATCGGCATGTGCTGGGCGCTCTTGCGTGACCTGCGCCAAGACCCGCTGATCGTCCGCCACGAACTCGCCGAAGAGGCGGTGGAGGAAGCCGTGATCGCGGGCCACGAGAAGTACGCCGGCGACTTCGAGATCCGCATCGGCCCGTCACAGGACGAGGCGCCTCCACGGCAGACGCGGGACGGCCGCGACCACAAAGACCCGGGAGCCCCGCCTCCGGCCCCCTGACAGGGGCGACGACCGTGCTGGCCCCTGTCGAGAGAGCACCAGGTCAGCGACGTGTGCCTTCGTCATGGTCGCCGATCGCCCGTGTCGCGGCTGTCCGCACCGAGGCGGCCGGCTCGGTTTCAGCGCGGTCCACGCCCGCGTGGCAAGCTCCGCCGACCGGGTGCGTGCGCTCGTGGATCAGCACCCGGCCTGGCACGAGGTCTGGGGCGTCCTCGCGTACCCGGGGCTTGGTGCCGGCCGTCGGCGACCGCTGCACCGCCCGCCGCGAGCTCTTCCAGGACCTCCTGGAGATCCCCGGGCCACCGATGAAACTCGTGCCGGCCACCGGGCGACCGTGACACCGCTTCCGTCTGCTTCGAGACCCGCCAGACCAAGGCACCGAGGGCGTCGTAGCCGAGCGCGGCGAAGGGGACGTACTGTCCCCGGCACCCGTGTACCGGGCCGCTGCTACCCGCCGTCAGGTTCATGGCGCAGCTCCTCGGCACCGTCAGCGCACTTCAGCGCGGCCGCAAGAGGTACGGACGCACGACGGCTGCAGGCCGTGAAGGTGAAGGGCGACGAGGCGGGCGACGCCCCGCCCGGTTGCGAGAGGTCACGGCCGCGGACCTCACTCATCCACCCGGCCGACCCGGGCAGGCGCACGTCGCCACCCTCGCCGCCTTCACCGCGCCCACGACGGCCTTGCCGGAGTGGCTCGACCAGCTGGCGCTGGGGGCGGAGCATCGCCGACGCGTGCGGACGCGAGGCCGCCGGACGAGTGCGTCGTCGGCCTGAAGGGTCCCGAGCCGGAACCGGGCCGCCTGGTGCCTGCCGCGCCGCTTGTGCAAGTACGCGCCGCCTGCCGGATCTGGAGGCCGGCGACGGCACCGTACCGGTCAACGTGCGGGACACCGCCCCGACCCTGCCGACGGCGTGCCCCGCGGCCCCGGGCCGCATCGGCCGCTTGTCGGCGTCATCCGTTGAGCCGCCCCGTCACGCTGTCACGGACCGCTCGGATGCAGGCACTCAGTGGCTCCCGAACTCATCGACATCGGTCAAGCGACAGAGCGACGCGGTGACTCCCGAAGCCGTCGACGAACGGCCTCCGTTCTCGTGTGCAGAGCCGGACGCCGGTGCGGCAGGCGCAGCGCGACATGAAGACCGAGGGTCAGTCCGTGAAGACCGGGAACACGAGCTCGTACGTCCCGTAGTCCATGAGCCCCGCGACGGCGACGACGACCAGCGAGAACACCACCGTGAGCACCCTGTCGCCCGTCGAGGAACAGGGGATGGCGAACATGGGATTCCGCGGGTGGTAGGCGATCCGGACGGTCTTACCCTTGGCGTGGCCGTGGATGTAGCGGATCACGCCGTCGGTGGCGGTGAACGTCTGGACGGTCCTGCCTTCGTCCTCCCAGAAGATCTGCCGGCCCTCCACGGTGATGCCGTAGCGGGGCAGGTACCACTCCCGCCACGCCATCGCGCACATCATCGCGGCGAACCAGGTGAGCGACACGCCCGCCACCCCGAGCAGCAGCGTCGCGATGGCCCGGCTCCAGTCGCCGCCGAGCACCCCGACGACGACGGCGAGGACCGCGACGGCGGCGCAGGCGGTGTACATCACCCCCTTCCCGTGGGACGGCATCCCGCCCCGTACCTCGTTCTCCTCGGCATCCTCTTCGTCGTCACCGATGACCAGGCTCCGGTTCACGACGAGCGCGGAGCCGTCGACCGTCTCCTCCTCCGCGGCCCGTTCGGGCAGGGCGGCGTTCACGGCGTCGGCGAAGACGCCGGCGGCGGCCGCGCTGACGTCGGTGACGCGGTACACCGTCGGCTCGACCCCCGCCGGAGCGGTCAGCTCCACCGCGAGGTCGCGCCGTTCGGCGCGGACGCGGGCGATCGCGGCGAGCGGTATGCGCAGTTCGGAGTCCGGACGCCGCAGCAGCAGCTCCTCGCCGGTGGAGCGGAGTTCGGTGCCCTTGTCGCCCTGGAGGACGGGAACGGGCGAAGAGATCGACATGCGCGTGATCGTAAGACGCCAAGTACCCGCTGGTGAAGAGGTGTGGGGGTTTCGGACGAGACCCGTGGTGCCGTACCGTCCGCCTGTGAACCTGGTGATGACAGTGCTCCTCCTTGCCCTCCTTGCATCCGCGGGCGTCCTTTTCTTCGGCCTGATGCTCATGCGCGGCGAAGGGGAGGAGCTCAAGAAGATGACGGAACTGTACGAGTCCGGCGTCGAGGTACGGGCGAAGCTGGTGAGCCTGGTGCCGTTCGGCACCAACGGTTACGCGAGCGCCACCTACGAATGGCAGTCCCCGGAGGGGTCGGGCCGGTTCAACACAGGCGCGAGCGTGGGCCCCGCCCACGTGGTCGGCCAGCGGTACCCCCTCGTCTTCGACCCGCGGAACACCAAGCGTGTGCACCTGGGGACGAAGGTTGCAGTCCGCAGGGAGCGCAAGCGCCGTCAGGGCTACGCCCGCAACGCGCGGCGGATGGCGCTCCTGTCGTTCGCGGCCGGCGCCCTGGCGACGGTGGGACTGATCATCAGCCCTTGACGGCCGTCAGCGACTTCAATGGCCGGCCGAGAATTTCCCTGTCCGCCGTCAGCCGGTGCCGAACGGGCAGCAGCCCACGGTTGTTACGCCCCGGCCCATGCGACTCCGAGGGCGGCCGGTGTGTCCGCGATTGGTCTTTGTGATCAGCGGCTGGCGGCCTGGCCTGCGCTGATCAGTTTGGTGTTGGGCGATAAGGCTCCGGGCTGAGCTATCAGGCTCGGTGATGGGGGCGGGGTCTGTGTGGGGCTGCTGTTCAGGTCGGCCAGGCGTCTTCGCCCGCACCGGACAACGACTCCTCGCCCTCGCCGCCGACATCTGGCACAACCCGACCACCAGAACCGCAGTCAAGCAACACCTTCGGCCTCGCGCTGGGGTCGCACTCCTCCGGCAAGTTCTTCAAGCTGACCGCTCAGAAGCGGATCGTCATAGACATCAACCACTGATCCGTGAACTCCACCACTCGGCCGTCGGCTCCTGTCCGACGGCCGCAGCAGGGGCCCGGGCGCTGTACAAGGTGCGCCGCCGCGATATGACTGAGGCGGTGGTCGGCGCGATCACCAGCACCGTACGGCGGGCGCAGACGCTCGTGCCGGGGCCGCCTCGACGCGTTGGTTGGGCTCCGCCGGTCGGGCGCAGTACCCACGAGCGGGCGGAAAGACGCCGAAAGGGCACGTGCTCGATGAGCACGCGCCCTTCACGGGATCCGGCGATCACGAACCGTATCCGGCGATCACGAGCCGTAGTAGCCGACGACGTCGGCGATCAAGTCCGTCGAACCGGAGTGGTTGTAGAAGCTGATCTTCCCGTCCTCACTCATCGGCACCACCACCAGGTTCGGCACGGTCTGCCCCGCGATGAAGTTGACGCTCGACACGCTCGGGCGCCGCTCACCCGCCGGGAAGGCCGACACGTAGCCGGCCGCCCTCGGGTTCGTCACGGTCAGGTTCAGGACGACGGCGCGTACGCCCTTTGCCGGCACTCCGGGAAAGCCCGACGCCCACCACGTCACCGTCTCACCGGGGCCGATCTTGCCCCGGGTCCAGTCGTTGGCCGTGCGTGTGTCGAAGCCCCGGTCGGGGCCGACACCGATGAACGCGGCGCCCCCGGCCGCCTCGTCGTCGGTGAAGTACCCGGCGACGTCGGCCAGCAGGTCGACGGAACCGGCGTGGTTGTAGAAGGACACCTTGCCGTCCACGAGCGGCACCGTCACCAGGTTGGCCACGGTCCGGCCGGCGGCCGGCACGTTCAGGGTGGACGAGCTGCCGCGAGGGGTACCCGAGGGGTAGGCCGTCACATAAGTCGACCGGGTAGGGCTGGTGGCCGTCACGTTCAGGACGACGGCGGTGGCCCCGTGCGCCGGTACCCCGCCCCGGCCCGCGATCTGGAGCGTCACCGTGCCCTGTGCCCCGACCGGTGCCTTCGGCACGCCGAGGGCTGAGCGGGTGTCCATCAGGCGCTCCGGCGTCACCGAGCGGTACGCCGATCCGCCCTTGCCCTGCACGTAGTACCCGGCGACGTCCGCGAGGAGGTCCACCGAGCCGGCGAAGTTGTGCAGGTTCACCTTGCCGTCGACGACCGGCACGACGACAGCGTTGGCGACGGTGAGCCCGGCCGTGACGTTCAGGTTCGAGGCGTACGGCTTCGGCCGGCCCGACGGATAGACGGTCACATGGGTGGCCGACGTCGCGTTCGTCGCGGTCACGTTGAGCGCGACAGCGGTGATCCCACTCGCCGGCACGCCGGCAACGCCCGCCACCTTCAGCGAGACCGCCTTGCCCGCGCCCACCTTGGCCTTGGGCGCGCCAAGGCCGGTACGGGTGTCGAGGGTCCGGGTCGGTGCCAACGCCTCGTACGTGCCGGACAAGGTCGTCACCGCACTGCCGTACAGCTTCAGCGAGCCGGACTGCGTGATCGGCGTTCCCACGCCGTCGCCCGGCGCAGCGGTCAGCATCCAGCTGTACGTGCCGTCCTTGACACCCCGCCCCAAGTCGTCACGACCGTCCCACGTGACGGAGACGGTTCCGGCCGTCCGTCCGTCGCCCCGGCCGGTGAGGGTACGCACCGCCGTCCCCGTAGTCGCGTCGCGCAGGGTCAGCTGCCAGGCACCGGCAGGCTTCGAGGGCACCCAGCGGGGCCGCCACTTCTCCCCGTACAGCACTCGCTGGTAGTCGGTCACCGTGGACTGGACGAAGGAGAACGGCTCGGTGGCCACCCCGCTGGGCACGAGGTGGATCCGCCGGTCAGCCGCCACATAGGCGAGTGGTCCGCCGAACTTGTCGACGCTCCAGGTCACTCCGCGCTGGTTCTCGGCGGTGCCCGCGAGGTCACCGACGGTACGGGTGACGGCCGAGCCGTCCCGGAAGGCCGTCAGCAGCAGTTTGCCGGCGGACTTGTCGTGCCGGACGAGATAGCCGTCGCCGACGAGCGCCTCTCCGGACGGCACGGCGATGTTCTTCTTGGCCGTGCGGTCGTAGACCCCGGCGGGGCCGTTCGGGCCACAGGTCCAGTAGAGCCAGCGGCCCACCGCCTGGAGTTCCTTGGCGACGCACCTGGCACCGGTCGTCAGGGTGCTCTTGGTGCCGGTCCGCAGGTCCTCGCCCACGACCTGACCCGCGGTCGCGGTCTGGGTCCAGTAGGTGTAGCCCCACACTGAGGCGGCGGTGACCGAGGTGCGGCTGCGGATGGCGTTCAGGTCCTGGTAGACGCCGAGGTCGCCGACGTACTGACCCACCGGATTGGTGCCGTTGACAATGGCGTAGCGCCCGGTCACATCGAGGAGGGTCCCCTGGGTGGACGGCGGCGTGCGGAAGAATCCGGCGTCGTCGTCCTTCTGGACGGAGTTGACCTCCGAACCAATGGTGTCACTCTCGGTGAAGACCGCGCGGCCGTCACCGGTGCTCGTCACGCCGTTGCCGTAGGACCAGTCCTCGTAGACCCGCTTGCCGGGGCGGTAGGCCGTCCCGTCATGGATGATCGGTCGGGTGAAGTCGGCCTCGAAGAAGACGCCGTCCGCCTCGCGGGTGGCCAACTGGCCGTTGGCCAGGGACAGCTTGTTGATCCGCGCGGGCACGCCCTCGACGGCTGCCACCTCGGTCGGCGCTCCTCCGTCGGAACCTTTTCGCAGCGCCCAGTGCGAGGAGTCGGCACCGGCGGCGAAAACGGCCCGGCCGTCGGCGGCCGTCACCATGACGGTCTCACCGTGCCGGTAGAGCGTTACTGGCGCGGCGCCGTCGAAGCCGACCCGGCGTACCGGGGAACCGGACACATCAGCGTAATCGTCCGGCTCCTGTGGAACGTCGCCGCCGAGGAGCAGGTGGTCGCCGTCCGCCGCAATGGAGATCTTCTCGTTGGCATAGCGCGACACCCCGAGGTCGATCGCCGGTGCGCCGAGGTCGCTCCTCGGCACCCAGCGGACCGACAGGCCGTCCGTCAGCACCAGCCGGGCGGGTGTCAGCACGATCTGCGACCTGACCGCGCGCCACATCACCCGTCCCTTGTCGAACGCTCCCGTCATCAGATCGATCATGCCGATCATCGCGACCCGGTCAGGTCCGGCGTACTCGACCACCAGGCTCTTCGCGTCGGCCGCCAGTTGGCGGCTCACCGTGGTGCCCGCCGGGGCGGAGACGTCCACCCGTGCGCTCCATGTGCCATCGGCCGCGATGGTGAGCAGGTGGTGAGCATAGGTGCCCGCCTGCCCGGTGCGGGTCAGCAGAGTCGGGCCCGCGGCCGCCACGAACGTGTGCCCCTGGGGCAGTGCGAAGGTGATTCGCGCACCCGTGCCGAGGTCCTCGCGTGCCCAGCCGTCCGCGCCGGCCGCGTGGACGAGGATGTCGGTCCCGGCCGGCAGCCAGGAACGCTCCACATCGCCGTACGAGCCGCCCTTCAGAACGGTCCCGCCGAGGTCGACGTTCCGGCTGCGGCCGTTCCAGCCGGTCCACAGATAACCGTTCCTGCCCTCCTGGCTGTAGAGCACGCCCGAGGCACCGGCGCCCAGCGGGACCGTCTTCCTCGGCTGGTACCGGTCCGACTGGAAGATCGTTTCCTGCGTGACGGAAGCGGATTCGGCAACGGCCTCCGTCGCCCCCAGCACACCCGGCCCCCCGGCCACGCCCAACAACAAGGCCGTACTGACACCTACCCGGAACCACCTATGACGACGCAACGCGCTCCCTCCCCAGAGACTTACACGGTTGCCCCACAGAAGCGGCTGACGTTAGCAGGAACCCCTCACACCTCGGCCACCTGCCCGGCACTATGCCGGGCAGCACTGGCACCCCCCGGCAGCGACGCTCGTCCCGCACAGGCGTGGAGCCGAAGCTGTAGGCACCGAAGGGCACGGGATACCGCTCATCGCTGCCTACGGTGGAAAAGCGGCCGACGGCGGCAGCGACGAACTGCCGCGACAGCGCCCTTGCGCAGTGCGTCCAGGGCCTTGTGGTCCGGGGCGTTGCGTAGCGCGTACGTGGCGCGGGCCGCTTCCTCGGCGGCCGCGGTCAGGCCAGGCATCGGGATGGAGACGGTGACCTTCGGCCCCTTGATGGCGGACCGGGTGGCGTGCGACCCGACCCCGGGCAGCGGCGAAGGCCTCGGGGGCGGCCCCGTCGAGCGGCAGGCCCTCGCGTACGGCCATGGCTCGGCGGTGCGCCGCCGGGGCGGAGGCGTACGTGGTGGCGGCGCCAACTCCTTGTCTTGGTGGTGTTCCTGCCGTGCCTCGCTCAGTCTGGGGCGGGTGGTGCGGTATTGGATCACCCGGCGACGACCGCACCAAGGAGCGTTCCCACGACGGCCACCACGGTGCTCAGCACGAGCCCTCCCCAGCGGCCGGCGGCTCAGACACTGAGCTGTGCATCCGGCGGCGGAACGGCGGGTGGATGCCCCTCCGCCGCTCTAGTTTGAACGGGTTCGAAGCGCTGGTAGTCTCGACCGACTTTGACACCTCCGGGGAGGAGACGCACAGCGTGCGGATGGTGAGTACGGGGGGCCGTCGCAGGACGAAGACCCTGGCGGCGGTCGCGGTCGCGGTGGCGGCGGCGCTGCTCTCCGCGGTCCCGGCAGGGCCGTTCGGCTCAGGCGAGGCCCGGGCGGCGGATGTGCCGGCTGAGGTGGTGTTTCCGGCGGAGTTCAGCGCCGATCCGGACGCGGGCGTGCTGCCGGCCGCCGGGACGACCGGCTTCGTGCAGGGCAGAACCAAACCCCATTGGGTGTCGTTCGCCGACGGTGCGCGCACAAGCCTTCCGGCGGCGTCGGGCCAGATCCGTCCCACCGGCAGCGATGTGCTGGCCGTCTACCAGGGCTCGCAGGTGCTGTTCCAGGATCCGAAGAGCGGTGCGCGGAGCGTCGTTTCGATTCCGCAGAACCGCCACTATCTCGGGACGATGGGCCTCGGCGTCATCACCCGTACGAGGACGGCTCCGTACGACACGTTTCTCCGGTACCTCGACGGGGGCGTCGTACGGGACAGACCGCTGTCCGGGCTGCCCGCGGGTGCGTACCTTGGGCGCGTCATCGGGTGGTCCGGCGAGCACGGCTTGCTCGCCACCTACGGTGCCAACGGCGCGGGGAGCATGGGCTGGGTCGATGCCTCCTTCACCGTGCGTCCCTTGCCGCCGAATCCGTCGGGAGACGGTTGGCAGCACTGGAAGGACGGCGTGCTCGCCGACCAGTTCCTGCTCTATCCGACCGGGCAGAAGCTCCAGGTCTGGGACGTGACGGGGGACTGGTCCGGGCCGACGGCGGAACTCCTCTGGAGCGGTGGGACTCCGGTGGCTTTCCTCGGCGACCAGGTGCTCGCCCGCGTCCCGGGCGAGGGCGCGGAAGCGCTGGCGGCGCTGGTTGCCCGGTCTCTCGGCGACGGCGGCGAGAGACCGGTGCTCGACCGTGTCGTGGGGGACACCCCGGTGAGTGCCGACGGCAGCACGGTCGTGGTCGCCCGCCAGGGCGAGGGGACCGAGCGCTCGCTCCACGCCGTGCGGGTCCCAGAGGGTGGCGGCGCGCCGGTCGCGACCCGGATCGGTGAGATACCGCCCGTGCGCACCGCCGTCCGCAGCATCGCGCTCGGGCAGGGCGTCCTGTACTCCACCGAGGTGGTGGCGGGCATCCGGGCCAGGGTTCGGTCGGCGGACCTCCCGGTCGACGCCGGCTCGTCGGCCACGGCGCGGAAGGTGGACCTCGGCGTCGACGACCATCTGGCCGAAGGCGCGTGCTGGGTCGGAGGCGAGTGCGAACCAGGGGTACCCACCGGTGACGGTCGGGTGGTGTACAGCGAGGCGGGCACCCGTGACCGTCTCTTCGTGCTCGGCGCGGACAAGAAGCTGCCGGCCGAGGCGCTTCCGGGTGTCGAGCTGGCGTATCCGCCGTCGGCATCCGGCCGTTACGTGGCCTACCACACGATCCAGCAGCCGGGGAACACGGGGGTGGTCTACGACCTGGACACGCAGCGGATCGTGCTGCGCAGGCCGGACACCGGTCGTGTCGCCATCGACGGCGGCACGCTGTGGGCGGCGTCTTCCAAGGCCGACGCCCGGGTGACCGCCGTGGACGTGCGCACGGGCGCCGTCGTCCGCACCGTCCAGCTCACGACCGCTTCATGTTTCCTGTCCATGCTTCATGTGCGCGGCAGCTTTCTGCACTGGTCCTGCGGCGACGGCCACAACCGTCTGCGCGACCTGCGGACAGGCAAGGACATCGCGCTGCCCGCGAACCAGTTCGCCTGGCTCGGAGACGGCTACCTGGCCTACGCGCTCAACGGGGTCGTCTCGGCCTTCGCGCTGGACGGCACCGGGCGCACCCGGGTACTCGGCACGACGAAGAAGACGTACACCGTGACCGTCGACCGCTTCGGTGGCCACGTCGCCTTCGCCGACGACGAGGACCGCATCCATGTCGTCCCGACCGGCTTCGCCGCCCCTGCCCTGACCACCCTCGACACGGACACCGCTGAGGTCCTTGACCGTGCGGACCTCAGCGCGTCCTGGACCGGGCGCTGGTGGCTCAGCAAGCCCGCCGCCTCCTGGACCCTGACCGTCAAGGACCGGACCGGGGCCGTCGTCAGCACCTCTGCCGGCGGCGAGGTGCGCGGTCTGGTGAAGGCCGGCTGGGACGGCAAGGACGAGAACGGCAAGAACCTCGCGGACGGTGGCTACACGTGGGCGCTGACCGCCGTGCCCGCCGACGGCTCCGGGACCGGACTGCGTCGCGTCGGGGAGGTGTTCCTGACGCATGGTGGATTCGGGACCTACGAGCCCGTCACGCCTGCCCGGCTGCTCGACACCCGTAGCGGTCTCGGCGCTGCCAAGGCCAAGGTCGGCCCAGGGGGCACGGTGACGCTGCAGGTCGCGGGACGTGGCGGGGTGGCGTCTGGTGGGGTGTCGGCGGTGGTCCTGAACGTGACGGCGACGAACCCGAGCGCCACGACGTTCGTGTCGGCCTATCCGTACGGGACGCAGCGCACGGACGCGTCGAACCTGAACGTGGCGGCCGGCCAGACCGTGTCCAACCTGGTGACCGTGCCGGTCAAGGACGGCAAGGTGACCTTGTACAACCGGGCCGGCACGGTGGACCTCGTCGCGGACGTGGCCGGGTATTACACGTTGAGCGGTGAGGGCGACCGCTTCCTGCCGGTGGAGCCGGCGCGGATCCTCGACACCCGTGCCGGGCTCGGCGCGCCGAAGGCCAAGGTCGGCGCGGCGCGAACGGTGAACGTCCGGGTGACCGGGCGCGGCGGAGTGCCGGCGACCGGCGTGTCGGCGGTGGTCCTGAACCTCACGGCAACGAACCCGAGCGCGGCGACGTTCGTCTCGGTCTACCCGTACGGGACGCTGCGGACGGCCGCGTCGAACCTGAACGTGTCAGCGGGTCGGACGGCGGCGAACGCGGTCGTCGTCCCGGTGAAGGACGGCCAGATCACCCTCTACAACCATGCGGGCATGGTCGACCTGCTCGCCGACATGTCCGGTTACTTCACCACCGACGCGGCCCAGGGCGCCCGGTTCCAGCCGGTGACCCCGGCCCGGGTGATGGACACCCGGCAGGGACTGGGCGGCCACAAGCTCGGCCCGGCGCAGGGCGTGGCACTGCCGGTCGCCGGGACCGGCGGAGTGCCGGCGACCGGTGCGTCCGCCGTGGTCCTCAACGTGACGGCGACGAACGCGACGGCCCCGACCTACCTGGCGGCGACCACAAGCGCGGGAACCCCGACGGTCTCGAACATCAACCTGCTGCCCGGCGGGACGGTGCCGAACCTGGTCGTCGTGCCGGTGACGGGCGGCCGGATCTACCTGTACAACCACGCCGGTTCCACCGACGTGATCGTGGACGTCTTCGGCTACTACACGAACACGAACTGAGCCTCAGGGCTCGCCGAGGGGGTGGCGTGGAGGGCCAGCCACGCAGGAGGGGGCACACCGTCACGTGATGGTGTGCCCCCTCGACGTTTCCGCTCAGCCGCAGTCGGCCCAGGAAGACCCCGACCACCTTCTCGAAGGCCCGCGGGCGCGCGCGTGTCCCGGCCGGGGCGCCCACCGCTGTTTGAGCGATGCCGTGGGCGGCGGTCGCGATCGCGGAGACGGGGGCGGCGGTGCGGGAGGGTGCGTGGCGGTGGGTGGGCGGAGGTTCCCGGCGTAGGGGAAGGTCTCCGGCCCGGAAAGGAGGCCGTCGAGACAGGGTCCCCAGAGCACACTTCGCCCGTACAACCTTCGAGCGGTGGAGAGTCTTGTCAGCGCAACACCGGTGACAAGACATGTGGGGGGCGCGGATGCGTCGTACGACGAGACGGTGGACCCGGGTGACCGGCGTGGTCTGCGGGGCCGCGGTGGCCGCCGCGACGCTCGCGGCCCCGGTCGGCGCGGAGGACAGCGACGGACCGGCGGCCGAGGCCTCTGCGGCTCCGGACGCAGGCGGCGCCGGCCGGCTGAGCAGTGGCGAGACCGCCGTGCTCGACCGCGGCGCGCTGCGCGTGGCCGGCACGGACGGCGCGGCCTCGGGGCCGTTTGCTCCCGTCGGCGCACCGGGGAACGCGTGGTGCTGTGCTTATGGGCTTAGGGGAGGAGTTTCCAGGTGTGGCACCGGAGGTCTGGAACGCCATGTCACTGGCGAGGATGGTGTTGGTGACGGGCCCCTTGCCCGAGCCGTTGGCGATGATCTCGCGGAAGTCGCCCGTAGTGCCTTGAGACGTCATCTCATTTGGTGATGAGCACGAACCCTGGCGATACGGACGTGAGGCCCGAACCTGTGCCTCGCGCGAGGGGGGCGAGGCACACGCGTCCTGAACTCCTGCAAGCAGTGATGAAGGGTGGACAGGCTCAGCGTGAGGTGGAATGCGTCAGCGGTGACGATGGCTTCCTTCGTCAGAGGGACAGGGCGTGTCCGGCGGATCATCGCATCGTACGCTCGGGTCCATGCACGCCACCCTGACTGACCACGCCCGATGCCTTTTCGGGGACGAGTACGGGCCCACGCCGCCGTGTGACCGTGAGCACGATGAGGACTTCTTCATCGAGGAGCTGACGTTCGCCGATGCCGACGCGATCCTGGCCATGCTGCGAGAACTGTGTCCGAGCTTGGTCGACGGGTACCTGCCCGTGCGGATCCGTAACCTCGCGTATCGGCTCGTTCTTCTTCAGAAGCCGGATGAACCGGCGCTCATGAGGGAGGCCGCGGGCAGCCTTTATCTTCACGGGCCTGACTGGGACGACATAGCGGCCGAGCTTGAACGACGGGCCGACGCTCTGGATGCGGCAGGCTAGGTGCGGTTCTGTCTCATGTCTTGATCCATAGCCGGACCGCAGCTGCGGTGACGGTGCAGTGGAATACGGAGGCTCTCTTGTCGTAGCGGGTGGCGACGGCCCGGGAGTTCTTGAGTCGGTTGATCGTGCGCTCGACCTCGTTGCGGCGTTTGTAGATCTCGCTGTCGAAGCCGGTGGGCCGGCCGCCCTTGCTGCCGCGCCGTTTGCGGTTGGCCCGCTGGTCCTTCGGCTCGGGAATGGTGTGCTTGATCTGGCGTCTTCGCAGGTAGCGGCGGTTGCGGCGCGAGCTGTATGCCTTGTCGCCGCCGACACGATCCGGCCGGGTGCGAGGGTGACCGCCCTGCGGGCGGGGGGACCCAGATGCGTTCGAGGACCTCGATCATCTGCGGCGCATCGTCCCACTGGCCGGGCGTGAGCAGGAAGGCCATCGGCCTGCAGCCGCCTTCACCCGCGAGATGGACCTTGCAGGTCAGGCCGCCGCGGGACCGCCCGAGTCCTTCGTCGGGGCGGTGGTGCCGGGGCGTAGTTCTTTTTTCGGGACGCGTGGCTTCTTCTTGCGGGCCCCGGCCGCGTGCTGGTGGGCTCGGCAGGACGTCGAGTCGACGCTGACCATGATCCAGTCGATCCGGCCCGCGAGGTCGGCGTCGGCCTCGGTGAGTGGGGGAGGTCTCGGCGTTCGTCTCGGCCCTGGCGGCCGTCGCGGGTGTGTTCCTCGGCTTTTTCGGGTTCCCGGTCGTGGTGAACTCGCCCATGGCTCGCACACCGGACCCGGTCGTCGTCACAACCGATCCGCCTGTCATTCCGACGGCCACTGAGTCATCATCGGCAAGTACTGACGGCGTCTCGTAAGAGCCGTCGATCGCGCCGCCGCCGGCCCTGCCGTCAGGCACTGTGCACCTCAGCGACCTCGAAGCGTTCTCCGGGAGTATCGACTACGAGCTCCGTTCAGTGACCATGGGAACCAAGCGCTACGACCAGGCGATGGTGTTCACGAACCCCTGCGACGGTCCGCCCATCGAGTACAGCGTCAACGAACGCTACAAGTCTCTGACCTTCACCGCAGGTCTGGACGACAACACCACGGCGGAAACGGTCAAGGTCGCGGTCATGGGCGACGGGCGTGGACGGAAGGCCGTAGGCCTGGTGATCAATCGCCTGCAGACGGTGACGGTCGACCTGACGGGCGTCGTCAAGCTCGCCATCGAGGCTTCAGGGCCAGAGTGCTCCTACCGGGACGGCATCGTCGCCGCCCTGGGGGACGCCACCCTCCACTGGTGACATCTGCGGCCGTGTACCCGCGGCCGGTGTCCATTGCGGGGCCGTGCGGAGCGTGCGACCACGGGGAGGACGAGGAGGGGCCAGGGCAATCCGGTCCCCTCCTCGAAACCCACTCACCGGCACGGGCCGACCCGGTTGACAGCCCCCCGGTCACTGCCAGGCGTGAACCGCGCAGTGGCGGCGCGGCGTTCAACCTCGACGGCACCCTGCGCCGGGAAGCCGCCCGCTGCTGGAGGCCGGGCATGAGGGGTGGCTCACCGAGTGGGAGGCTGAGGCGGAGTGCAGGTTCGGCAGGGACGAGTGGCAGATCCTGATCGAGGCGCTGGGCAACCGGGGCGGTGACCGCCTGTACGCCGCGCAGTGGACGGAGGCCGACCGCCGCCAGGCCGAGCGGGAGACCGCGGAGGGGTGGCACGGGGGCCGGTGTGTACGCGCTGCGGAGCAGAAGTCCATCGACGGGCGCCGGCAGCCGTTCCGCCGGTCCTCCTGTCCCGGCGAGGGAGCGACCTTGGCGGGTGGTGTGTACGGGAAGCAGCCGACCGCGCGGAAGCCGAAGGTGTCGCGCACCGCCAGGCGGGAGGCCGTTGCGCGGAAGGCGGCCGCGGCGTCAGACGAGGAGGGATCGGGGTCCGTTCGGCCGCCGCCGGCAGCCCTGGCCGGCTCGCCCGTCCCCTGGCGCAGCCCTTTCGAACGTGTCCTGCTGGTGTGGTGTGGTGGAGGGTCGCTGTGCTGTACGGGGCGGGCGCGGGCGAGGCGGACGGCACGGTCCGGTGCGTGGCCGCTGAGGCGTGCGGCCGGCCGTCGCCCGGCCCTCCACCACCATTGCCGTGACGGCCTCGTCCGTTTCGCCCCTGCCGGGCCCGTCGCCCTGTTCGCCCCTGCCGGTCCCGTCGCCCTGTTCGGCCGTGTCGCTTGTGCCGGCCGGGGTGTGTTGGGCTGTGTGTCCCGTCAGATGTCGGGCCTGCTGACGTCGTGGTGAGGGGAGCGGGGGAGGGCCGGGGGGGGGGGGAGGGTCAGAAACGGCAGGGGTGGGTGGAGCCGCCGTTGCGCAGGTTTCCGTCGTAGACCCAGCCGCTGCCGCGGATGTAGGACCAGGTGTTGCCGTAGCTGTTGGTGATGTAGCAGTTGACCGTGATCGCTGTCCCGGACGGCTTGGTGGAGACGGCGGTGCAGGAACCGTAGGGGCCGACGCGGATGGGTGCGCTGCCGACGGCGTAGTCCGTGCTGCTGTAGGGGTTCAGGTTGCTCGGCGGCGCGCCCTGGTACCACGGGCAGTCGGGGCCGGGGTCGCCGCCTGGGCGGGTGCGGCCACGGCGACCGGTGCGGTGAGTAGCAGTGCTGTCAGGGCGATGCGGGCGGCGACGGGCGGTGCGGACATGGGTGGATCCCTTCGTGGGTCCATCGGTGGGGGAGGGCTGCGATCCAGCGTCCGGGAGGGGCGGGCGTGGGGGCAAGGGACGGCTGTTGTCCCGGACAGGTGCTGCCGTGTCCGGGACGGCGGGGGGTGTCGGACGGTACGGGGCGGGATCCGGCTCCCCGGGCACGATGAGGGGGATGCCGTGTCCCTGGGCCTGGGACCGACGCCCCCCGTGACTCAGCCTCACCAGCAGGTATCTCCCTCATGAAGTCCTGCAGCTGCGGGACCGTCCACCGAGCCTCGGCCACCGTCGCCAAGCCGCGGCGCTGTGGGTTGGAGCCGATGTGGCCGGCGACATGCTGGCAGAACAGGTCGTTGATCGGACCGAAGGCCCGCTCCACCACAGCCTTGGCCTGCGGCCGCCGGGGTGGAGCGGACTGGACGCTTGCCCCGAGCGTCTCAAAGGCGGCGACGAAGCCCTGCGAGAGGTAGATCTTCCCGGGGTCGACGACGATCGTCTCGGGCACGATCACCGGGCGGGCGGCCGCGCCTTCCAGGTGCTCGTCCAGCGACAGCATCCGCTCATAGGGCACTTCGGCCCGCGACAGATGCAGTGCTGCGGGCCAGGTGGGGCGGGCAGGACGCGGAACAGCCATCTCGGCCAGGAGCAGGGCGGCGTCGACAGTTTTGGTGCTGTGCGGGCGCAGGACGGCGGCCAGGACGGCGGCCAGGATGGAGCGGGTGGAGACGTCGACCGCGATCTCAGCTCCGGCCGGCCCCAGCTGCCATCCTCCAGGACGGCCATGATGTCCAGGCGGCATGATGTCCAGGCGGGTGGTGCCGATCTGCACCTGCTCCCCGGGCCGCAGCACCACCGGCGCCGGCGAGGCGCGGGCGGGTGCGGTGGCGGTACGCGCCGGGCGTCCCGGACGATCGGCCGGGTCGGCCAGCACGCTCACCAGCCGATAGAACGTCGACCGGGACGGCATCTCCACCACGCCGCGCCCGTGCGTGTCCTCCAGGATCCACCCCACCAAACACCTGCAGTCCCTTCACCGTCCCCTTCGACCGGCCCCGCTGGCGCCGCAGCGCCTCCAGCACCGCGGCCACGACCCGCTCGTCGGCATACCCCGTCGGATGACGCCCACGGGCCGGCACCGCACGCTTGTCGACCAGCCCCCACAAGCCCTGCTTGCGGTAGACGTGCCGCTTCCTCTGCACCGTCGTACGCGTCACCCGCGCGAAGCCGAGCGCCGCCAGTTCCTTCGCCTTGGCCGCCTCCCGCTGCGCCAGCGTCCACCGCTCCGGGGCGTACTCCGGCCGCATCGTCTGTCCGTCACGGCTGCCCTCAGGGTGCAGCCACCCGGTCTCGACCTCCCGGATGTGGGGCAGCCACGCCAGCGCCCGCTGCTGGGCCGCCAGCGGAACGGTCTCGAACAGCCCCCATTGCGGCACCGTCTCCGGCGCCTGCGCGCCCACCACTTCGACGCCCGGATCGGCGAACAACCGGCCCAGCAGCAGACTCATTTCCGTGCCGCCCTCCTGCGGCAGGCAGACCTGCCGGCCCTGCAGCGCGGCGACCTGCCAGGTCTGCCCCTGGTAGACGACGTGCCCACCGACCCCCGGCCGCCGGCCCTTACCGTGTGTGCCGCCCACGGCGCTCATCCTCTCTCCGGTTCCCCGCCGACGTCGCGCAGCCGACTTTCGACGCCCTTTCCACGGTCTGCGTCAGCGCAGATCAGCGCCCGCTCGTGCAGCGGCCCATCGAGAGGCGCTGTCAGATACCCGCACCACAGCGCGTGATAGGCGGAAGGAAGTACCTGCAAAGAATCGCCCACCGCGGCTACGCCGTCGGCCAGCGGCCGGGGCTCGGCGAACGCTTCGGCCAGCGCAGACCGCATCCCGGGCGGACCCTGATAACGGAGGTGTCGGTAGCCGGCCAGCCATCGCAGGTTCGCCGCCACCACCGCTGGAGGTGGCTCGATGCGCCGGTAAGACCAGCCCACACGCGCGCACGCCGCCTCCAGGACCATCCGCACCCGCCGCGCCCTGTCTCCACCGGCGGTCGGGCTTGAAAGGCAGTCGGCGAGCACACCACTGCCGTCGGCGTACCGGGCGAACAGCTGAGAAACCCACGAGCACACCCACCCGTCGGTATCCCGCCACAGAAGCCGTACCGGACGTGCCGACAGGCCGGTCAGCTCCGGGTCCCGGTCCAGCACCATCAGCTGGGTGCGCATCGCCGACGAACCGCGCACCACGTCCCGTCCCGTGGTCGACGACCACCACCAGCCCGGTCCCCACCGGCGGCCCGGCACAACCGGAAACGCGGATACCGGCGTCAGGCCCTCGAACCGCACCGACGCCGCCGCCTGATCCCACGGCAACTGCGTCAACCGCCCAAAGACCGTGACGAACGCGGCCTCGATTTTTGCACCGTCGCCCCCTGCGGCAGCCTGCTGCACCCGCCTGCTGTGCTCGTGCCTCCACACTCGACAGCCACGCCCATGGGGGCTCCTGAACGCCGTGATCCGGATCCGCCACCGAACGGGTGAACGGCGGCCGCGATACCGTGCCGCACCCTGGTCAGACCGGGAGATCCTTCAGTTTCCGCAGGAGCCGCGTCGCACGTCGGCCTCAGACACCCCGGACCGTGAGGGTCCGGGGGCACAGTGGGCTGGAGCGTGTCTCTTTGATGGGCTGATCAGTTGATCGGATGTGCCTGTCCGGTTAGTGATCACTGATGCGATGGGGGACCGGATCGAGCCGTTGATGCCGGCAGATCCGGTCCGTGGACGGCGGTGGGCCGACCACCGCCGGACCCTTGAGGCCATCGCGTGGAAGTACCGCACCGGCTCGCCCTGGCGCGACCTGCCAGAAGAGCTCGGTCCCTTTCAAACCGCACACAAACGCCTGATCAGGTGGGCCATGGACGGTACATGGGCACGGATCCTTACAGCCGTCCTTGCAGTGGCGGACGCCGATGACGACGTGAGCTGGACAGCCTCGGTGGACTCCACCGTCTGCCGGGCTCACCAGCATTCGGCCGGAGCCAGGAAAAGGGGGTGCCTGGCCGGTCACAGCCCGATGACCACGCGCTCGGACGTTTCCGCGGTGGCTTGAGTACGAAGGTGCACCTGGCCAGTGACAGCCGGGCACGGCCTCTGTCTATCCACGTCACCGCGGGCCAGGCCGGTGACGCCCCGGCCTTTGAGGCGGTCATGGGCGGAATCCGGATCCCTTGGAGAGGACTCGGCAGGCCAAGAACCCGCCCCGCGATCGTCCTTGCGGATCGCGCCCACTCTTCCCGCGCGATCCGTGGGCACCTCCGTCGACGCGGCATCCGTGCGGTCATCCCGCAGCCCGCCGACCAGATCGGCCACCGTCTGCGACGAGGCCGCGCCGAAGGCCGCCCGCCCGGCTTCGACGCTGAGACATACAAGGAGCGCAATGCTGTCGAGCGGCGCATCGCCCGACTCAAGCAGTGGCGCGGCCTCGCAATGCGGACGGACAAGCTCGCCATCGCTCACCAGGCCGCACTCCATCTCGCTGCCATCCTCATCTGGACCCAGCGCTGAGCAAGGCGTCCGAAGAGTTCGTCAGGCCAACCCATGGACGACGAGACGGTTCTGCTCTCCGTCAAAGATGCCGGCCAGGACGTTGGCCTCCTGCCGCTGTCCGTCGAAGAGGCCCCGCTGGTCGACGTGCACGATAAGGATGTCGTGGCTGTCGATCACCTCGGAGATGCCCCGAGTCTCGATCGTGTCCGAGCATGCGTCCAGGTTCCGGCCGAACCAGTCTGGTAGCCCGCACGGCTCGCGCACCGCGTTCCAGAAGTCGTTGAGTGTCTCGATCAGCCGACCACGCAGGTCAACGATCAGTTTGCTGTCCGTCATCACAGCAGGCTAATCAGCCCCACCACGGGTGACCGACCGTTCAAAGAGACAGCCTCTAGTTAGGCCCATTCCACACCCAGCGGCCGCAGTGCGTCCCGCTGCCCCTGGGTGAGCTTGTCGCGCCTCGACTTGGTGTTCGAGACCCATACGCATCGAGACCCATACGCCCAGCTTCACGACCCCCGGCTCCTTCACGTCGACAGCGATCTCCTCGGCGTGGCCGCGCGGCACGGGGCGGCGGGCGCCTTCTCGCTCCACCCACTGCGCCAGGGCCGCCACACCCTTCTCGAAGGTGCTCAACGGCGTCGTGGACGGCTTCGCGGACGTTTCCAGCTCCGGGACCGGGGCGAGCGGCGTGATGCCGAGCTGCTCCAAGCGCTCGCGCTGCCCGTCGGAAAGGGCCTCCCAGACCTCGGGCTGGCGTTGCCGGGCGAGCCATTTGCCGATGTCCATGCCGTGGATGGTGAAGCCGGGGCAGGACCTCCGCCGGGCCTTCCTCGTCGGCGACCAGCTCCCGTATGGCGGCGTAGTGGCGCCCGAACGCGACCCCCTCAGCGCCCTCCGCGAGGCCGCCATTGCCGCCGCCGACGCGTTCACCACGGCCGCCGCCCGCCACCTCGCCTGATCACCGGCGACCGCGCCCCGGGCCGCGTCCAGACCGGTCCGGGACACGGGACCGGACGGCCGTCCACTTCCGTGACACTCGGCACAGAATCAACTTCCACATTTGCTATGCGATTACGTCATGTAGAATGCTAGGATCGCATTCATGATGGGTATCGAGGCCATCCTCAGACTCACGGTGTCCGCGCTGATGACGCGGACCGGCGAACGGCAGGGAGACCTGGCCGCGGGCCTCGGGCAGTCGCAGGCGCAGGTCTCGCGCAAACAGGCGGGCAAGGCCCACTGGTCGCTGGAGGACGTCGACCTCCTCGCCGCGCACTACCGGCTCCACCCACTCGACCTGCTCGCCGGCCCCACCCACGCGGTCGGCGTCCTGCACGGCGCACTCCCGAGCCTCCAGACCGGCGCCCAGGCGCTCGCCGTACCGGCACCCGCCCGCGTCCAGCTCCCCGCCGCCGTGCCGGAAGAACCGGCCCCCGCACCGTCCCCGGCTCCGCCGCCGGTGTCGTCGGCACGGCCGTGCGTGCTGTGCGGGCAACCCGCCACGGACGAGGTCGACGGCTACCCCCAGCACCTCTCACCCGCGGAGTGCGGGGCGGCGGTCTCCGCCGCCGGAGCCGCCGCTGCGGGCGGGACCGTGCAGACCACCACCGCACCCACACCGGCCGAGCCGTCCTCGAGTGCGGCCGAGCCGGTGAACACCCCGGAGCCGCCCTCACCGCCGGTCGTACCGGCGCCGACCACGGCGACCGCGTCGTCTCGGCGCTCCGCTCCCGGCTACGCCTCCACCACCCTGGTGGAGCAGATCACCGACCGGGTGCACGAGGTCCTGGCCGACTGCGCCGGTGACGTCGACGCCGCGCAGGCCACCCTCATCAAGGCCGCCATCCCGGACGTGATGACCCTGTTCAAGTCCTCCCGGGTCGGCGGCCGGTACGAGCATTCCGAATTCCCGCCGACCGCTGAAATCCTGCACAAGAAGTCCCAGAAGGGCGCGGACGAAATCTGGGAGGGCCGCCCGAAGTGGCGCAACGCCGCGCTTTTCTCTGCGGCGAAGAAGGGCGAGCGGATCGAGGTCACCGCGCTCGACATGAACGCCGCCTACCTGTCCGCGCTCAAGTGCTGGCTGCCGATCGGACAGCTCCGCGAGGACACCAGCGGCGTCCACGACCCGAAGAAGGCCGGCGTCCACCTGATCACCCCCGCCGACTGGGACCACGACGACCTGCCCAACCCCCTCGGACATCGCATGGAACCGGGGGAGCTGTGGGTCACCGAGTCCACGCTGCGCCTGCTCCTCGACTGCGCCCGACAGGGCCTCGCCGATGCCCCGGTGATCCACCGTTCACTGGTCTCCGGCGCCTCGGAAGCACTCCTGGAAAAACTCCGCCGCGCCCTTGCCGAAACCCGGAAAACAGCTCTGGCCAATGGCGACGAATTGACCGTGGCCTACGTGAAGGCCATGTATTCTAAACTCGTGTCGACGATCGGCGAGTCCAGCGCGAACCGGGAAATCCGCCGCCCGGACTGGATGCACATCATCCGCGCAAAGGCTTTCGCCAACCTCTGGATGAAAGCCCACAAGGCACAGAAGGCCGGGCTTCAGGTCGTGGAGATCTCCGGCACGGACGAACTCCACGTCGTCGGCGACTGGCGCAAGGTATTTCCGGAGGGCCGGGACCTGAGCCAGGTCAAGGAAAAGGACACCTACATCCTCGGGGGTAAGCGGTAATGTCCGGATCACCGGATCTATGGGCCCGCTGGGGGGACTTCGGCAAATACAACGCCCGCGGAATGAAGGGCGGTGAAGCCCTGATTCTGGAGCTCAACCGGATCGTCTACTCCTCCGGGATCTCCTCACCGGTCACATCCAAGCGCGGACTCGCCGCCCGCCTGCGCTACCTCGACAGCCCCGCCGGCCGCCAGGAACTGAAAACGCAGGGCGTCTCCCCGCGCACCATCCGCTCCTGGATGAAAGCCAAAGGCAAGATCCGCCCGACCCCCGCCAACCTGGAGCGGATCGACGCCGCCTACTGGACGCGCCGCCGCGAGAACCTGATCCGCTCCGGCTGGCTCAAGCGTCACCTCGACAACGACGGCCGCGGCCGACGGATGGAGATCTACCCGGTCGACCAGAGCCAAGTCCCCGAGAAACGTTCCCGCCCCAACGTCTCCCAGCGCTCCATCAACGTCCGCTACATCTGGTCCGACCTCGTCGACGCCTGGGCCGACCAGAACGCCGACCTCATCGACGAGATCTGGGACGACGTCATCAGCGACCTCGACTCCGAGTACTCCGCCTACGCCTACGTCACCGCGGTCGGCATCGGCGCCTGACCCCCAGCTCCCCGCGCGCCTCCGGCCTGGTCGGCCGGGGCGCTTCTCATGGCCGCCCAGGACGGCCGTCCACTCGTTCCGGTGACCGGGCAGGGGAAGGCGCCTCCTCGTCGGCGGCGCCTCGTCACAATCGCGCGGTGATCACCACCTGTCGCCCCCGTCGGCTCCGCTCCGTCGCCGCCGTCCTCGCCGTCCTCGCCGCCACCGTGACCCTCTCGGGATGCGGCGACCTGGCGACCAAGTCCCCGCCTCAGCACACTGCTCGACTGGACAAGGCGGCCGGAGTCGCCCAATTCAAGATCACCTGTACCAAGGACATGTGGGACCGAACCCGCGACAGCGGCCGCGACCGCCTGGACAGCGACACATTCGACGACGTCAAGCCGCGCAAGCTCCCAGGGGAGCCGGGCAAGCGTGGCCTCATCGAGGTCACCCTGACCGGGCCCCAACTGGTCGATTACCTGCGCAAGCTCGACTACGACGCCCACGGTGGCTTCAACCAGGACCACGACGACGAACCACTCGCCCGCCGCATGTACAACGCCCTCGCCCCCGTCGTGGACCGGATCGAACCGGGCAAGGCCCCGGTGGAGGTGCCCAGCGTCGCGGTCGACGACGCGGCGCTCGCAGGCCCGCCAGCCCCACCGACGAAGCGCTGAACCGATTTCGCCTGTGATGCTCCCAGCGTCTTCGCAGTCCTGGGAGCATCACCACATGACTGACGCTGTTCCCCAGGACGGGGCCGAAGTCCCGTCCCTGGCCCACCTCCCGGGCTTACGCCAGGGCCTGGCTCTTCTGGAGAAAGGGTGTCCGACTTCTCCAGGAAGCGCCCGAGCGGCCGGCGGCCCTGGACGACGCCCGCGAAGCTATCCATGCCGCCCTGGCCGTGGTCCCTCAGTCGGGACCGGACCCGGCCTGCGGTCAGTTCCGGCGACGCAACCCCGACATGGAGCTGTGCCTGACAGCCACCTGCGGACGCTGCGCACCCCTGCGGGCCGTACGCACCTGACCCTGCGACGAATTCCCTAAGAGGCCCGGTCTTCTGGCCGGGCCCTTTACGGTTGCCTGTATTCCGGGCCCGCCTCGGGTTTTGCGGGTTGTGTATTTGCGTTTTGTGCATGGGTTTTTGTTCACCAGCGGCCCACCGTGGAGGCGTTCACGGGCGCCGCGCACCAGTTCCGGCTGGACGATCCGTGGCCTGCCCACCAAGGCGGACGTGCGCCCCGGAGCTCGCCGCTGACCCAGAGGCCCGCTCCTGCGCCTCAGAGATCCCGCTGTGCCCGTCCTGGGGCCGGATCACCCGCGAGCGGGCGTACGCGCCTGGCCCTGGGGCCGTGCTCGGGCCTGGCCCGTTGCCCGATTCTGCCTAGCGTTTCAGTGGTGAGCCGAAGGGCTGACCTGAGTGACGTGTGCGAGCGTGCCGCACGAAGTTCTTCCGCCGGAGCGATGCATGCTTCAGCAGTTACCGGAGGAAAGGGTGTCTCGTGAAATTCGCAAGCAGGGTCGCAGTCATCGGCGCGGCAACCGCATCGCTGGTTGTCCTGGGCGCCGGGGGTGCCCACGCCCAGGACAACGACGGGCCACTGTCCTCGCTCCTCGGCATCCCCTGCTTGATCTCGGTGGGATGCGGCAACGACGGGGACGGGGGCGTCACGGGGGCCCAGAGGGTCTCCAACTTTGAGGAACTCGCCCCGGGGGAGTACGACGTCGTCTCAGTGGATTGCCCTCAGGGGCAAATCGCCACAGGTGGCGGCTTTCTTGCTGGGAGCGGCGTCGTGCTCGAAGCATCGGGTCCCAACGTGGTGCTGGGCCAGACGCAGCCAACTGGCTGGCGTACCAGCGGCACCAATAACAGCCAGTCGCCTGCTCTGCTTGGGGTGGAGGCCGTCTGCGTGGACGCGGCCCAGTAGCCCTCGAAAACGCGACCGACCCTGCTCCGCGGGGCCAAGACATCGGCACGGAGTACCTGTCCGAATCTATCCAAAAGCGGGCACCTGCGGCCGCGGACCGGCTGACCGAGGCCCTGGGGGCGCCGTTGCGGTACCGGCCGAGGGTGACGGCGGCGGCGGTCGGCCACCTGGTGCGCGCCGGCCTGCTGGTCTACCTGGGCGGCGAGGTGGAGTTCCCGGACGTCCACCCGGACCAGGTGGCCGCCCTCGGCCGCCGCCGGGACCTGCCCGAGCTGCTCGACCGCTACGTCCCCCTCGGCCCCGACCAAGCGGCGGTCCGACTCGGCGTCCGCAGGACGGACTGGGACCAGGTCGTCAGGCTCGGTTGGATCGCCCCCGTGGGGTCGGTGGACGTCGACTACAAGCGGCAAGGCGGCGTCACCACCGTGCCGCTCTACTCGGCGCAGGACGTCGCCCTGCTCCCCCTCGTACGGCCCTCGGTCGACTGGCGCACCCTACGTGCCATCGCGCCGGGCCGCCGCTCCCCGCTCGCCGCTCTGGAGCCGACCGCGGCCGGCGAGGACCGGGTGCTGCTGGCGGAGGTGGGGCGGATCGCCGGGGTGGGGCGGGCGGCGGTGGTGAACTGGTGCCGCCGCCACGACGACTTCCCCCAGCCCACCGCAGGTACCGACGTCCACCCGGAGTTCGACCGGTCCGCGGTCGTGGCGTGGCTCCTCGCCCACGGCAAGATCGCCCTTCCCACCGGCGTACCGGCGGCCAGGCTGCTCCTGGCTGCCGGTACGGGCGGTGTGTACCCGTTCCGCCTGGATGACCCGTGGCTGGACCTGGCCGAGGACGCCGAGGGCGAGGACCGGCTCACCACCTGGTCGACGGACACCGACGCCGACACCCTGGCAGAGCTGACCGCCGACGAGTACGGCGCCTCGGTGCGCCGGCTGACCGCACCCGGCACGGCCCCGCTGGCGGTGACAGGCGAGGTGCGGCTGACTGACCGGTTCCGCGCGGGATCCGGGGGCCTCCGGGTCACGCTGGCGTGGCCCGCCCGCCTCCGGGGCACCGCCTCGACCTCGCCGGCGGGCGGGGTCCTCCGTCACGGGGTGCCGTACGCCGCCCTGGGCCCGGAGTGCGTGTGCCAGCGGCACGACTGCAGCGGCCTCACCCCAGCCACGTGGTGCGCCGAGCACGGCCGGGCCGCCGAGCCGGCGATGGAGTGGCACGTCGGCGGCGGCATCCGCTGCACCGACCTTGCCCGCAGTAGCCTCACGGCCCCGCTCGCCGCCCACTGACCCCGCCCCGGCCCTGCGCGGCGTCCTGAGCGCATTCCGGCCCGCCCCGGTCTCCCTGGGCGGGCCAGGGCGTTCGCCCGCCCAGGCGGCGACACAGGGCCTCGCGAACTTCGTGTGGACGTGGAGGACGGGGAGGGGGCCGGGACACGTCCAGACGTCCCGGCCCCCTCCCCGTCGGAGGCTCGCCCCGAGGGCACGGGCCAGCCGGTGGTCCGTGTCACCACCTCCAGCGTACGCCTGCGACGGGCCCATGAGACGGCCTGCGACGTGCGCATTCACCGCCCCGAGGGCGTGCGGGCCGCCTTATTACGCAGTAATACGGGGGGTTCCCGTCCCGGGCCCTGTGTCCTCGGCACGGTCGGCGGTCGCGCCTGGTGCCGTGTCTCGGGCGGTCTGGTGCTCGTCCTGGTCGTGCTGCTCCCCAGCCCGTCCCGGCCGCCCGGTCCTGCTCCGGGGCGCGGTGCCCGTCGGGAGTGGGCGTATGCATCGGCGGTGCCCGGCTG
Organism: Streptomyces sp. NPDC126499; assembly: GCF_040302485.1. Classification (NCBI taxonomy): domain Bacteria; kingdom Bacillati; phylum Actinomycetota; class Actinomycetes; order Kitasatosporales; family Streptomycetaceae; genus Streptomyces; species Streptomyces sp. NPDC126499. The sequence continues at coordinate 599 of NZ_JBEOUO010000034.1, read as the reverse complement.
CGGGGCGGTGCGGTGGGGGCAGGCGGGGCGAGTTCGCGTTCCGTTCTCAGCCCTCGGGTTTTTGCGGGTTGTGTATTTGCGTTTTGTGCAAGGGGTTTTGTTGGTGGGTCAGGTCTCTTATGGGTGCGCCTTTTGTGGGTTCGTCATGTGGGTTTGTGTTTTTGGTATTTGAGCGTGTGTCGGTTTCCGAATTCCCGGGCCGCGCCCCGACCCTCCCCTGTTGCTGCTGTCTTTCAACCCACCCCTACCTGGTGTAGACCACATGGCTCGGTCTGGTTCGAGTGTCGGGTACGGTGTGTGACCACTCTTGGTGGTGGTCGGGGGCTGGACAGGGGCTTGCTTTGGCTGCATACTGTTGCTATCAGGGAGCGAGGGAACGCGACCGGAGCCCCGGCCCCGCAGGGGCCGGCAGGCGGATCCACTCCGGCACTCAGCGACCGATAGGCCCTCTGACCAGTAGAAATACCGCCCGCAGGGCGGTGCAGGCACCACCGCCGGCCTCACCCCGAGGCCCGCACACCCGGTCCGACCGGACCGCCCCGCAGTCACCGAAGGTGACTGCGGGGCGGGTCACTCCCCCCGGCGCCGCCCCGCGGCGC
>NZ_JBEOUO010000033.1:0-73632 GCF_040302485.1 Streptomyces sp. NPDC126499 | reverse complement strand
AGCTGCGCGGCCAGATCGTGGTGGCCTACACGGTGGTACGGGACGGGGTGCCGCGCGACGCGGGCACGGCGACGGCGCTGCGGTCCTTCGTCCGGCCCCCGGCCTCGCCCCCAACCTCGCTCCCGACCCCGCCGCGCAGGACGCCGCGCAGCCGGTGCTCCCCTGGAAGCCGGTGGCCGAGGACCCGTTCCTGTCGGCGGCCCGGGCGCAGGCGGCGGCGCGGCCGGCCGGGTTGGGGCGGCGGCTCGCGGCCCGGCTCGTCGACACGCTCGTGCTCGGCGCGGCGGTCGGCGCCGTGTCGTACCCCTTCATCAGCGCCGCGCTCACCCACATCAACGACAAGATCGAGGCCGCCAAGCAGTCCGGCGTCACCGTACAGGTGTGGCTGGTCGACTCGACGACCTCCGTGCAGTTCGGCATCGCGCTGGCCGCCTTCCTCGTGCTCGGCGCGCTCTACGAGGCGCTGCCCACCGCCAAGTGGGGCCGGACCCTCGGCAAGAAGCTGTGCGGGATCGAGGTGCGGGACATCGAGGCCCACGAGCCGCCGACCTTCGGCGCCGCGCTGCGCCGCTGGCTGGTCTACGGCGTCCTCGGGCTGCTCGCCGTCGGGGTGGTCAACGTGCTGTGGTGCCTGTTCGACCGGCCCTGGCGGCAGTGCTGGCACGACAAGGCGGCCCGTACCTTCGTCGCCCGCTAGGTACGCACGCCCTGCGGGGACCCGCCCGGGCCGTCCCGCCGGGCCGTCCCTCGAACGGGGGGCGATTCCTTGCGGGGGCCCGGGCCCCGGGGTGCACTGCCCCCATGAGCAACGATCAGCCGCCGCCGCCCCCGGGTCAGCCGCCCGAGGACGATCCGTTCCGCAAAAGGCCCCAGGAACCGCCCCCTCCGGGCGGCCCGCCCCCGGGCGGTCCGTCTCCCGGCAGCCCCTACGGCTCGCCGTACGACAGCGCACCGCCCCCGCCCTACGGTGGTTACGGAGGGGGCTACGGCGGCACCGATCCGCTCGCCGGGATGCCGCCGCTCGCCGAGTCGGGGCGGCGCATCGCCGCCCGGATCATCGACTGGCTGATCATCGCCATCCCGCTCGCGATCATCGGCATCCCGTTCAAGGTGTACGAACGGGCCGGGGACGAGAACGACTTCGGTGACACCGTCAACAGCCTCAACGGCGGCGGCCAGCTGGTCTTCCAGCTGATCACCATCGTCGCGTACGTCGCCTACGACACCGTCATGACGGCGAAGAACGGCCAGACCCTCGGCAAGAAGCTGATGAAGCTGCGGGTCGCCATGCTCAACGACGGCTCCACGCCGCCGATGAACACCTCCCTCATCCGCGCGATCGTGCTCTGGCTGCCCGCGCTGATCTGTTGCGCCTGTCTGTGGCCGCTGCTGATCCTGATCCTGATCCTGGTGGACAAGCCGTACAAGCAGGGCCTTCACGACAAGGCGGCCAAGACCGTGGTGGTGTCCGTGCCGCAGTGACGGGTCCTCAGCGGCTCACGAACCGGTCCGGGTGTCGGCCCCCGCCCCCACGGGCGCGGCCGGCACCCGGACCGCGCTGTGCGCGCGATCCGGGGAGCCGGTGGCGACCGGGGTCTTGACGTGTCTCGTGCGGACCGGCATCGTCACCGCCACCAGCACACCGAGCATCAGGCCGGCGGCGCAGACCGCCGCGATGCCGAGCGTCGTGGTCGTGCCGGAGAGCAGCAGCAGGGCGACGGTCGAGAGCACGACGGTGGCCGAACCGTAGGCGAGCTGTGCGGCGTTCGGTCGCTGCATGGCGGATACCGTCCCTCGGGCGCGTGGCGACTGGCGACTCTACGACGGTGGATGCCCGAGGGGAACCGGCGGTAAGCGTGACCTTACCCACGGCTCCGGTGCACGGGGGGCGCAGGGGCGCACGGCCGTCGCAGCCCACGGCCCCGGAAATTGGTTCGACGTTCGACTATCGGAAATCCACTCCCGCATAGTGCAGTTGGCCTGTCCAAGTCAAGATCTGTCTTTTCTGCTTCATCTCCGGTCGAATGTCGTCACTTGTGACGCGCGAACCCGCCGAGCGGACACCCCACCACCGGTCCGCGGCGAGGAGCGCCGGGGAGGACAGATCCAAGTGACCATCAGACGACGGGCCATCAGAGCGTCCGCGGTCGTCGTGGCGCTCGCGGCCACCGCCGCCACCGCCTCGACCTTCAGCACCGCGTGGGCCGACGACCACTCGGGCGCGCCCACGACCGCTCCGCGGGCCGTGGACAAGCTCACGGTCGACCACGACCTCGAGGGTCCGTTCAGCAAGCAGCAGGAGCAGCAGCGCAAGGCCGCCATCGAGCAGGTGCTGAGCGGCGAGTCCAAGGTCGAGCGCCGCAACGGCTCCCAGGTCGTCAAGCTCGACAGCAAGAAGTACGTCGAGCTCGGCCGCGAGAAGACCGACAAGATCTTCACCATCCTCGTCGAGTTCGGCGACCAGGTCGACACCACGACCCTGGTCGACCGCAAGGACGACGACACCACCGAGCTGAAGCCGAAGTACGGCGGCACGCCGGGCCCGCTGCACAACCAGATAGCCAAGCCCGACCGCTCGAAGGACAACTCGACGGCCTGGCAGGAGGACTACGACCAGCAGCACTTCCAGGACCTGTACTTCGGCACCGGCAAGGACGCCTTCGGCCGGCCGAAGCAGTCCCTGAAGACCTACTACGAGAAGACCTCCTCCGGCCGCTACTCGGTCGACGGCCAGGTCTCCGACTGGGTCAAGCTCCCCTACAACGAGGCCCGCTACGGCTCCAACTACTGCGGCCAGTCCAACTGCGCCAACGTGTGGGACACGGTCCGCGACGGCGTCACCGCCTGGGTCGCCGACCAGAAGGCCAAGGGCAAGACGGACGCCGAGATCAAGTCCACGCTGGCCCAGTACGACCTGTGGGACCGCTACGACTTCGACGCCGACGGCAACTTCAACGAGCCCGACGGCTACATCGACCACTTCCAGCTCGTGCACGCGGGCGAGGACGAGTCGGCCGGCGGCGGCGCCCAGGGCGGCGACGCCCTGTGGGCCCACCGCTGGTACGCGTACGGCACCAACGCGGGCAAGACCGGCCCCGAGAACAACAAGGCCGGCGGCACCCAGATCGGCGACACCGGCATCTGGGTCGGCGACTACACCGTGCAGCCGGAGAACGGCGGCCTCGGCGTCTTCGCCCACGAGTACGGCCACGACCTCGGTCTGCCGGACCACTACGACACCGCGGGCGGCGAGAACTCGACCGGCTACTGGACGCTGATGTCGTCCGGTTCCTGGCTCGGCACCGGCAAGGACGCCATCGGCGACCTGCCCGGCGACATGACCTCGTGGGACAAGCTCCAGCTCGGCTGGCTCAACTACGCCAAGGTCAACGACTGGCAGCGCGGGACGAAGACCACCCACAAGCTGGGCGTGTCCGAGTACAACACCAAGAACCCGCAGGCGCTCCTCGTCGAGCTGCCGAAGAAGGCCGTCACCACCGACGTCGTCGCCCCCGCCGAGGGCGCCACCCAGTGGTGGAGCGACATGGGTGACGACCTCAAGAACACCCTGACCCGCTCCGTCGACCTGACCGGCAAGAGCTCCGCCTCCCTGGAGCTCCAGGGCTGGTACGACATCGAGCTGGACTACGACTACCTCTACACCGAGGTGTCGACGGACGGCGGCGCCAACTGGACGGCCGTGGACGGCACCGCCAACGGCAAGCCGATCCCGCGCGACGCGTCCGGCGCCCCGGCGCTCACCGACGTCTCCGGCGCGTACCAGAAGCTCGTCTACGACCTGAACGCCTACGCGGGCAAGAAGTTCGACCTGCGCTTCCGCTACCAGACGGACGGCGGCGCGGGCGGCAAGGGCTTCGCGGCCGACGCCATCACCCTGACCGCCGACGGCGCCACCGTCTTCTCGGACAACGCCGAGAACGGTGCCAACGGCTGGACCGCCAAGGGCTTCCAGCGCATCGGCAAGGGCTTCACCAAGGAGTACGAGCAGTACTACATCGCGGAGAACCGCCAGTACGTGTCGTACGACAAGACCCTCAAGGTCGGCCCGTACAACTTCGGCTTCACCGGTGACAAGGCCAGCTGGGTCGAGCACTACCCGTACCAGACCGGTCTGCTGATCTGGAAGTGGGACCTGTCCCAGAAGGACAACAACACCTCCCAGCACCCGGGCGCCGGCCTTCTGCTCCCGATCGACGCCCACCCGAGCCCGCTGAAGTGGCGTGACGGCACCCTGATGCGCAACCGCGTCCAGGCGTACGACTCGCCCTTCGGCCTCACCCGCACCGACGGCTTCCAGCTGCACAAGGCGGGCGAGCCGACCTGGGTCCCGTCGCAGGCCGGCAACCCGGTCTTCGACGACCGCAAGGGCGTGTACTGGTTCGCCGAGACCCCGCGCGCGGGCGTCCAGGTTACTGACACCAACACCAAGATCCAGGTGCTCAAGGAAGCCAAGGACGGCTCGACGATCACCGTCCAGGTGGGTCCGTCGACGAAGTAACGACGAGATTTTCTGAATCGTCGCAGGTCACAGCATGATCGGCCGTCGCCCTCTAGCGGGCGGCGGCCGATCGTGTTTAGGTGCGTCTTACGGCCTCGGCCGCCCGACCTTATTGACAGTCGTTCCACGGGGGAGTGGTTCCGCATGCCCAACGGAGGGTTCTGCAGACTGCCGGGAGGCAGTGTCGTCGTCGCCATAGGACTGCCCAGCCCGGCCGGCGACGGGGCCACCGTCCGCTTCCTGGTGCACGCGGCGAACCGGGCCCGCGCCCTGACCCGCCTGCGGAACCTCGGACTGCGGGCCGTCTACCTCCGCGGCAACACCGAGCCGCCCACCCCCGACGAGATCACGGCCGTCCTTCACCACCCGGACGGCCTGCTGTGGCGCTCCACGCCCGGCCACGCCCAGGAGCTGTGGCATCCGATACGGACGCTCCCGAGGGCCGTCTGAGCCGCCCGGGCGGTCCGGGGCGGCCTGAAAGCCCGTCCGGGGCGGCCTGAAGCCGGTCCGGGACCGCCCGAAGCCCGTCCGGGCCGCCCGAAGCCGGTCCGGGGCCGCCCGAAGCCCTGGGCCGGTGCGTCAGCCCGCCACGACCGGCTTGCCGGTCAGCTCCACACCCGCCGCGCGCAGCTCCTCCAGGGCCCGGTCGGTGGTCTCCTTGGACACCCCGGCCGTCAGGTCGAGCAGCACATGGGTGCGGAAGCCCTCGCGGGCCGCGTCCAGGGCCGTCGCCCGCACGCAGTGGTCGGTGGCGATGCCGACCACGTCGACCTCGGTGACCTTGCGGGCGCGCAGCCACTCGGCCAGCGTGCTGCCGTTCTCGTCCCGCCCCTCGAAGCCGCTGTACGCGGCCGCGTAGGCGCCCTTGTCGAAGACCGCGTCGACGGCGCCGCTGGCGACGACCGGCGCGAAGTTCGGGTGGAAGCCGACCCCCTCGGTGCCCGCCACGCAGTGCCGCGGCCAGGAGTCCACGTAGTCCGGGTGGTCCGAGAAGTGGCCGCCCGGGTCGACGTGGTGGTCACGGGTGGCGACCACGTGCTGGTAGGCGGCGCCGCCCGCCGCCCCCACCAGCTCGGTGACGGCGGCGGCGACGTCCGCGCCCCCCGCCACCGCGAGGCTGCCGCCCTCGCAGAAGTCGTTCTGTACGTCCACAACGATCAGTGCGCGGTGCATGGCGGGTGTCCTTCGCGAGCGGGTGGTCGGGGTCGGGTTCGAGCCTAGAGACTTCCCCCTCCCCGGGGGAGGGGGCGCTCTGGGGCGTGACGCCTCCTCCGGGGGGCGTCGCGCGTACTCCGCGAGGCGTCAGGCGTCACACGTACTCGGTCGGCAGGACCGGCTCGCCCCGCGACAGCTGGATCGCCGACATCGGCAGCCCGGCGCGGGCCGCGATGTGCCGGGTCCTGGCCGCCTCCAGGGGTTCGCGGGCGACCACGTCGCCGCCCTTGACCAGCTCGACCAGGAGCTGGCGGTCGACGAGGGCGGCCGGGACGGGGCCGGTGCCGACGACCTCGGCCTCGGCGATCCCGTCGGCGTCCACCCGGCGGGCGGCCCACTTGCGTCCGCCGACGGAGGCCTTGCCGCCCACCGACTTCTTCGCCACCGGCACCAGCGGCGCCTTCGGATCGGCCGAGGAGGCACGGGCGACCAGCTTGTAGACCATCGAGCAGGTCGGGTGACCGCTGCCGGTGACCAGCTGGGTGCCCACCCCGTACGCGTCGACCGGCGCGGCCGCGAGCGAGGCGATGGCGTACTCGTCGAGGTCGGAGGTCACCACGATCCGCGTGTCGGTCGCGCCCAGCTCGTCGAGCTGCTGCCGCACCCGGTGGGCGACGAGCAGCAGGTCGCCGGAGTCGATCCGGACCGCCCCGAGCCCGGTCCCGGCCACCTCGACGGCGGTACGGACGGCCTCGGCGACGTCGTAGGTGTCCACGAGCAGGGTGGTGCCGCCGCCCAGCGAGTCGACCTGGGCCCGGAAGGCGTCGCGCTCGGTGTCGTGCAGCAGGGTGAAGGCGTGGGCGGAGGTGCCGACGGTCGGGATGCCGTAGCGGAAGCCGGCCGCCAGGTCGGAGGTGGAGTCGAAGCCGCCCACGTAGGCGGCCCGCGAGGAGGCGACGGCGGCGAGTTCGTGGGTGCGCCGGGCGCCCATCTCGATCAGCCGGCGGCCGCCCGCGGCGGCCGACATGCGGGACGCGGCCGCGGCGATGGCCGAGTCGTGGTTGAGGATGGACAGGATCACGGTCTCCAGGAGCACGCACTCGGCGAAGGAGCCCTCGACCCGCAGGATCGGCGAGCCGGGGAAGTACACCTCGCCCTCGGGGTAGCCCCAGATGTCGCCGGAGAAGCGGTAGCGCCCGAGCCACTGGAGGGTCGGCTCGTCGACGATGCCCCGCTCGCGCAGGAAGCCGAGCACGGCCGGGTCGAAGCGGAAGTTCTCGACGGCGTCCAGGACCCGCCCGATGCCCGCCACCACGCCGTAGCGCCGCCCCTCGGGCAGCCGGCGGGTGAAGACCTCGAAGACGGACCTGCGGTCCGCCGTCCCGGCCCTGAGGGCCGCCTGGAGCATGGTCAGCTCGTACTGGTCGGTGAAGAGCGCGGTCGACGGCACGTCCACCGGCAGCCCAAGGTCCGCAGCGTTCATGTGAGGATGCTACCGCAGTATTCGTCACTTTGACGAATAGGCCGGTGGGCTGTGCGGCGCCCGGCCCGCGGCGGGCGGACGGCCCCGTTTGTGCGGCGGGCCGGTCGGGGTGGCAGCATGGGGTAAGTGAGCGTTGCGCCTATCGAGATCGAACGGACCGAATCGGCCGAGGAGGTCTCCGCCGTCGTCGAACCCGACGTGCCGTGGGTGACCCTCGTCCACAACGATCCGGTCAACCTGATGAGCTATGTCACCTACGTCTTCCAGGCGTACTTCGGCTACTCCAAGGACAAGGCGCACAAGCTGATGCTCGACGTGCACAACAAGGGCCGCGCGGTGGTCTCCAGCGGTACCCGCGAGGAGATGGAACGGGACGTGCAGGCGATGCACGGCTACGGACTGTGGGCGACCCTGTCGCAGGACCGCGGCTGATGGCGGGGCACTTCGAGGCGCTGCCGGGCGGCGGCGCGGCGGTCGCGCTCGACGAGGTCGAGATCTCCATCCTGCGCTCCCTCGCCGTCCAGCTCATGGAGCTGATCGGCCCCGGTGACGAGCCCGTCGAGGGTGAGGACCCGCTGGCCGCGCTCTTCGCCGAGGGCCCGAGCGAACCGCCCTCCGACCCGGCGCTGCGCCGGCTGTTCCCCGACGCCTACGGGGACGACACCGACGAGCTGCGGCAGGCCGCCGCCGACTTCCGCCGCTTCACCGAGAACGACCTGCGGGCCCGCAAGCGCGAGGACGCGCTGACCGTGGTCCGTACCCTCGACGCGGTCGCCTCCGCCGCGGCCGGCGAGGGCGGCGGGGTCCTCAAGCTCACCGCGGACGAGTCCCGCTGCTGGCTCGGCGCGCTCAACGACCTGCGGCTGACGATCGGCACCCGGCTCGACGTCAAGGACGACGACGAGAGCGAGCGCCTGTACCGGCTGCCGGACAGTGACCCGCGCAAGCCCATGGTGATGGCCTACCTCTGGCTCGGCGGGCTCCAGGAGTCGCTCGTCGGCACCCTGATGCCGTAACGAGGGCCGGCCCACCCCGGGCACGTTCGCTCAGCGGACGCTCAAATCCGCATAACGAATGCGTCACCAAAGGATCCACCTTTGCCGTGTTGGGTCCTTTTTGTCCGCCTTTTCGTGTGGTGTGGGCCACAAACACCCCCGTCGATCACCGTGGACGCCGTGATAGATCTTCACGACCACCCGGGGACGCCACCCCTGTCCCCGGGGGCGCTTCGACCGGCTGACCGCCGGTGGCACTCCATCCACATCCGGGGGGATCAGGACCTGATCCGCAGCACACACGGCCCAGCGGCCGGCGCGCGGATCAGCATGGAGAAAGGCGCACCACCATGACCTCAGTGCAGGTCGACAAGCAGCACGACGGCACCGACGGGGCCGTGGACGGCGGCGAGGGCTACCAGCGTGGCCTCGGCGCCCGGCAGATCCAGATGATCGCGATCGGCGGCGCCATCGGCACCGGCCTCTTCCTCGGCGCGGGCAAGGCCATCGCCAAGGCCGGCCCCAGCCTGATCCTCGCCTACGCCATCGCGGGCCTGGTCATCTTCTTCATCATGCGGGCGCTCGGCGAACTCCTCATGTACCGCCCGGTGTCCGGCTCCTTCTCGGAGTACGCGCGCGAGTTCATCGGCCCCTTCGCGGGCTTCGTGACCGGCTGGACGTACTGGCTCTTCTGGGTCGTCACCGGCATCACCGAGGTCACCGCCGCGGCCACCTACATGACGTACTGGTGGAACATCCCGCAGTGGATCTCCGCCCTCGTCTTCACCGTGATCCTCTACGGCGCCAACCTGATCTCCGTGAAGCTCTTCGGTGAGCTGGAGTTCTGGTTCTCCATGGTCAAGGTCACCGCCATCATCGGCATGATCCTGATCTGCGCCGGCATCCTCACCGTCGGCTTCTCCGACGCCGCCGAGACCGCCTCCGTCGCCAACCTCTGGAACGACCGCGGCTTCTTCCCGAACGGCATCGGCAACACGCTGATGACGCTCCAGATCGTGATGTTCGCCTTCCTCGCGGTCGAGCTGGTCGGCGTCACCGCCGGCGAGTCCAAGGACCCGAAGACCGTCCTGCCCAAGGCCATCAACACCGTGCCGTGGCGCATCGCCGTCTTCTACGTCGGCGCGCTGATCATGATCCTCTCGGTCGTGCCGTGGTCCGAGTTCAAGCCCGGCGTCTCCCCGTTCGTCGCGGCCTTCGAGAAGATGGGCCTCGGCGTCGGCGCCGCCATCGTCAACTTCGTCGTCCTGACCGCCGCCCTGTCCTCCTGCAACTCGGGCATGTACTCCACCGGCCGCATGCTGCGCGACCTCGCGCTCAACGGCCAGGGCCCGAAGGTCTTCACGCGGCTCACCAAGAACGGCACCCCGCTGCTCGGCCTGACCTTCTCCGCCGCCCTGATGCTCGTCGGCGTCTGGATCAACTACGTCGCCCCGGGCAAGGCCTTCGAGTACGTCGTCTCCTTCGCGACCATCTCCGGCATGTGGGCCTGGATCATGATCCTGGTCTGCCAGATCCGCTACCGCGCCAAGGCGAACCGCGGCGAGCTGCCCGAGTCCAGCTTCAAGGCCCCGGGCGCCCCCTGGACCAGCTGGTTCGCGCTGCTGTTCATCGGCATGGTCATCGTCATGATGGGCATCGACGAGGGCGCCCGCGTCTCGCTCTACTGCGCGCCGCTGTGGGGCCTGATCCTCGCCGTCTCCTACCTGGTGCTCAAGGCCCGCAACCCCGAGGGCGCCGCCTTCGCCAAGCGGTCCTAGCCGCTCCGGCCGACACCTCGGCCGGCACTCCGACGGCACCTGTGACCTGCACGGTCTCAGCATCCGGGCCGCTTCGTACCAACCTTCGGTACGGGGCGGCCCGTCTGCTTATCCTGTCGTCATGCTGACCATCACCCGGGCCCTGTACGACCAGATCGTGGAACACTCCCGCGCGGACCACCCCGACGAGGCCTGCGGCGTGGTCGCCGGTCCGGTCGGCAGCGGCCGCCCCGAGCGCTTCATCCCCATGCTGAACGCGGCGCGCTCGCCCACCTTCTACGAGTTCGACTCCGGCGACCTGCTGAAGCTCTACCGCGAGATGGACGACCGGGACGAGGAACCCGTGATCATCTACCACTCGCACACGGCGACCGAGGCCTACCCGTCCCGTACGGACATCTCCTACGCCAACGAGCCGAACGCCCACTACGTCCTCGTCTCCACCGCCGACACCGACGGCGCCGGACCCTTCCAGTTCCGCTCGTACACGATCGTCGACGGCGTCGTGGAGGAGGAAGAGGTCAGGATCGTCGAGGCGTACGAGTGAACGACCCGTCCGCGTGAACGGCCGGGCGCGCGTGCGACACTGAGCGCGACCAACGGGCGGCAGGACCCAGGAAGCCGGTGCGAATCCGGCGCGGTCCCGCCACTGTGACCGCCCCCTCGGGGGCGCGAGCCAGGAACTGACCTGCCGCCTCTCACCACCGACCGGGGACGAGGAAATCCCCGTCAGGAGGCCACCGCCATGTCCTGGCGCCGCACCGTGCTGACCGCCGCCGCACTGCTGCCCCTGCTCGCCGCCTGCTCCGCACCGGCCGCCGGGCCCACCGCGAAGCCCGCCCCCGGCTTCCCGTACACCGTCACCAACTGCGGCGTGACGACCACCTACCAGGCCCCGCCGAAGCGCGCGGTGACCATGAACCAGCACGTCACCGAGATCATGCTCGCCCTCGGCCTGCACAAGTCCCTGGCCGGCACCGCCTACCTGGACGACGCGGTCCTGCCCGCCTACAAGAAGGCGTACGACTCCGTCCCCGTCCTCGCCAAGGAGTACCCCTCCAAGGAGGCACTGCTCGCCGCGAACCCCGACTTCGTGTACGGCGGCTACTCCTCCGCCTTCGACGCCAAGGCCGGACGGAGCCGCGACGACCTGAAGCGCTCCGGCATCGCCACCCGCCTCAACACCGAGTACTGCCCCTCCGGCGCCCCCTCCTTCGACGACCTCTACCGCGAGGTGACCGAGGTCGGCCGCACCTTCGGCGTGCCCGACCGGGCCGAACGCTGGACCCGCGAGGCCCGCGCCCGCGTCGCCGCCACGGAGAAGCGCCTGGCGGGCACCGCCCCCGTCTCCGTCTTCGTCTACGACAGCGGCGACAAGACCGCGTTCACCGCCGGCGGCAAGGGCATCGGCAACGAGCTGATCACCCGCGCCGGCGGCCGCAACGTCTTCGCCGACCTCGGCAAGGCCTTCGGCGACGCCGGCTGGGAACAGGTCGTCGCCCGCAAGCCCGACGTCATCCTCATCTACGACTACGGCTCCACCACCGTCGAACAGAAGAAGAAGCGCCTCCTCGACGACCCCGCCCTGCGCGAGGTCCCCGCCGTGAAGAACCGCCGCTTCGCCGTCCTGCCGCTGTCCGACACCGTCCTCGGCGTCCGGGTCCCCGCCGCCGTCGACAAGCTGGCCGCCCAGCTGCACCCGGCCGCCGCCACCGCCCCGTGAAGCGCGCCGCGACGGGCCGCGTCCGCCACCCGGCCGTCCTCGCCGGGCTGCTCCTGGCGCTCGGCGCGGCCGTCCTGGCCTCGCTGGCGCTCGGCTCCGTCCGCATCCCGCCCGGCCAGGTGCTCGACGCGCTGACCGGGCGGGCCGGACCCTCCCCGTACCGGACGATCGTCCTCGACGTCCGGCTGCCCCGGGTACTGCTCGGCGCGGTCGTCGGCGCCGGACTCGCCGTCGTCGGCGCCGTCCTGCAGGCCCTGGTCCGCAACCGGCTCGCCGACCCCTTCCTGCTCGGGATCTCCTCCGGCGCCTCCGCCGGAGCCGTGCTCGTCCTGGTCGTCGGCATCGGCGGCGGCGTCACCACCACCGTCGCCCTGCCCTCCGGCGCCTTCGCCGGCGCGCTGCTCGCCCTCGTCCTCGTCTACGCCCTCGCCCGCCGCGGCGGCACCATGACCGGCGCCCGCCTGGTCCTCGCCGGCGTGGCCGTCTCCTACATCCTGTCCGCCCTCACCACCCTGCTCCTGGTCGTCGCCGGGCGGCCCGAGCAGTTCCAGGAGGCCCTGTTCTGGTCCCTCGGCGGCCTCGGCAGCGCCCGCTGGGACAGCCTCCTGCTGCCGCTCGCCGTCGTCGCCGCCGGCACCGGCCTCCTGATCGCCCTCGCCCGGCCGCTCGACCTGCTCCTCGTCGGCGAGGAGGGCGCGGTCGTCCTCGGCCTGGACGCGGCCCGCTTCCGCGCCGCCGTCTTCGTCCTCGCCTCCCTCGTCACCGCCGTCCTCGTCGCCGCCAGCGGCGCCGTCGGCTTCGTCGGCCTGATGGTCCCGCACGCCGCCCGCATGGCCGTCGGCGCCCCGCACCGCCGCCTGCTGCCGGTCGCCGCCCTCGGCGGGGCGCTCGCCCTGGTCCTGGCCGACCTCGCCGCCCGCACCGTCGCCGCGCCCCAGGACATCCCCGTCGGCGTCCTCACCGCCCTGACCGGCGGCCCGTTCCTGCTCTGGCTGATGCGCCGCCGCCCGGAAGGAGCGACCGCGTGAACCGGCGTACGAGCGGGAGCGGCGACCGCGTGAGCACCACCTCGCCCGAGAGCACCGGCCGCGTGAGCACCACCTCGCCCGAGAGCACCGGCCCCGCGAGCACCACCTCGCCCGAGAGCACCGGCCCCGCGAGCCGACGCGTACCCGAGGCCGACGGTCCCGCGAGCCGACGCGCGCCCGAGGCCGACGGTCCCGCGCGCCGCCGCCCGCCCGAACTCCGCGTCGAAGGGCTCGGCTACGAGGACCGGCTGCACGGTGCCGACCTCGTCGTCCGGCCCGGCGAGACCGTCGGCCTCGTCGGCCCCAACGGCAGCGGCAAGAGCACCCTCCTGCGCTGCGTCTACGGCACCCTCGCCCCCACCACCGGCCGCGCCCTGCTCGACGGCGACGACCTCCACGCGATCGGCCCCCGGGAGCGGGCCCGCCGGGTGGCCACCGTGCCGCAGGAGAGCGCCACCGAGTTCGAGCTCACCGTCCGCGAACTCGTCGCCCTCGGCCGCTCCCCGCACAAGCGCTTCTGGGAGGGCGACACGGCACGGGACCGCGCCCTCGCGGACCGGGCCCTGGCCCGGGTCGGCCTCGCCGACCTCGCCGAGCGGCCCTACCCCGACCTCTCCGGCGGCGAACGGCAGCGCGCCCTGGTCGCCCGCGCCCTCGTCCAGGACCCCGCCCTGCTCGTCCTCGACGAGCCCACCAACCACCTGGACATCCGCTACCAGCTGGAAATCCTCGCCCTCGTCCGCGACTTGGGCACCACCAACCTCCTCGCGCTGCACGACCTCACCCTCGCCGCGGCCCACTGCGACCGCCTCTACGTCCTGAAGCGGGGGCGCGTGGTCGCCGAAGGCCCGCCCGCCGAGGTGCTCACGCCGGCCCTGCTCGCCACCGTCTACGGCGTGGAAGCCGAGGTCATCCCGCATCCGCGCACCAGCAGCCCGCTCGTCGTCTACCTGCCCCGTCCGCGCCTTGAGCAGGATCTGTCCGTCATGTGAGATCACATTCCGGAACCCGGACCGGGAATCGATACGATGACCGCATGGTTTCCCACGACGTGAGCGAAGAGGCGCCGGGCACACCCCTGCTCGTGGCGCGGCTGCACGTCGACCTGTGCCGCCTCGCCAGCGCGATGTGTCCGCCGCGCGCTGCTCGCTGAACGACCGGCTCGAGCGCACCTCCAGCACGACCCCCCTTCCGCGCGGGGGCCCCAGCCGCGCGCCCACCACGTCACTCCGCCCTTCCGACAGGAGCCCACGTCATGGCCATCGAGGTCCGCATCCCGACCATCCTCCGCACCTACACCGACGGCGCCAAGGCCGTCGAGGGCAGCGGTGAGACCCTCGCCGAGCTCTTCGCCGACCTGGAGTCCCGCCACACCGGGATCGAGGCCCGCATCGTCGACGGCGACAAGCTCCGCCGCTTCGTCAACGTCTACCTGAACGACGAGGACGTCCGCTTCCTCGACGGCATCGACACCAAGCTCACCGACGGCGACAACGTCACGATCCTGCCGGCCGTCGCCGGCGGCATGGTCTGAGCGGTCCGATCCGCATGCGCTACGACTCCCCGCTGGCGGCGGTCGGCAACACGCCCCTCGTCCGGCTGCCCCGGCTCTCCCCGTCGGACGACGTCCGCATCTGGGCCAAGCTGGAGGACCGCAACCCCACCGGCTCGGTCAAGGACCGCCCCGCGCTCCACATGATCGAGCAGGCCGAGAAGGACGGCCGGCTCACCCCCGGCTGCACCATCCTCGAACCCACCAGCGGCAACACGGGCATCTCCCTCGCCATGGCGGCCAGGCTCAAGGGCTACCGCATCGTCTGCGTCATGCCGGAGAACACCAGCGAGGAGCGCCGCCAGCTGCTCACCATGTGGGGCGCCGAGATCATCTCGTCCCCCGCGGCCGGCGGCTCCAACACGGCCGTACGCGTCGCCAAGGAGCTCGCCGGACAGCACCCGGACTGGGTCATGCTCTACCAGTACGGCAACCCGGACAACGCGGGCGCCCACTACGCCACCACCGGCCCCGAGATCCTCGCCGACCTGCCCTCGATCACCCACTTCGTCGCCGGGCTCGGCACCACCGGCACCCTCATGGGCGTCGGCCGCTACCTGCGCGAGCACAAGCCCGACGTGAAGATCGTCGCCGCGGAGCCCCGCTACGACGACCTGGTCTACGGCCTGCGCAACCTCGACGAGGGCTTCGTCCCCGAGCTCTACGACGCCTCCGTCCTCACCACCCGCTTCTCGGTCGGCTCGGCCGACGCCGTCACCCGCACCCGCGAACTCCTCCAGCAGGAGGGAATCTTCGCGGGCGTCTCCACCGGCGCCGCCCTGCACGCCGCCATCGGGGTCGGCAGGAAGGCGCTCAAGGCGGGCGAGAGCGCCGACATCGTCTTCCTCGTCGCCGACGGCGGCTGGAAGTACCTGTCCACCGGCCTCTACACCGCGGCCACCACCGAGGAGGCCATCGCCACGGTCCAGGACCAGCTCTGGGCCTGAGCCCGAGCCCGGGTCCCGACCCGTAAGGCGGCCGATCAGCGCGCCAGATGGCGGACCTGGTCCCACACCACCGGGTCCGCCGTCCCCACCTTCCGGCGGAACTCCCACACCGGCACGTCCCGCAGCTCGTCCGTCTCCAGGAAGCTCGGACGGCCCTGGGCGTCCCCCACCGCGCCCGGCGGCAGCGCGATCACACCCGGCCGCTCGTCGTGGTACTTGCTGGTGATCTTCGCGACCAGCGCACTGTCCCCGCGCAGCGCCAGCACCAGGCACGGCCGGTCCTTCGAGCCCGGCCCGTCCTCGTACGGCACGTCGGCCCACCAGATCTCGCCCGCCCGCGGCAGCCGCTCCGGCACCCGCCCCGGCGCCCGGCCCCGCGGACCCGGCCGGACCGGCGGACGGGTCCGCCCGGCGGGGCGGCGCCCCGAACGGCGCCACCCGTCGGCGAGCGCCACCACCAGCGCGAGCACCACCACCGCGACCAGCGCGGGCCACCACGACGTGTCCATACCTCAAGAAGGTACCGTCGCGCCCGCCACTCGGCCGGGACGCCCCGCCATCCATCCGAACCGGTGACAGAGCCCGTGAGTTCGCCCACAACGGGCCGCCACGGAGGAGCGACAGGCGGCCACGCACCGTACGCTCGACCCACCGCACGACCTCCCCCCTCAGCGCGCATTCCGCACCCGTCCACGGAGGTTCACGCTCCATGAAGCTCACCGTCGTCGGCTGCTCCGGGTCGTTCCCGTCCGCGGAATCGGCCTGTTCGAGCTACCTCGTAGAGGCCGACGGCTTCCGGCTGCTCCTCGACATGGGCAACGGCGCCCTCGGCGAGCTGCAGCGCCACATCGGTCTGTACGACCTCGACGCGATCTTCCTCAGCCATCTGCACGCCGACCACTGCATCGACATGTGCGGCTATTTCGTGGCCCGCTACTACCGCCACGAGGGCGGCCGCTGCGACGCGATCCCGGTCTTCGCCCCCGAGGGCGCGGAACAGCGGCTGACCACGGCGTACGCGGACACGCCGTCGCCGGACGCCATGGGCGAGGTCTTCGACTTCCAGACGCTGACGTCCGGCACCTTCGAGGTGGGCCCGTTCACCGTCCGTACGGAGAAGGTCTGCCATCCGGTGGAGGCGTACGGCATCCGGATCGAGCACGCCGGCCGCACGCTCACCTACTCGGGTGACACCGGTGTCTGCGACGCCCTCGACGAGCTCGCGCGGGGCGCGGACCTCTTCCTGTGCGAGGCCTCCTTCACCCACGGCAAGGAGGACATCCCGGCCCTCCACCTCAACGGCCGCGAGGCCGGCGCCCACGCTGCCCGCGCCGGGGTGGGCCGTCTCGTCCTGACCCACATCCCGCCGTGGACGGACGGCGAGCGCAACCTGGCGGACGCGCGCGAGGTGTTCCCGGGGCCGGCGGAGCTGGCGTACGCGGGCGCGGTCTACGAGATCTGAAACGGCACGGCGAAGGCCCCCGGAACCTGGTTCCGGGGGCCTTCCCTCGTACGGGGGTGAGGCTCACGCCTTGGTGAGGTCCTCGACCTCCTCCTCGGGCTCGCGGCCCGGGGTGGGGAGGTTGAACTTGGTGATCGCGAAGCGGAAGACCACGTAGTAGATCGCCGCGAAGACCAGGCCGATGGGGATGATCAGCCAGGGCTTGGTCGCGAGGTTCCAGTTCAGGCCGTAGTCGATCAGACCGGCCGAGAAGGTGAAGCCGGCGTGGACGCCGAGGGCCCAGGTGACGGCCATGGACACGGCGGTCAGGACGGCGTGGATCGCGTACAGGACGGGCGCGATGAACATGAACGAGAACTCGATCGGCTCGGTGACACCGGTGACGAACGAGGTCAGCGCGAGCGAGATCATCATGCCCGTCACGGCCTTGCGGCGCTCGGGGCGGGCGGAGTGCGCGATGGCCAGGGCGGCGGCCGGCAGACCGAACATCATGATCGGGAAGAAGCCCGACATGAAGAGTCCGGCGTCCGGGTCACCTGCGAAGAAGCGGTTGAGGTCGCCGTGGACGACCTCGCCGGCGGCGTTGGTGAAGTCGCCGATCTGGAACCACGAGACGGTGTTGACGAACTGGTGCATGCCGACGGGGATCAGCGCGCGGTTGATCAGGCCGAAGAGACCGGCGCCACCGGCACCGAGGCCGGTCATCCACTCGCCGAAGCTGGAGATGCCCTCGCCGATCGGCTCCCAGACCAGGCCGAAGAAGACGCCGACGGCCGTGCCGACGAAGGCCATGATGATCGGGACGAGCCGGCGGCCGTTGAAGAAGCCGAGCCAGTCGACCAGCTTGGTGCGGTGGAACTTCTGCCACAGCACGGCCGCGATCAGACCCATGAGGATGCCGCCGAGGACACCGGGGTTGTTGTAGGTCGCGGCGACGTCGACACCCTTGTTGGCGGTGGTGTTGACGACGGCCTCGGTGACCGGGAAGGCCTTCAGCACGTTGCTGTAGACCAGGAAGCCGACGAGCGCGGCGAGGGCGGTGGAGCCGTCGGCCTTCTTGGCGAAGCCGATGGCCACGCCGATGCAGAAGAGCAGCGGCAGGTTGTCGAAGACCGCGCCACCGGCGGTGGCGAACACCGAGGCGACCTTGCCCCAGCCGAGGCCGTCGGCGCCGAACACGTCGGGCTGGCCGAGACGGAGCAAGATACCCGCGGCCGGCAGTACGGCGATCGGCAGCTGCAGGCTGCGACCGACCTTCTGCAGGCCCTGGAACAGGCCGGATCCGCGCTTCTTCGCGGGAGCGGCGGCCTGGGCGGTGGCCGTACTCATCAACTTCCTCCAGTAGGCAAGGCGCCGCCAGAGGACAGGGAAAAGGGGGTGACGGCGGCGTCTCGGGAACGCGGTGGTCTGGACCGCGTGGTCTACACCAATAAGTGGTGTAGACCTGTTGTAGCACGGGAGACTTAGATAAGGAACCTGTGAATTCTGTGCACTGAGCCATAGCCGCCCGGCGGACAGCGCAGGGCCCCCGGACCGGAGGTCCGAGGGCCCTGTGGGAGGGGGCAGGGGGCGGGCTCACGCCTTGGTCGTGTCCCGGTCCATCTCCTCCTCCACCTCCTCCGGCTCACGGCCCGGCGTCGGAAGGTCGAACTTGGTGATCGCGAAGCGGAAGATCACGTAGTAGAGGACCGCGAAACCCAGGCCGATCGGAATGATCAGCCACGGCTTCGTCGCCAGATTCCAGTTGATCAGATAGTCGATCAGACCCGCCGAGAAGCTGAAGCCGTCCTTCACGCCGAGCGCCCACGTCACCGCCATCGACACACCGGTCAGCACCGCGTGGATCGCGTAGAGCACCGGCGCGATGAAGAGGAACGAATACTCGATCGGCTCCGTGATCCCGGTGACGAACGACGTCAGCGCCACCGACAGCATCATGCCGCCCACCCGCTTGCGGTGCTGCGGCCGCGCGCAGTGCGTGATCGCCAGCGCCGCCGCCGGCAGGGCGAACATCATGATCGGGAAGAAACCCGTGGTGAACTGGCCCGCCTCCGGGTCACCCGCCAGGAACATGCTGATGTCACCGTGGACCGTACTGCCGTCCGGCTTGGTGTACGAACCGAACTGGAACCAGATCGGCACGTTCAGGAACTGGTGCAGACCGATCACAAGCAGCGCCCGGTTCGCCACCCCGAAGATGCCCGAACCCCAGGCACCCAGCCCCACCAGCCAGTCGCTGAAACTCTCCAGCGCGTCACCGATCGGCGGCCAGATCCACAGACACAGCGCGGCGAAGACGATGCCGACGAACGCCATGATGATCGGGACCAGCCGGCGGCCGTTGAAGAAGCCCAGCCAGTCGACCAGCTTCGTGCGGTGGAACCGCTGCCAGAGATAGGCGGCCAGCAGACCCATGACGATGCCGCCGAAGACACCCGGATTCTGATACGTGTAACCGGCGAAGGCGTCGTCCGCGCCCAGACAACCGCCACCCACGTCCCTCGTCCCCGTCGGACAGTCCTTCGGGAACTGGCGCAGCACCGTGTAATAGACGAGGAAGCCGACCACCGCGGCCAGCGCGGTCGAACCGTCCGCCTTCTTCGCCATGCCGATGGCCACGCCGATGCAGAACAGCAACGGCAGACCCAGACTGCCGTCGAGCAGCGCGCCACCCGCACCCGACATCACCTTGGCGACGTTGTCCCAGCCCAGACCATCGGCACCGAAGACATCCGGCTGGCCGAGCCGGTTGATGATGCCCGCGGCCGGCAGCACGGCGATGGGCAGCTGGAGACTGCGCCCCATCTTCTGCAGCCCCTGGAAGAAACCGCCCCACATCGACTTCTTCGGTGGGGCGGCGGCACTTGCGCTGCTCATCGGCGTCCTCCCTGGGCCTGCGGACGGGTGCTGGGGGCGTACTGCGGACGAATGCTGCGATGCACTGGTGTAGACCAGTTGCGGTAGGCTCGCGGAGGCCGCCGAGGGCAGGCCGCCGGTGATCGTCATCATTCGACAGAACGGCGGTATGCGCTCGCGAGGTTGGGCCAACCGTGGGTTACCGTGACACAGCGGACCATCGGCGCGCAGAACGGACAGGGAGAGACATATGGCCAGCAAGGCTGAGAAGATCGTCGCCGGCCTCGGCGGCATCGACAACATCGAAGAGGTCGAAGGCTGCATCACCCGCCTCCGCACCGAAGTCGTCGACCCCGCCCTCGTCGACGAGGCCGCCCTGAAGGCCGCCGGCGCCCACGGCGTCGTCAAGATGGGCACCGCCATCCAGGTCGTCATCGGCACCGACGCCGACCCCATCGCCGCCGACATCGAAGACATGATGTGAGCAGCTGACACCAGCCGACGAGGGGCCCGTTCCGGCAGGGGAACGAGCCCCTCCGTCACGACGCCGTCCACGCACTACGCTCAAGGCATGTCTCGTATCGACGGCCGTACCCCCGAACAGCTCCGCCCCGTCACCATCGAACGCGGATGGAGCAAGCACGCAGAGGGCTCCGTCCTCATCTCCTTCGGCGACACCAAGGTCTTCTGCACCGCCTCCGTCACCGAAGGCGTCCCGCGCTGGCGCAAGGGCAGCGGCGAAGGCTGGGTCACCGGCGAATACTCGATGCTCCCCCGCTCCACCAACACCCGCGGCGACCGCGAATCCGTCCGCGGCAAGATCGGCGGCCGCACCCACGAGATCTCCCGCCTCATCGGCCGCTCCCTGCGCGCCGTCATCGACTACAAGGCCCTCGGCGAGAACACCATCGTCCTCGACTGCGACGTCCTCCAGGCCGACGGCGGCACCCGCACCGCCGCCATCACCGGCGCCTACGTCGCCCTCGCCGACGCCATCGCCTGGGCCCAGAACAAGAAGCTCGTCAAGGCCGGCCGCAAGCCCCTCACCGGCACCGTCTCCGCCGTCTCCGTCGGCATCGTCGACGGCATCCCCCTCCTCGACCTCTGCTACGAGGAAGACGTCCGCGCCGAGACCGACATGAACGTCGTCTGCACCGGCGACGGCCGCTTCGTCGAAGTCCAGGGCACCGCCGAAGCCGAGCCCTTCGACCGCAAGGAGCTCAACGCCCTCCTCGACCTCGCCTCCGGCGGCTGCGCCGAACTCGCCGAACTCCAGCGCAAAGCCCTCGAAGGAACCCTGTAGGACGCCACCGCGTCTCTACGCTTACGGGCGCACGGGTCGAACCGTGCGCCCCGTCCAGCAGTGCACACCTGTACGTACGTAGGGGGAGGACCCGACTCGTGAAGCGCCGCCGCTCCATAGCACTCGCCGTCGCCACGGCCGCCGTCGCAGTCACCGGCCTGGTGGGCTGCGGGGCGCTCGACAAGGCCATGGACTGCGTCAAGACCGCCGAGGCCATCGCCACCTCGGTCGACAAGCTCCAGCAGGCCGTCTCCGACGCCTCCAACGACCCCACCAAGATCGAGGAAGCCCTCAACAGCATCGACACCGAGCTGGGCAACCTCAAGGGCACCACCGACAACGCCGACCTCTCCAAGGCCGTCGACGACCTCAACAAGGGCGTCGACACCGTCCGCGAGTCCGTCAAGAACGGCGACACCACCCCCGACATCAAGCCCGTCACCGACGCCGCCGCCGAGATCGGCAAGGTCTGCACCCCCGGCTAGACCCCCGGCTGGACCCGCGGCCGGCCACCCCGCCGGCCACCCGGCGAGGACCGGATAATCAGGGCATGACCCGTCTGATCCTCGCCACCCGCAACGCGGGCAAGATCACCGAACTCCGCGCGATCCTCGCCGACGCAGACCTCGACCACGAGCTCGTCGGCGCGGACGCGTACCCCGACATCCCCGACGTCAAGGAAACCGGCGTCACCTTCGCCGAGAACGCCCTCCTCAAGGCCCACGCCCTCGCCCAGGCCACCGGCCTGCCCGCCGTCGCCGACGACTCCGGCCTCTGCGTCGACGTCCTGGGCGGCGCCCCCGGCATCTTCTCCGCCCGCTGGGCCGGCCGCCACGGCGACGACAAGGCCAACCTCGACCTCCTCCTCGCCCAGCTCGCCGACATCGCCACCCCCCACCGCGCCGCCCACTTCACCTGCGCGGCCGCCCTCGCCCTCCCCGACGGCACGGAGCGCGTGGTGGAAGGCCGCATGCCGGGCGTCCTCCGCCACGAGCCCGTCGGCACGAACGGCTTCGGCTACGACCCGATCCTCCAGCCGGACGGCTACGACGTGACCTGCGCGGAACTGACGCCGGACCAGAAGAACGCGATCAGCCACCGGGGGAAGGCGTTCCGGGCGCTGGTGCCGGTGGTGAAGGAACTGCTGGGCTGAGGTGGTGAGGGGGCCGCCCATACGGGCGGCCCCCTCCGAGTGCGGCCGGTGGGACTCGAACCCACACGGGCTTTCGCCCACTGCGATCTAAACGCAGCTCGGCTGCCAATTACGACACGGCCGCATGCACGGCCATCGTAGCGGTCACCCGGTGCTTGTTTGAGGGGTGTTTCGGCGCCCGCCCCGGCACCAGGTGCTGGTGATCGCGTGACAGTTGGGACACATCAGCCGCAGATTCTCGCGTCGGTCGTCCCGCCAGTCTCCGTTGATGTGATCGACCTCCAGCGTCATGGGCTTCCCGAGCCACTCGGGTCCGACACCGCATTCGGCGCACTCCTCGGCCACGCCCACCTCGTGCAATGCGCGGCGGAGCAGATGCGTCTGAGTCCTGCGCACACCGCTGTGCATAACCAGAATCTCTGCCGCGCCCTTGGCCCTGCCCGGCTTCCCTCGCTGGTGCGCCTGCCCGGCGAAGTGGGCGATGTCGAGGCCGTCATCTGCGGCCCACTTCCGAAACAACGCGCGCACATGACCGCTGTCCGCCCTTCCCAGGGTGCGCAGAGCGCCGGCGATGGAGATCGACTGCTCGACAGCGGTCCGCAGGTCTTCCGGTGTCGGGCGTGGCGGTTGTTCGCCACGCCGCCGGTGCGGAAAGTGGGAGATGTCGATGTCGTAGTGGGCGAAGCGCTTCAACAGGTAGCGGCGCAGCTTGTCACAAGGCTGCGTGCCAAAGAAGGCCATGACCTCGTCGATGTCCGCGCACCGCGCGGCTGCTTCGGCCAGCCGCGCACGCGTGTACCGCACCTCGTTCCTCATCGGGCGCGCCCTTTGCCTCGTCCGCGATATGTGTCCGTAGTCGAGTGGCAGTTGGGGCAGAGGAAACGCAGGTTCCCGAGGCGGTTGTTGCGCCAGTTGCCGTCCACGTGGTCGACCTCCAACGGCAGGAGCTCTCCTTGCCACACTGGCTCTATCCCACACAGCGCGCATCGCTGTGGTACCCCGCACTCCGTCATCGCCCACGCGATCCGTTCGCTCGAGATGCGACGCGGGTGCGGGCCATCCTGCTCGACGAGCAGAGATTCTGGCGTACGGCGTCGCCGACTCTCCCCCCGCCGATCCGGCGCCCGAAAATGTGACGTGTCGATGCCGAACGCCTTCACCCGCCGGCTGATGTGCGTGTGCTGCCCGCCCACGACCTCCACCCCCAGCCGTCGCAGCACCTCGCACATGTTCGTCGACGCCGCCACCGCCTCCGCCAGTACGTCCCGTGTCCACCGCACCCCCTCCCGCTCGAAGTGCGACGTGTCCACCCCCAGCTTCCGCATCCGGTCCGCCACGTACCGCCGCGTCCCGCTCCGGGGATCCACCCCCAGCCGCTCCAACGCCTCCGTCAGCGTCCGCGCCTCGCGCCGCCGCTTCCAGCCGTTCCTTCGTGTACGCGCTCGTCCCCATCGAGCCCCCTCCGTGCTCGGCCACCCGTTCGTGGCCTCGCACGGACTAACGAGCCGACTGTCGGACGGTCACGTCATATCGCGTACCCCTATCGCGTGCCCTCGCCCGCAAGCGGCGGTCTCAGAACTTCGGTTCCGGCGCGCCCGCCATCACCAGTTCGGCCGCCTCCTCGTGCGTCTCGACCGCCGGGGGCGAGCCCTCCAGGGGGCGCTGGGCCGTTTCCTTCATGCAGGCGACCGCGATGACGCCGACCAGGGCCGCGCCCATGGCGTAGTAGGCGGGCATCAGGCTGCTGCCGGTGGCGCCGATGAGGGCGGTGATGACGAGGGGGGTGGTGCCGCCGAAGAGGGAGGTGGAGACGTTGTAGCCGACGGACAGGGAGCCGTAGCGCAGGGAGGTCGGGAAGAGGGCCGGGAGGGCGGCCGACATGGTGCCGAGCATGCACAGCAGGGAGAGGCCGAGCATCAGCATGCCGGCGGTGATCGCCACCACCCCGCCCTGGCCGATGAGCAGGAAGGCGGGCAGGGACAGGAAGAGGAAGCCGAGCATGCCCGTCATGAGGACCGGCTTGCGGCCGAAGCGGTCGTTGAGCCGTCCGACCTGGGTGATCAGCAGCATCATCAGGACCATCACGACCAGGAGCACCAGCAGGCCGTGGGTCTCGCTGTAGCCGAGCTCGTCGGAGAGGTAGGTCGGCATGTAGGAGAGCAGCATGTAGTCGGTGATGTTGTACGCGCCGACCAGCGCCACGCACAGGACGAGGGCCCGCCACTGTTCCCGGAAGATCCGGCCGAGGTCGCCCTTGGTGGTCGTCTCCACGGTGTCCGCGGCCTCGGAGGCGTGCGCCGACTCCGCTTCCAGCTTGCGGAAGGCGGGCGTTTCGTCGAGTCGCATCCGCAGGTAGAGGCCCACGAGGCCGAGCGGTCCGGCCACCAGGAACGGTACGCGCCAGCCCCAGGCCTCCATGGTGTCCTGGCCGAGCCACGCGGTCAGGGCGGTGACGAGGCCCGCCGCGCCGACGTAGCCGGCGAGGGTGCCGAACTCCAGGAAGCTGCCGAAGTAGCCGCGGCGGCGGTCCGGGGCGTACTCGGCGATGAAGGTGGAGGCGCCCCCGTATTCGCCGCCCGTCGAGAAGCCCTGCACCATCCGGAAGAAGACCAGAAGGACGGGCGCCCAGTAGCCGATGGAGGCGTACGAGGGGATCAGGCCGATCGCGAAGGTGCCCACCGCCATGAGGATCATGGTCAGGGCGAGGATCTTCTTCCGGCCGAGCCGGTCGCCCATCGGGCCGAAGACCATGCCGCCGAGCGGGCGGATCAGGAAGGCGACCGCGAAGGTGGCGAAGGAGGAGAGCAGCTGGACGGTCTCGTTGCCGGCGGGGAAGAAGACGTGGCCGAGGGTGACGGCGAGGTAGGCGTAGACGCCGAAGTCGAACCACTCCATGGCGTTGCCGAGGGAGGCCGCGCGTACGGCCCGCTTGACCGCCGCCTCGTCGGTCACGGTGATGTCGGTGCGGCGCAGCCGGGGCCGCTGCCGGCGGGTGACCGCCCGGAACAGCCGGGGATGTCGCCGCAGGGCGTCCGGATCGGCCGGGGTGTCGTGGTCGGGGGCCGGCATGGCCGTACGTCCTTTCTCCGGGGATGTTCCGGGAAGGACTCCTGTACGGTCACGCCGTTCCCAAACGGAATCCGGCCCCGAGTGCGACCCGCGTCACGCCGGGGGGCGTGTGGGGTGGCACCGGGGCGGGCGGCGGGGGAGGGGTCAGGCCTCGATCTTGAGGTCCTTGATGATCTTGGCGACGTGGCCGGTCGCCTTCACGTTGTACAGCGCGCGCTCGACCTTGCCCTCCTCGTCCACCACGACCGTCGAGCGGATCACGCCCGTCACCGTCTTGCCGTAGAGCTTCTTCTCGCCGAAGGCGCCGTACGCCTCCAGGACCTTCTTGTCCGGGTCGCCGACCAGGGTGACCTTCAGGTCCTCCTTGTCGCGGAACTTCGCGAGCTTCTCCGGCTTGTCCGGCGACACGCCGATGACGTCGTAGCCCGCGTCCGCGAGCAGCTCCAGGTTGTCGGTGAAGTCGCAGGCCTGCTTGGTGCAGCCCGGGGTGAGGGCGGCGGGGTAGAAGTAGACGATGACCTTGCGGCCCTTGTGGTCGGCCAGGGAGACCTCGTTGCCGTCCGCGTCGGGAAGGGTGAAGGCGGGGGCGGTGTCGCCGGGCTGCAGTCGCTCGCTCATGGCTCTCTGGCTCTCCTCGACAGGTCGTACGCGTACGCGAACCCAGCCTAATGGGGGTCTGTGACAACCCCGGCGGCTCCGAGCTGACAGACTGTCCACAACGACCGGAACACGACTACGGAGGCAGCGCGGTGTCGGACGCCAGGACCCCTGCGCAGATCGAGGCGGACATCGTCCGCCGGCGCGAGCAGCTCGCCGTCACTCTCGACGAGATCGGGATTCGGCTGCACCCGAAGACGATCGTCGGCGATGCGAAGGCGAAGGTCGCCGCCCAGGTCGACCACACCGCCGGGCGGGCGTTCGTCGCCGTCAACCGCGTCGTCTCGGACGTGAAGGCCCGCTTCACCGACGCCGACGGCGCCCCGCGCCTGGAGCGCGTGGTGCCGGTGGCGCTCGTCGCCGTGGCCGTGATCGGGCTGATCGCCGCCTCCGCCCGCAAGGGCAAGCGGTGACGCTTCCGGTCCGGTGTTCCGGTCCGTGTACCGGTCCCGGGTACGGGCGACACGCCCGGGCAGGTAGGTTCGAGCCGTGAGCGAGAACACCCACGACAAGCTGCCCATCCGGATGCTCCACGACCGCGTCCTGGTCCGGACCGACACCCCCGAGGGGGAGCGTCGCTCGGGCGGCGGCATCCTGATCCCGGCGACCGCGGCGGTCGGTCGCCGTCTTGCCTGGGCCGAGGTCGTCGCGGTCGGGCAGAACGTCCGTACCGTCGAGATCGGCGACCGGGTCCTGTTCGACCCCGAGGACCGCGCCGAGGTGGAGGTGCGGGGCGTGGCGTACGTCCTGATGCGCGAGCGCGATCTGCACGCGGTGGCCGCGGACCGCTTCCAGGGCGCGTCGGACTCCACCGGGCTGTATCTGTAACGACCTGTGGCGGTTACGTCGCGCGAAGGGCCTGGTGACGACCGTCACCGGGCCCTTCGCCGCTGTCCCGGGGGATTTTGCTAGCCTGGAATCACCCGACGAGACGCGCCGTACCGGGTTACACGACAAGACGACGCACCCCTGTAGATCCGTCTCGCGGAGGTGTTCGTCGTCATGGCCTGGGTTCTTCTCATCGTCGCCGGTCTGCTCGAGGTCGGCTGGTCGATCGGCATGAAGTACACCGAAGGGTTCACCCGGCTCTGGCCCAGTGTCTTCACGGCCGCCGGGATCGTCGCCTCGATGATGCTGCTCTCGCAGGCCGCCAAGACCCTTCCGATCGGTACGGCCTACGGCGTGTGGGTCGGCATCGGTGCGGCCGGTGCGGCGGTGCTCGGCATGGTGGTGCTCGGTGAGCCGGCGACCGCCGCGCGGATCTTCTTCGTGTGTCTGCTGCTGGTGGCCGTGGTCGGCCTCAAGGCGACCTCGGGGCACTGACCGGGGCGCCGACGGGTGCTCCGCCCGCGTCCCCGACCGGACCGTCGGCGGGGGCCGGAGCCGGCAGCGGCGGCGCCTCCTCCCGGCCCGGTCCGGGTCCCGGCTCCGGTCCCGCTCCGGCCGCCTGGCCCTGGGCCTCGGGCAACGGGGCGTCCTGGGGCACCTGCGCCTGGGGCCCGGCCGCCGGTGCCCGCCGGTCCTCGGGCCGCCCGGGCTGTCCGCGCGGCGCCGCCTCGCCCGGTCCTCCCGGACCGCCGGGCCCACCGGGGGCCGCTCCCGGCTCGCCGGGCTCGCCCCGTACCGCCGACCTCGGTGTCCACGGCGCCCACGGCTTGGGGGCGTGCGGCCGGCCGGCCGCGCCCGGCCCCTCGTACCCCTCGTGTCCTTCGTACCCCTCGTACCCCTCGCGCCCCTCCCCGAGCGGAGGCTCCGGCGCGACGCCCTCCATC
This sequence comes from Streptomyces sp. NPDC126499, assembly GCF_040302485.1. Classification (NCBI taxonomy): domain Bacteria; kingdom Bacillati; phylum Actinomycetota; class Actinomycetes; order Kitasatosporales; family Streptomycetaceae; genus Streptomyces; species Streptomyces sp. NPDC126499. The sequence goes on along the minus strand of NZ_JBEOUO010000033.1, from coordinate 46,180 downwards.
AGCCGCAGGTCGAAGTCCTTCGGCGGCACGCCGGCCAGCGCCTCGCGGGTGAAGCGGGCCCAGATCTCCGCGGGTGCCCCGCTCCCGTTGATCCGGGGCTGTCCGAGCGCCCCGTACAGCGGCTGCTGCCGGCCCGACTCGGGGTCCTGGCCCATCATCGCCACCACGGTCGCGAGCTCCGGGGTGTAGCCGGCGAACCAGGCCGCCTTGTCGTCCTCCGCCGTGCCCGTCTTGCCCGCCGCGGGCCGCCCGGCCGCCAGCGCGGCCGTCCCCGTGCCGCCCTCGACGACGCTGCGCAGCACCGCGGTCGTGGTGTCGGCGGCCTCGCGCCCGATGACCTGCCGGCCCTCGTCGGCCGGCAGCGCGACCTCCTCGCCGTCCCTGGTGACCTTCTCGACCAGGGTGTACGCGGCGCGCCGGCCGTGGTTCGCGAGGGTGGCGTACGCCTGCGCGAGGTCCAGGACGCTCGCCGTGGCCGGGCCGAGCGCGATGGACGGGCCGGTGGTGAGGTCGGGGGTCTTCGCCGGCAGGCCGAGTGCCACCGCCGTGTCGCGGACCCGGGCCGGTCCGGCGTCCACGGCCATCTGCGCGTACACGGTGTTCACCGATTCGTCGGTCGCGGTCCGGACGGTGATCTCGCCGTAGCTGGCGTCGTCCTCGTTGGCGGGGTCGTAGGAGCCGCCGTTCCAGCCCCGCACCGGGCGCCGGTTGTCGCCGTCGTAGAGGGTGTCCGGGGTGATCGGCTCGCCCTCCTGCGTCAGGGCGCCGTGCTCGAACGCGGTGGCGAGGACGAAGGGCTTGAAGGTGGAGCCGACCTGGTAGTCGCGGCGGGTGGCGTTGTTGACGAACTGCCGGGTGTAGTCGACGCCTCCGTAGAGCGCGACGACCTTGCCGCTGGCCGGCTCGATGGCCGCGCCCCCGACCCGTACGTGACGGTCGACGGGGTTGCGGTCCGGGTCGAGCCTGGAGGTGACGTGCTCCTCGACGGCTTCCACGAAGGCGTCCTGCTGGGCGGGTTCCAGGGTGGTGGTGATCCGGAAGCCGCCGGCGGCCAGGGTCTTCTCGTCGACGACGGCGTGCTCGGTCAGGTACTGCTCGACGGCCTGGACGAGGTAGCCGCGCTGCCCGGAGAGCCCGGCGGAGGGGCGCGCGGGCTGGGGGGCGGGGAAGACGGCGGCCGCGCGGGCGGCGGGGGAGAGCCAGCCCTCCTTGACCATGCCGTCGAGGACGTAGTGCCAGCGGGCGAGGGCCCGTGCGCGGTTCTCGGGGTGGGCGGCGACGTCGTACGCGCTGGGGGCGTTGAGCAGCGAGGCGAGGTAGGCGCCCTCGGCGGTGTCGAGGTCGTGGGCGTCCTTGCCGTAGTAGGCGCGGGCGGCGGCCTGGATGCCGTAGGCGTTGCGGCCGAAGTAGCTGGTGTTCAGGTAGCCCTCGAGGATCTCGTCCTTGCTCTTCTCGCGGCCGAGTCTGAGCGCGATGAAGAACTCCTTGGCCTTGCGGGTGAGGGTCTGTTCCTGGCCGAGGTAGTAGTTCTTGACGTACTGCTGGGTGATGGTGGAGCCGGACTGGCGGCCCTTGCCGGTGAGGGTGTTCCAGGTGGCGCGGATCATGGCGCGGGGGTCGACGGCGGGGGAGGTGCGGAAGTCGCGTTCCTCGGCGGCGAGGACGGCGTTCCGGACGGTGGCCGGGACGCGTCGCAGGCTGACGTTCTCGCGGTCGATCTCGCCGTCGCGGGCGATGGGGGTGCCGTCGCGGTAGAGGAAGAGGTTGGACTGGGCGACCGCGGTGGCGTTGGCGGGCGGGATGTCCACGAGGAGGTAGCCGGCGACGAGGCCGCCGAGCAGGAGCAGGACGGCGAGGACGACGAGGCCGAACAGGCGCCGCAGGAGGCGGCGGGGCCGGCGCGGCCGGGAGGGCGGGGCGGGGACGGTCGGGTCCCGTGGTTCCCAGGAGGGTTCGGTGGGCCGAACCTCACGCGTACCGGATGAAGGGGACATAGCACCACATCCTGCCCTCATGGGGGTCGATGGGGCGGGAAAACCGGTCGCGGCGGCCCGGGAAATCCCACTAAGGTCGTGCGCTTTGGTTCCGGTCGGTGCTGGTCGGTGCTGGTCGGTGCTGGTCGGTGTCGGTCGGTGCTGGCCGGTTCCGGTCGGTTCCGCGGTTTCGAGGAGAGAGGGGTACGGGGGTGGGTGTGGGTGTGCTGCGGCTCTACGCGACGGTGGCCGCCGGTGGCTTCCGGCGCCATGCCACCTACCGGGTGGCCACCGCGGCAGGCGTGTTCACCAACACGGTCTTCGGCTTCATCCTGTCGTACACCTATATGGCCCTGTGGGACGCCCGCCCCGGTCTCGGCGGATACGCCATGGGCGACGCCCTCGCCTATGTGTGGATCGGTCAGGCCCTCATCACCGTCTGCGGGCTGATGGGCGGCGGCTTCGAGGAAGAGCTCATCGAACGGATCCGGACGGGCGACATCGCGGTCGACCTCTACCGGCCCGCCGACCTCCAGGCCTGGTGGTTCGCCGCCAACCTGGGCCGCTCGGCCTACCAGCTGCTCGGCCGCGGGGTCGTCCCCATGCTCTTCGGCGCCCTCGTCTTCGACCTGACCCTCCCGTCCCGCCCCTGGACCTGGCTCGCCTTCCTCCTCGCCGTGACGCTCGGCTCGGTCGTCAGCTTCGCCGTCTGGTACCTGGTCGCCCTGAGCGCCTTCTGGCTCCTCGACGGCCAGGGCGTGGTCCAGATCGCCTGGCTGGGCGGGCTGTTCTTCTCCGGGATGCTGCTGCCGCTCAACGTCTTCCCGGGATCCCTGGGCGAGGTGGCGCGGCTGCTGCCCTGGGCGTCGCTGCTCCAGGTGCCGGCGGACGTCTATCTGGAGCGGTACGAGGGATGGGGGCTGCTCGGGGCGTACGGCTTCCAGGCCTGCTGGGCGGCCGTGCTGCTCGCGGCGGGCCGGGCGGCCCAGGCGGCGGCGACGCGGAAGGTGGTGGTGCAGGGTGGCTGACGGACCGGGGCATCAGCGCGCGTACGGGAGGCGCGCGTACGGGAGGCGTGCGTACGGGAGGGGTGCGGACGGGAGGGGTGCGGACGGGAGGGGTGCGGACGGGAGGGGTGCGGACGGGAGGGGTGCGGACGGGCCGGCGGCGGACGGCCAGTGGCGTGGGGGCGCCTGCCGTGCGGCCGGCGAGTCGTGGCGTACGTACCGGATGGTGGCGGCCCTGTGGATCCGCTCCACCATGACGTACCGCTCCTCCTTCGCGCTCACCCTCCTCTCCTCCTTCACCGTCACCTTCTTCGACTTCGTCGTCATCCTCCTGATGTTCGGTCAGGTCCGGGGCCTCGGCGGCTTCTCCTTCGCGGAGGTCGCCTTCCTGTACGGGACGGCGGGGACGTCCTTCGGGCTCGCCGACCTGGTGATGGGGTCGCTGCCGAGGATGGGCAAGCGGGTGCGCGACGGCTCGTTCGACACCTTCCTGCTGCGGCCCGCGCCGGTCCTCGCGCAGGTCGCGGCGGACCGGTTCGCGCTGCGGCGGCTCGGCCGGCTCGCGCAGGGCCTGCTGGTGCTGGTGTGGGGGCTGGTCCTGCTCGACCTCTCCTGGACGCCGCTGAAGGTGCTGCTGGTGCCCGTGATGCTGCTGAGCGGTGCGCTGATCTTCGCGGCGGTGATGGTGATCGGGGCGTCGGCGCTGTTCTGGATGCAGGACGCGGCGGAGGTCACCAGCTCGTTCACGTACGGGGGCAACACGATGCTCCAGTACCCGCCGACGATCTTCGCCCAGGACCTGGTGCGCGGTGTCGTCTACGTCGTGCCGCTCGCCTTCGTCAACTGGCTGCCCGCCCTGTACGTGCTGGGCCGGCCCGCCCCGGCCGGGGTGCCGGGGTGGACGGCGTTCGCCTCGCCGCTGGTGGCGGCGGTGTGCTGCGCGGTCGCCGGGTGGGCCTGGCGGGCCGGCCTGCGGGCCTACCGATCGACAGGAAGCTGAGACACGAGATGCCCATGTCCACGCCCACGCCGTTCATCGAACTGGACGGCGTGGAGAAGGTCTTCACGGTCAGGAAGCGGGCCGGTCTGCTGCGTCGCGAGAAGCGGGAGGTCAGAGCGGTCGACGGCATCTCCTTCACGGTCGAGAAGGGCGAGATGGTCGGCTACATCGGCCCCAACGGGGCCGGGAAGTCCACCACCATCAAGATGCTGACCGGCATCCTCACCCCGAGCGGCGGCCGACTGCGCGTCGCCGGCATCGACCCCTCGCGCGAACGGACCCGCCTGGCCGGGCGCATCGGCGTGGTCTTCGGCCAGCGCACCACCCTGTGGTGGGACCTGCCGCTGCGCGACTCGTACCGGCTGACGCACCGTATGTACCGCATCCCCGACGACCGCTTCCGGGAGAACCTCGCCCGCTGCGTCGACCTCCTCGACCTCGGCGAGCTGCTCGACGTGCCCGTACGGCAGCTCTCGCTGGGCCAGCGGATGCGCGGCGACATCGCCGCGGCCCTGCTGCACGACCCGGACGTGCTCTACCTCGACGAGCCGACCATCGGCCTGGACGTCGTGTCCAAGGCGAAGGTCCGGGAGTTCCTGCGCGAACTGAACGCCTCACGCGGTACGACGGTGCTGCTGACCACCCATGACCTCACCGACATCGAACAGCTCTGCTCGCGGGTGATGGTCATCGACCACGGCCGGCTGATGTACGACGGGGAGCTCGCCGGCCTGCACGCGGCGGGCGAGAGCGAACGGCTCCTCGTGGTCGACCTGGCGCGCGAGACGGCCCCGATCGAGGTGCCGGGCGCCCGCTTCGTACGGGCCGAGGGGCCGCGCCAGTTCCTCGCCCTGCCGTCCTCGGCGTCGGCGGCACCGGTGGTGGCGGCGGTCGCGGCGGCGTACCCGCTGGTGGACCTGTCCGTGCGGGAGCCCGACATCGAGGCGGTGATCGCGAAGATGTACGGGGGAACTCGGGATGCGGCCGGGGAGTCAGTCAGGTAGGGAGGTGAGGTGATGGTGGCATGGTGAGCTTCACGTACACGGCGGCGGACGAGGAGAAGAGCAGGGGCGTACGCCGCATGAAGGCGTTCGCCGCGTCGCTGCTCGGCTTCGTGGCGGTGGTCTACGCGCTGGCCACGTGGGCGGAGTCGGCGGACGCGGGCGCCTGGGCGGGCTATGTGGCCGCGGCGGCGGAGGCGGGCATGGTCGGCGCGCTCGCGGACTGGTTCGCGGTGACGGCGCTCTTCCGCCGCCCCCTCGGGCTGCCGATCCCGCACACCGCGATCATCCCGACGAAGAAGGACCAGCTGGGCGCCTCGCTGGGCACCTTCGTGGGGGAGAACTTCCTGTCCGCCGACGTCGTACGGGGCCGGCTGCGCGGCTTCGCCATCGCCCGCCGCCTGGGGGTGTGGCTCGCGGACCCGGCGCACGCCGACCGGGTCACCTCCGAGCTGGCCGCCGCCCTGCGCGGTGCGCTCACCGTGCTGCGGGACTCCGACGTGCAGGCGATCGTCGGGGAGGCGATCACCCGGCGGGCGGAGGCGGCGGACGTCGGGCCGCCGCTGGGCAAGACGCTGAGCCGGATGGTGTCCGACGGCGCCCACCGCCGCGCGGTGGACCTGGTCTGCGCGCGGGCCCACGACTGGCTGGTGACGCACGGCGACTCGGTGATGGAGGCGGTGGAGGGCGGCGCGCCGGGCTGGACCCCGCGGTTCGTCGACCGGCGCGTGGGCGAGCGGGTCTACAAGGAGCTGCTCCGCTTCGTGACGGAGATGCGCGACATGCCGGGCCACCCGGCACGCGGCGCCATCGACCGCTTCCTGACCGACTTCGCCGCCGACCTCCAGGGCGACACCGACACCCGGGCGAGGGTGGAGCGGCTGAAGTCGGAGCTGCTGGCCCGCCCGGAGATCCAGGACGTCATCGCCTCCGCCTGGTCCTCGGTCCGCGCCCTGATCCTGGCGGCGGCGGAGGACGACCGCAGCCAGCTCCGCCGCCGCGCCCGCGCCTCCCTGATCTCTTTGGGCACCCGCCTCTCCAAGGACGAGCGCCTCCAGGCCAAGGTCGAGGGCTGGGCGGAGGACGCGGCGGCCTATGTGGTCACCACCTACCGGGCCGAGATCACCTCCCTGATCACCGACACGATCGCCGGCTGGGACGCCACCCAGACCTCCCGCAAGATCGAGGCCAACATCGGCCGCGACCTCCAGTTCATCCGCATCAACGGCACGGTGGTGGGCGCGCTGGCGGGGCTGCTGATCTATACGGTGAGCCACGCGTTGGGGGGGTGAGGGGCGGCCGCGCGGGGGCGCGCCTGGCCAGGGGCCCGGGCCCTCGGTCTCGTGGGGGCCGGGGCCGGGGCCGGGGGCCTCGGCCTCGTGGGGGCCGGGGGCGCCGGACCTCAGCCCGTCTTGCGGGCCACGGCGTACGCGGCTCCGGCCATGGCCCCGGCCACGGAGAACACCGCGGGCCACGCCCCGATCTTCTTCGCGAGCGGGTGCGACCCGGCGAACGCGGCCACATAGGCAGCCCCGAGCCCGGCCGCCACCTTCCCCCCGCCCACCTGCTGCCACTCCCGCGCGGCCACCCCACCGGCCACGGCCAGCACCACCCCACCGAGCGGTCGCTTCTTGGTCCACCGGGCAACGGCATAACCACCGACGAGCCCGGCGGCGGCGACGGCGGGGGAGAGGGTGCGGGGCATGGCGAGGGCCTTCCTGGTGTCGAAACGTCGTCGTAGCGAGCCTAGGTCACGCTTGCCCTGCCGAGGGTGTTCTCTCGCGTCCGTCGGATCCACGCCACAATGGCGTCATGAGGGTCCTGGAGACGACAGAGTCGACGAGCTCCCGGATGAGCAAGCAGCGTCGCCGGAACACCGATGTGGAGATGGCCTTGCGTCGTTGCCTGCACGCTGCCGGGCTCCGCTATCGGGTGCACCGACGCCCGCTGAAGGGAGTGCGTCGTGAGGCCGACATCGTCTTCGGGCCGGCCAAAGTGGCCGTGTTCGTCGACGGTTGCTTCTGGCACGGTTGCCCCGAACACGCGACGTGGCCGAAGCGGAACTCGGAGTTCTGGCGCGAGAAGATCGAGAAGAACCAGGCTCGGGACGCGAACACCGACGCCCGCCTGATCGAGGCGGGGTGGATACCCGTGCGCGTGTGGGAGCACGAGAGCGCCGCCGAGGCGGCGCTGCGCGTCGCAGCGGTCGTAGAGGAGCGGCGTGCTGTGTCGCGTCCGCGGGCCAGGGGAGCGCAGGCCGTCGGTGAGTGAGACACGGAAGCCCGCCAATTGGAATTTGACATCCTACGTTCTGTCAAATGGTCGGTGGTAGGCTGGCTTGCCGCTGTGCGTGCCAAGGATGCGCGGCGGTCATCACTTCGTGCAGCGAAGCGGCGAACTTCCGGGGGGAAACGCGTGACGGAACCGCAAGGCGAAGAGTTCGGTACCTGGTTGGAGCGCCAGCTCGCCCGAGCCGACATGAAGCAGGTCGAACTCGCGCAGCGCCTCGGCCTTACCCGAGCCGCTGTCTCCGCGTGGATCACCGGGCGCGCAGAGCCGCGTGAGGAGATCAAGCGTGCCATCGCCTCCGTCTTCGACATCGACCCCGCATCGGTCTACAACCGCACCGCCGACATCGCGTCCGCTCTTCCTCGTCAGTGGCATCATCGGCCTGCGCACGCCGACGGCGGTCGTGAATACGGCAATGCCGCGGCCTTCGCCTTCGACGCCGACCTGTCCGTCCTCGCTCGAGAGGCCACCCAGAACTCCCTCGACGAGCGCCTCGACCGTACGGCGCCGGTCCGAGTCCGCTACGTCCTGCACGAACTCAGCGGCGAGCACCTCGACGCCTTCCTCACCGCCATGCGGTGGGAAGACCTACGGCCGCACTACGAAGCCGCTGCCGTGGGGGGACAGAAGGTGTCCCGGAGCCTCCGTGCCGCCCTCGACGACCTGGATGAGCAGCGTTCATTGCTGTTGCTCCGCGTCGAGGACTACAACGCGGCCGGTCTGACCGGGCCGGAGTACCAGGACGGTCGCTACGCCGCCGTCGTACGCCGCCAGCTCGACAGCCACAAGCAGGCAGGCGGCCGTGCCGGTGGTTCGTACGGGCTCGGCAAGGCCACACTGTGGGCCACCAGCCGTCTGGGCCTCGTCCTCGTCAACTCCACGCTTTCGGAGCCGCACGAGGGACGCCTGGAACGGCGCGTCGTGGGCCGGCTCGACCTGCCCTGGCACGAACTCGACGGCGAAGCCTACGCCGGCCCGGCCTGGTTCGGGGAAGCCGAACCAGAGCCGCTGCACAAGGGCGTATCCCGCTCATGGTGGGCTGACGAGAACGAGGTCTCGGCTCTCCACCTGTCCAGGCAGGGCTCCGCCCCGGGCACCTCCTTCCTGATCGTCGGCGCCCACGATGCCTCGGGGGACGCCGAGACTCTCCAGGAGATGCACGACAAGATCGTCCGTTCGCTCGCGGACGGGTTCTGGGCCGCCATGATCGGGGGCCGGTCTGCCGGGGCACTGATGGAGGCCAGCGTCACCACCCTCCGAAACGGTCATGTGCTCGTCACCGAGGAACGGGTCGACCCCCATGCTCATCACCCGGCTCTCGGTCGAGCCCTTCAGGCGTACCTGGACGGAGAGACCGTTTCCGAGTTGACCGCCGGCGACCAGGTCGCACTTGCGGAGGTACCTCTCGTCGTCTCCCCCCTCAAGGGGCGCGGTCGGACCAGGGACAAGGGACGCGAGCATCCTGCCGTTCTGCTCCTCACCGCGGCTGCCGATCGGGACGAGCGACACAGCCGAGTCGTCTGCATGCGCGGCAACCGAATGACCATCACGGAGCAGCGTCCGCGCGAACTTCCGCTGGGTACGGCGCCGTTCCAGGCTGTGCTTCTCGCGGGATACGCCACCGGCAGGGTGGGCGAGGACGTCGAGCTGGCGGAGGCTTTCCTGCGCGCTTCCGAACCTCCCGAGCACGACCGCTGGGACCGCACGGAGGAGCTCACCTCTCTCTACGAGCGCGGAGCGCTCAGTCGTCTCAAGGAGTTCAGGGCCGAGATCGACAAGGCAGTACGAGGCCTGGTCGGACGCCGTGAGGCCGCACCGACCGGCGGCCCCGCCGCCCTTCGCGAACTGCTCAAACTGGACGGAGGGGTCGGTGCCACCGGAGCTGGGAGGCGTTCCCAGGGCTTCCCGGTCGTGCGTAGTGTGCAGGCGCGCGTGGAGGAGAGCGGTGCCTGGAACGTCACGGTCGGGCTCAAGCTTCCCGACGCCGAGGACCCGTGGGTGTTGACGCCCGTGGCGAAGTTCGACGTGCGATCCGGTGGCCGTCCGGCCGTGGGGTGGGCCCTGCTCACTGCGTCGGACCACTGTCGAGTGGACAACGGCAACCTCGTCGTGGAGCCCGGCGTGCGCGCCGCCGTGTTCACAGGAGTGACCGATCCGGCCACTCACCCCGTCCAGGGCGGTTTCGCCCGCCTCGTCGTCGATGTCCAGAAGGCCCGCGGAGGAGCGGCGTGAAGCCTGTCTACCCGTATCCGACCCTCTTCGGCGATGTCGACCTCGACGTGCTCTCCGGCACCGTCGACGGCGTTTCTCCGCTTCCCTACGCCAACATCTCCAAGCCCCAACGGACCGTTGCCCTCCACCAGGCCGGCCGGGGCAACTGGGAGTTCTGCACGTTCCGGCTCCAGGCGACGCTCCCCGAGCAGGAGATCGCGGGTGGCGAGTGGACGGACCTGGTCTGTCTGGCCGCTCTGACTGAGAAGGCGACGAACGCCCGCACCACCACCACCCTCGAGCGGTCCAGCGACGGCACCTGGAGCGGGAGCATCGACTTGTACCGGAGTCGTCACCTCGGCCGTGCCACCCTCGGTCTCACGGTCGTCGCCACCGTCGACGGAGTCCGAGGCCGAGTCATCGGTACTGCCGAGCAGGACTGGTACCTGGACCTCAAAGGCACCACCCCGGTTCGCCAACGGGAGATCGGGATCGTCTCCACGGACTTTCGCGAGGGGCCAGAGGAATGGCTTCGTCCGTACAAGGATGCTCCTTGGATCGTGGACACGACCGGCGACGTGCCCACCGTCTACCTCAACACCGGATCCGTCGACGGACTCGTCGAACTTCTCGGTGGCAGCGGCGGCAGCCCGGCGGAGAGAATGCTGCGCGACGTGACGTCCGGACAGATCGCTCAGGATGCCTGGACAGCCATGTTCCACACTGCCATCAGTGATCTCGACGTCGACGAGGACGGCACGCCCGTCCTGCCCACCGGCTGGCGTGAGGCCGTTCTCCGGATGATGCTTCCCGATGTGCTCCCGGGACGGCAGCTCACCGACGCCCTGTACGACATCGAGGAGCGCCGCACCAAGGGGTTCGGTTGGTCCGAGCTCCAGACGACCATCCAGTACGCGGCGGGCAGGCGAAGCCGGACGACCAAGAAGCTGACCAATGCGGTGCGGGCCCTCGACGCCGCGGACAGGAGCGGAACCCGATGAGCCACCTCGCTCCCGTGGACCTGCCGCCCGTACTGGCGCTGCTGCCCGACGCCGCCGTGACCAAGCACCTCAGCCGGGGCATTCAGGCCGGCTTGGAACTTCCGCCGCAAGTGGCGCTCGGCCGTGCGTGCGTCCCGTACGACGTGCAGACCGCTCAGCGGCGGCGCACCGAACCCGTCCGCACTCTGCTCGACGAGACGATGAGACGTTTCGCCGACGATCGATTCTCTGCCGACGGCTGGCTCGCGCCCCGCCTCCACGCCACCCTCCGCATGACCCGTGCCGAGGCCGCTGACACGCGCCTCTGGAACCACCTCGCCATGATCGTCGCCCCTGACTACGTGGTCTGGCGCCACAAGGGCGCCGCCAAGGCGGAAAGCCCGGGTATCGCAACCGCTGCCCGGTTCTGTGGCCCTCACTACACCCAGACGTTCTCCCGCCTCTGGTGGGCAGCCGAACTCTTCCGCAACGGCGACGACTACACTCCCGTCGCCACGGCTTGCAGGATTCAGGACGTCCTGAACACGACCATGCGCCTTGACGTGATCGATCACCGTCCGACGGCCCAGGCCATGATCCGTGTGATCGGCGACCTCCTCGACTCGGGAGTGGCGCGACCAGGCGACCACGTCAATGCCTTCTCCTCAGCGGTGAACGCCGCGGGCAGCACCCTGATGTACGAGGTGCTGGCGCCCGACATCGATCCGGACGTCGACGAGCTGCTCGACTGGATCGAGGCGGGCGACCGCGAGGTAGTGGACTGGGAGCGCCTTCCGGAAGGCCCCTCTGACGGGCGGGTCAAGCCGGCGGCCGTCGACGCGCTGCTACCCCTGTTCGAAAAACTGCAGAGCGAGGCTCCGCTGCGAGAGCGGAGGTCCGTCAAGGAGTCCGAGGCAGCAGACGTGTCCGTTCCGGCTCCGCGCGCACCTGGAGTGGTCCTGTCGAAGCCCTCGGACTTCGCCTGACCAGCTGATCAGGACTCGCCCCCGGTGGCGTAGTCCTCTGCGGTGCCGAGGGCGGCCGTCAGGACCGCCCGGCCGAGCAAGGGAGGGATCGCATTCCCGATCTGCTGGGCGATCGCCCGGCCGGACCAGGGGTAGCCGGCCGGGAACGTCTGAAGGATGCCGGCCTCGGCCTCCGAGAAGCGGGGAAGCTCGGCTCCGTCCCGGCCGACGACTCGGTTGCGGGAGACTTTGCCGGTGACCGTGAAGGCCGGCTCGTCGGAGGAGCGGCGGCCACGACTCTTGGGGTCGCCACCGGTTCCGTAGTTCGAGATCACCTCGAAGGGTGCCGGTCGATCGAGCACCGCAGACATGGGTACCCAGGGGGCGAGACGGGGATCGCCGTGGTCACGAGGAACGCCCTTGCGGTACATGCGGTGGGTGGGCGACGGAAGTTCGACGATCCGGTTGAGGCGGGCCACCAGGATGGCGCGACGCCGCGTCTGAGGAACGCCGAACTGCTCGGTGTGCAGCACCTTGGGCTTGGCCACCCAGTAACCGTTCGCGGACAGCACCTTGGCGTACTCTTCCCAGACCGGGAGGACTGCGGGAACCTGCTCCAGGATGATCGCTTCGTAAGGGCGTCCATCACGCATGGCTTCCAGTGCCCATCGCAGTGGCTCCAGGACGAGGCCGGTGCGCTCGTCGTCAAGTACGGCGAGCTGTGAGCGGACGTCCTCACCACGCGCCATCCGCTTGACGAACTCGATCACCTCGTCAAGGGCACGGCGCCCCGCTCCGGAGCCGGCCACGGTGAACGTCTGGCATGGTGGTCCGCCGGCCAGCACGGTCGCGTTCGGGAACTTGTGTGGCCCGAAATCTCGCACGTCGCCCTGCAAGGTGAGGAGTCCGGCTGCGGTCCGGGTGTCGCAGGCGTCCTGGTCGAACTCGATACCGGTCACCTCGTAGCCGAGGTCACGGGCTGCCACGTCGAGCCCGCCCGGCCCGGCGAACAGGTCGACAATCTCGGGACGTGGCACGTGTGATCTCCAGAAGGCGTGATGTGTTCGTCGAGGGGACCGGGAGACCCCAGCAGCAGGGGACCGGGAGACCCCAGCAGCGCCCAAGGTTACCCGGCCCCTCCGTCCCGGAGACGCGGCTGTCGGCCGCCGCCTCGCATCGGCCGGTGTCGGCGTATTCCGGCCGACCGTGTCAGTGCTCCAGAGCGGCTTTGATCGCTTTGCCCAAGGCCAGACCGACCGGCGGTGGAGTGGCGTGGCCCACCTGCCGGTATTGCGCCGTCTTTCGGCCCGCGAAGGCCCAGTCGCGAGGGAAACCCTGAAGCATGGCCGCCTGGCGCACAGTGAGGGGCACCATTCCCGCACGGCCGAGCGACGGATTCCAGGCGAAGTCCGGGCCGGGCACGTCGTCGGCCACCGTAGCGCCGTCCACGCCCATGCGTGCCCACGCGCGCTTGCTGCCGGTCGGCCCCAGATCCGCACCACCGCGGTTCCAGGACCCGCCGACCAGGGTCGGCGCGGGCCGGTCTGCCTGGGCAGCCCACTCGGCCGCCTGCGGCCAGCCACGGACCGCCATCGACATGCCCAACACCTCCCCGACCGTCCGCTGCCGGGTGACGGTGGCGGCAGGCGGAGTGAAGGAGGCCAGACGATCGCCCTCGAACGCGATCACGACGCCCTCTCTGCGATCTTGCGGCACTCCGAAATCCACGGCGTTGAGGACGAACCAGTGCAGCTCGTAGCCGAGGTGGACGAGCTCTTCACCGATGTACTCCCTGATCGGGCCGTAGGCCGGCTTGGTGACCAGGTCGGGCACGTTCTCGATCAACAGAGCACGTGGCCGGACAGCATGCATCAGCATGATCGTGGCCTTCAGCACCTCAAGCTCGTCGTTCCTATCGGCACGACCCACGGACGCAGCGGCCTTGACGCGGGGCAGGCCCGCGGCGAGAAGGTCCACGTCGTAGGTGTGCTGGTGGTCGATCGGGTCGAATTCGAGGAGGTCGAGCTCCAGGACGTTCCACGCCGGTCGATTCGCACGCAACGTCTCACAACTGACAGCTCTGTTGTCGAGGAGGAGAACCGGGTCGAACCCGGCCTGCTCCAAACCGAGGGCGAGGCCCCCGGCGCCGGTGCACACGCCGACGCTCTTCATACGGGTCGTCTCGGTGGACATCACGCTCTCCTGGCACGTCAGCGGGCCGCCGCGGCGGTGTCGATGATGGCGACGCCCTCCTGGGAGGAGTCGATGGTCGTGAACCGCAGCACGCGGCCGTCGTCACTGCGGGCCGAGGCGGGAGCGACGAAGCCGAAAGCCATCACGACCCGACTCGGATCGACCGCCTCGCCCTCCACGATCGCGGCCCGGTGCGCGGCCTCGACGATCGGGTAGAGGACGATCGCGCCCCGACGCGGCCCGACGAGGCCTTCGACGGCGACATCACCTGAATCGGGCATTCCGCCCGCGATGCGCATGGCTGCCGCGCGATGCTTCATGTCACTGATGGCGCCGAAGAGTGGATCACGACGACGGTCACGGGCGAAGTAGGAGTAAGTGCGGCCGGCAGCGCCGAGCCGGATCCGTCGGCCCGGCTGGGCGTGCTGGGGTGCGAGCACGACCCAGTCGTCCACCTGGGCGGTCTTGTCGGTGATCTCCCGCAGATAGTCGAGATGCGGATCGAACTGCGAGGGAGCCCCCCACCTGACGCCGGACACCAGCTCGAAGAGCTCTGCGGCGCCCACGACCCCCGTGAAAGCGGCGTAACGGTGGGCGACACCCTTCTTCGCGAAGTGGTAACAGAGCTGCGTCGGCTCGGTCGACAAGGAATCGAGGACCGGCGTCCACAGGTGGGTGTTGTGTCGCAGATCGGAGACCTTCGTCGGGTAGGCCGTCGGTTCCTGCCACTGACCGGGGGACCTGAGGGTGACCAGTCGAGAGTTGTACATCTTGTTCGGGCTGGTCGGCTTCAGCCACGGGATGTGCTGTGATACCAGCGGCGGCACCTTGTCCGGGGTGACCTGCGGGCGCCCGTCGACGGTCACCGAGTACTGGGCCAGTTCGGCACGGAACGCCTCCTCGTCCCTGCAGATCGCCTCGAAGCCCGCGTAGAGGTCGATCTCCTTCTTGCCCATGGTCTCCTGACGGCCGAGGTACAACCGGACCAGGTCCCGGTAACCCTTGCGGAAGCCGAACCAACGGCCCATCTGCATCAGGGTGGAGGCGTTGCCGGCACGGCGCCGGAAGTACGAGACGGTCAGGCCCTCCACGGTGAAGCCGCGGGCCAGCTTCTGTCCGCCGATGAGGATCTTCCAAATGGACCTTTTGTCGAAGTCCGCCTCGCCGGTCTCGATGTCCTTGTCACCGTTGACGACGATGATCGGTCTCTGGTCTCCGCCGATCCGTACCGCAGCCGGCCCGACGTAGGGCATGAGTTCGTCGAAGGAAGCCGGTACGGCCTGCCCGTCCGCGCGTACTGCGGAGACCGGGGCGATGTCCGTGTCGAACAGGGTCCGCAATCGTTCGTACCCTCGAGCGCCGAGGTAGCCGGCGTCCCACCAGAGCCGGGTGACCCTGCCGAGCAGCTCGCGATGGACATCCTGCCGGACGGATTCGTGGATGAGCATCGTGTGGTGCTGGAAGTAGCCGTCGCCGAGCTTGCCCTTGTCCTCGCGGTACAGCTTCATCGCGGCGGTCAGCACGAACATGTCCATGGCGCGCTCGAGGCACGTGTCGTCCTCGTCATCCTCCACCACGATGTCCCGGACGTGCGCCATCTCGTTGGAGTCGGCGTACGTCCGCTCCCCGTCGGACAGATCCGAGTCGAGGTCGTGGAAGTCGCGTGCGCCCATGTAGTCGTTCGGCCGGGGCAGGGAGATGATGAAGTCCTTCGGGAAGATGTCCTCCGTGTCGCTGGGGTCGATGAAGACGTTAGCGAAGGGTGTCGCGGTGTAGCCGACGTACTGCGCGCGCGGCAGCATGCGGAGCAATTCGGAGATCTTCTGGTTGATCGCCGTACGCTCCGCGTTCGGCTTGGCCAGATCGGAAGTGTTCACCGACGCTTCGTCGGATTCGTCGTCGACGATCAGGACCGGGATCTCGGAGAGCGGTGTCTTGATCTTTCGAAGATCCTTCACCAGTTTGGTCAGCACCTGCTTGTTCTTTTTCACCACCATCAGGCGGGCTGCGGCCCGATGCAGGTTTCGGGGATCGTATAGCGGCAGAGCGGGTTCCTGCTTCTCGTATTCGAGGGCCACGATGCCCTGCAGGAGGCTCTGGTAGTCGTCGTCCCGCGTCGTCATCCGATGGATGTCGAAGGCGCCGAGGGAGGAGGGCATGGCACCGAAAGTGGCGAACTTGCCCTGGCTCCAGGCGGGGTCGTCCGCGTAGTCGGACTCGTATTCGCTCGCCCCCCGCATGATGTTCTCGCGGCCGACCAATTCCATGTCCAGGCGACGCTGGGTCTGCGCGCGAAGCATGTTGAGCGTACCGCCCAGGACGATCACGAGCCGGTAGCCGGCATCGACGGCCTTGGCGATGACACCGGCGAAGTTGGCGGTCTTGCCGGACTGGACGTATCCGACGACGAGGCCCTTCGACTGATACGCCTCCGGCGCCGTAGGGTCGGCCAGCCGCTCCACCACACGGTCGGTCGCTTCGTCGAGACCGGCGACGACATCCTCAGGCCAACCCTTGCCCACCAGTAGCTTTCGGTACGCAGGCCAGTACCACGGGCGCCCCTGAAGGGACTGCGGTGTGTACCAGGGGGTGTGTTCGGTGCTGATCACGACCGCCCCGGCGGCCTTGGACACGGGCACGAGGGTGTCGAGCAGCTTGCTCGTGTCGTCCCCGATGCCGAGCAACCGGTACACGTCGGCCCGCCGCTCGTCTGTCCGAGGCGGGTGACTCGACCAGGCCACGTTCTCGTTGAAGTCCCAGCGGGTGAGCTGCTTGCGCCACAGTTCGACCAACGAGTCCGTGACACGTGCGTCGCGCAGGACGGACGCGAAATCGGCTTCCGTGGCGTACTCCATCGCCTCCGACACGAGGTCCTCGGCCTGATACTCCAGCGCACGGACGAGGCGCTTGGGCTTTCCCGAGCTCATGTCACCGAGGACGCGGGCGTGCAGGTCGAGCCGGATGCCGGCAGCTGTGTCGGGACTGGTCATTGCGGTTCCTCGTACGTCGGAAGGCAGGGAGGGGACGGAAAGCTCAGGGAAGGCGAAGGCCGGACAGGTCCACCGGCGCGCCAGGTGTGGGTGGGAGCCCGGTCACGTCGGTTTCGTACCGCACGGCCGAGATCCGCTCGAACGCCGCGGCGGCGAGCAACTCGGGGGTGAGTCGAGGCACCGACTCGGCAGCGAGGACCAGGGCCTCGTCGCGCGGTGACCAGCGCTCGTCGTCCTGACGATCGGGCGACCATCCGGAGCGCTTCAGGGCGGAATCCAGGCGGGCCATGACCGTCGGGGCCTGGTCCGCCACGCCGGCCCGTACGCTCTGCACCGACTCTGCCAAGGTGCGGCCCCCGGCACCTCCCCGGGTCAACCGAAGGGAGGCGAACCACAGCGGCCGGCCCGGTGTCGGATGCAGCTGTCCAATGCCGTGTATCACGTGACGGCGTCGCTCCGTTGCCGTCGTCTTCACCTCGATGTCGAAGTCGCCGAGGGCGAAGTCGTGTTCCTCACCGTACGGCCCCGTCCAGGCGGTCACGGCGGTCCCCCATCCGTACGTCTCGGCAAGCCGTGTCATCAGGGACAGTTCGCCCAAGAGGCCGATCCGACGCTCGACGCTCATTTCCCGGGGCCGGTCGAGCAGCGAACTCCATCCCTCCACGGTCTCGGTGAACGCACGATCCAGGGATCGGTTGCGCGTGACGATCCGATCGGCCACGGCGAGGAGCATGTCGTGGAAATCTCGCATCAGAGCCACTTGGGTGGTACGGATGCGGGCCATCCGCAGCCCCTTTGCCACTGCCACCTGATCTATCCGAACGGCGGGAAGCGAGGAACGGGGCGGCTGCTGGTTTCTGGCCAGTTCGACGAACAGGGCGATGTCCCTGCCGCCGTCACCTATCTCGTACGACACCACGGGATGTCGGTCGGCGGCGGACAGGCGGTAGCTCGCGCTCTGCCCTTCCCCCAGGTAGTGCTCGACCGTCGACCAGGCGAGGGAGGGGCCGGTTTCGGTATCAGTCATTCTCCGCCGCCCGGTTGAGCTCCGCCCGAGCCGCCGCCACCAGAACGGACTGCCATAGCTGCAGGTTGTCCTTCTCGCGACTGCCGCTGTACTCCTTCTCGAAGACCTGATGGAGCAGCAGGTACATGAGTGATTTGAGGATCGGCGCGTCGTTCAGTCCACCGCGGCGGCCGCCGAGGATCGCGGCCCGATAGTGATGGTTGAGGACGATGGTCCGAGTCTCTCGGTCGATCTCGAAGAACGTGCCGTTGTCGATCTTCTGCCACCGGACGGCGATCGGCTCCTCACCGGGTATCAGAGGCAATTCGTCCTCGATCGCTTCCCGCACGGTTGCCTCGAAGCCCTTGCCGGCCGGGATCACGGGCTTGCGAGTCGTGGCGGTACGCTTCCGCGCCGACCGATACGTAGCGTCCGCGTCGGCCACGTACTGGGAGAACGGCCGGCCGTCGGCGTCCACAGCGGACTCCAACGCAGTGACGAACTCGGGGGACGTGTCGACCCCGTCCTTCTTCACCGTGAGACGGAACACGTCGGAGGCGACGGCACCGTCAGGGAGGTCGACGGCGACGCGCGCCAAGGCGAGATGCTGCTCCGGCTGCCGGAAATTGTTCCAGCCGCCCGCCTGGACCAGCCGGTCGTGCCGGTAGAAGTAGAAGCCCTGCCGGTCGATGCCCGTACCCACGGCCTTGAACTCGTCCGTGTTCGACTTCGCGGGCCAGATGTGAGCGTCCAGCATCACGGGGCCCACAGAAGGAACGTGGGCGACGAATGTGCGCGCGTAGTCGGGGTGCCCGGTGACCGGGTAGGCGAACGGGTCGAGCGGTTGGACGCCGAAGTTCATGTACTCGACGCCGGTGGAGACGTCCTCGACGGCGATGGTGATGTTGAAGTCCTCTCGCGCCAGGAACCGGTGCAGATGCAGACCCAGGTGAAGCCCCAGTCTGTTGATCGTCCGGAGCAGATACCGATCGGTCTGGCCCCCGCCCGTCCGCGGGAAGTTCTTGACCTCGTCCCAGCGGACGATCGTGCCCTGCCAGACGATCGGACAGTCGTAGTAGCGGTCGACGAGCTGCTGGGCATAGTTCGGTGCGACGATGTCGCACTGATAGCCGTTCACGGCACGCTCCATCGTCCAACGGCGACCGGCCGGAGCGGCCGCTCGAGTCCGACGGACCTTGCTGACGACGGTGACGGCTCCCGCGTGACTGAGAGAGGCCGACTTCAGGCCCGTGCCGAACATCCCGAGAGCCCTGGCATCGTAGTCCCGACGCCCGCCCACGGTCATCGCGACGTCCAACTCCGTCTCGTCCATCCCCTTGCCGTCGTCGACTATGAGAAGGCTGACGAGCCGGTCCCCATCGCGTAGGAAGTGGATCACGACGTCCTTGGCGCCGGCATCGATGGAGTTGTCCACGAGGTCGGCTACGGCCGCCTCGAAGCCGTAGCCCTGACTGCTGAGCGCCTCCATGTAGCGGGCGTCCGGAGGCAGGTGCTTGCTGCCACTGGTGGGTACCTCGAACTGCCAGTCAGTCGTCATGTCTCGCCTTGGGATACGCGCGCCGCATGTGATCAAGCGACCCTAATGGACCGCAATGACATCGACGGCCGCGGAATCGATATCCGTCAGCTCGACTACTCCCGCGCGTCGCTCCCGTGGCACCCCCCATACGTCCTCCCCGACCCGCACCAGCACTCCGCCCCCCTCGCCGGGGGCCAGGGGGTGGCGTGGCCGCGGGCGGCGAGGGTGGTGGCGTATTGGGGGAGGAGGTCGGCGTTGGCCGGGGAGGAGGACTCGGAGGCGGCGAAGGCCTCGTAGGAGGGGACCGTGGCCGGGACGATGCCCAGGTTGGGGGTGCCGGACTGGGCCAGTTCGCGGAGGGAGGCCTCGATGTCCGTCAGGTGGGCCCGGTACGTCGGGTACTCCGCCTCCAGCTCCGGGTAGGCCGCCAGCAGCTCGTCCAGTTCCGCTTCCGGCCAGTGCAGGACGGCGACAGGGAAGGGGCGGGACAGGGCCGTGCGGTAGGAGCCCAGCTCCGAGCGGAGGCGGGTGATCTCGGCCTGCAGCTCCGCCGGGTCCGAGGAG
Organism: Streptomyces sp. NPDC126499; assembly: GCF_040302485.1. Taxonomy (NCBI): domain Bacteria; kingdom Bacillati; phylum Actinomycetota; class Actinomycetes; order Kitasatosporales; family Streptomycetaceae; genus Streptomyces; species Streptomyces sp. NPDC126499. Next base: position 26,461 of record NZ_JBEOUO010000033.1, on the reverse strand, counting down.
CCCAGCGACCACAGGCGCTTGGGGTCGTGCAGCTCGTCCAGGGAAACGTCCCCCGCGTGGAGGCGGTCCGCCAGGGTGTCGTGGTCGTCGTGCGGCAGCGCCAGCAGGCGGCGGACCCGGTGGCGCCCGGTCAGCAGGGACTGCAGGGCGTACGACAGGTCCTCCGCCGAGGTCGGCGCCACGAGCAGCGTCGCCGCCTCCGTGAACGTCGCCTCCGACGCCTCCAGCTCGTCGTGGGACTCCAGCGTCTCCGCCACGATCTCCCACGGCTCCGGCTCCGTCGGGCGGGCCCGACGGACGCCGTCGATGATCGCCCGCGCCTCGGCCTCGTGCCCGTACTCCCACAGGTTCGCCGCCTTCAGCGCCCTGATGAGGAGCGGCGCGGCGGGGGAGGAGGCCAGGAGCGAGTCGTACAGGGACGTCGCTCTCTCGCGGTGGCCCGCCAGTTCCAGGTGGGCCGCCGCGCGCAGCAGCAGGGGTTCGCGGTCCTCCGGGTACTGCCCCGCGGTGCGGAGCAGACGCTCGGCTTCGGTGGTGTGATCGGCAGGCGTGTCGGGGCGCATGTCGACACCGTACTGCTGTACGGCCCTGGAGAGTTGGCTCCCCAGCGCTTATCGTGCCCGCCGTGCGGGGTCGACGGACGCGTGTCCCGGTGGTCGTCCAGGCGCGCGCGGGGCGCGGGCCCGGCGCACGCGCGCTGTGGACGTGCGCCGAGATCCTCGTCACCTGCGGCGTCGTCGTGCTCCTCCTCGCCGTCCACCAGCTGTGGTGGACCAACGCGCAGGCCCGCGCCGGGGCCGTCGAGCAGGTGCGCACCCTCGAACGGGAGTGGGACTCCTCACCCCCGGCGGCGACACCGGAGCCGGCGACCGTGTCACCTTCCCCGTCACCTTCCGTGCCGGCCGCCGATCCGACGGCCGCGAGTGCCAGGGGTCCTGCGCCCGCGCCGCCGTCCGCGTCGCCGGGACCCGCGCCCTCCGGCAGCCCGTACGCCGTCCTCCGCATCCCCCGCCTCGGCCTCACCGTCCCCGTCGCCCACGGCGTCGGCAAACGGACCGTCCTCGACCGCGGCTACGCCGGCCACTACCCCGGCACCGCCGCGCCCGGCCGCCCCGGCAACTTCGCCCTCGCCGGGCACCGCAACACCCACGGCGAGCCCTTCCGCCGCATCGACCGGCTGCGGCCCGGCGACACCCTCACCGTCCGGACCCGCGAGCGCACCCACACCTACCGCGTCGACCGGATCCTCCCGCAGACCTCGCCCCGCGACACCGGCGTCATCGCCCCCGTGCCCCGGTCCCTCCACAAGCCGTCGTACGGGTACGACACGCCCGGCGCCTATCTGACCCTCACCACCTGCACCCCCGAGTTCAGCTCGCGCTACCGGCTGATCGTCTGGGCCAGGCTCGTCCCGCCGCGAGCGTGACCGCCGCCCCCGCGAGCCCCAGCACCGCCGACGCCACCAGGGCCGTGTCGGCGCCCGCCGTCGCCAGGGCCAGGAAGAGGGCCACGCCCGCCGAGGAGCCGATGTAGCGGGCGGTGTTGTTCGCGCCCGAGCCCATCGCCGCCCGCTCCGGCGGCACCGCATCCACGGCGAGCCGGGGCAGCGCCGCGTTCAGCAGGCCGCTGCCCACACCCGCCGCCACCAGACCGGGAAGCAGCCGGGGCCACGACGCCTCCTGAAGTGTCCCGAGCAGCGCGAGCACGCCCGCCGTGGAGAGCGCGAAACCCACGGCCAGTTGGTACGGGGCGGACAGCCGGCCCGCGAGGCGGCGGGCCTGCAACGCCACCACGAACGCCGTGCCCGACCACAGCAGGAACAGCCACGCCGTGGTCAGCGGCGCCATGTGCGCCCCGCGCTGCAACAGCGCCGGCAGCACGCTGAACAGCCCGATCACCGCGAGGCCCGTGAACAGCGCCCCCGCCGTCGCCGCCCGGAACGCCGGCCGCCGGAACAGCGCCAGGTCCACCATCGGCGCCCCGCTGCGCCGCTCGACCACCACGAACACCGACGCCAGCACGAGAAAGGCGAGCCCGAGAACGCCCACCGGCGGGCGCAGCCAGCCGTCCCGGCCGAGGGTGAGCGCGGTGAGCAGGGCCGCCAGGGCGAGGCCGAGCGTCACCGATCCGGCGACGTCCGGGCGTCCCTCGCGCGGGGCACGGGACTCGGCGAGGGTACGGACGCCGAGCGCGGCCACCGCCAGGGTCGCCGCCGCCAGCACCTCGTACGTCCAGCGCCAGCCCGCCGGACCGCCGAGGCCGGCGAGGCCGCCCGCGAGCAGCGGGCCCAGCGCGATGCCGGCGCTCACGAACGCGCCCCACACCCCGGTCGCCCGGATCCTCGCCGGACCCGTCGGATACGCGTGGGCGAGCAAGCCCAGGCTCGCGGCCAGCACGGCCGCACTGGCCCCGCCCTGCGCGATGCGCGCCAGCGTGAAGGTGAGGGTGGAGGTCGCGAGGCCGCCGAGGGCCGTGGTCAGGCCGAGGCCGAGCGTGCCGAGCAGGAACACCCGGCGCCGCCCGTGCTCGTCGGCGAGGCTGCCGGCCACGAGGAGCAGGACGGCGAGGCCGAGCGGGGTGCCGTTGAGGAGCCATGCCTGCGCGGCGGGGGCGGTGCCGAAGTCGGCGGCCATGGCGGGCAGGGTGAGCATCGGGGCCGTGTAGTTCATCAGCGTGAGCGCGGTGGCGGCGCTGGTGACGGCGAGGACCGCGCGGGGGGCCGCCCTGGCGCCCGAGGCGCCAGTGACCCCTGTGGTGCCCGTGGTGCCCGCTGCGCGCGTCGCACCCGTGGCGCCTGTTGCGCCCACGGAGCCCGTGGCACCCGTGGTGCCCGCTGCACCCGTCGCACCCGTGGCGCCCGTCGCGCCCCCTGCTCCCGTCGCGCCTAAGTCAGGCATGGCCATGGCGTGGACCTCGGCTTCCGCGATCGACGAAGGTTCGGTGATTGAACCTTGACCGTACCAGCAAAGGTTCAATCATTGAACCCACTCGTCTACACTGCTCCCCATGGCCCTCGGCAAGGATTACGCCACCCAGCAGTGCTCCATCGCCCGCGCCCTCGAAGTCATCGGCGAGCGCTGGACCCTCCTCGTCGTCCGCGACGCCTTCTACGGCGTCCGCCGCTACAACGACTTCCTCTCCCACCTCGGCGCACCCCGTGCCGTCCTCGCCGCCCGCCTCCAGGCCCTCGTCGACGCCGGGGTCCTCGACAAGCAGCGCTACTCGCAGTCCCCGCCGCGCGACGAGTACGTGCTCACCGAGCGCGGCATCGCCCTGTGGCCCGTCCTGCGCTCGCTCGGACTGTGGGGGCGCGAGGCGCTGCCCGGGACCGCGCCCATGCGCCACTTCCACCACGCCGACTGCGGCACCGAGCTCGGCCCGTACGGCGAGTGCCCGGCCTGCCGGATCCCCGTCCACCCCGCCGACGTCGAGATGCGACCCGGCGCCGGGCTCGACCCGGAGCCGGCCGATCCGGTCGCCAGGGCCCTGCTGAAACCGCGCCGGCTCCTCGTTCCCCTGGAACTCTCGGAGCCCGCGAACCGTCCTGTATAACGGTCGGGCGAGAGAACGGTCGGGCGAGGGAACGCCCGAGCGAGAGAACGCCCGAGCCAGAGAACGGCCAGGCGACAGAACGGCCAGGCGAACACAACGGCCGAGCGATGCGACGGCCCAGGCGTGGACAGGGAGGCAGGCGTGCTCAACCGGCAGCTGCTGCGCGTCCTCGCGCCGCTCCTCTTCCTCCTCGCCGTCGCCGACCTCCTGCTCTCCGAGGGCGCGGGCCTCTCCACCGCCGTCGCCATGGCCGCGACCGCCGTCCTCTGCGCCCTGATCGGCGCCCGTACGGCTCTGCCCGTACCGCCCACCCGGGTCCGCACCGCCCTGCGCGACCGCGCCCGGCGCACCGCGTTCCTGCCGCAACGCGATCCCGACGCCCCCGGCCGCCGCAGGCCCCGGGCACCCGGCCGTCCCCTCCTGACGGCCGCGTAGGGGCGCATCGCACGTTCGCGCACTCCCGCGCGGTTCCGTCCTGCCGAATTCCCTGAAACTCCCGGCACGACGAGACCCCACGGAGGGCTCCCATGTCCGTTTTCGCCTCTCTGGTCGAGCAGCTCGCCGACCTGCTCCAGCCGCTGTTCGCCGCCTCCTCCACCGCCGCCGCCATCGTGCTGTTCACGATGGCCGTACGCCTCGCGGTCCACCCGCTCTCCCGGGCCGCCGCCCGCGGCCAGAAGGCCCGCGTCCGGCTCGCCCCGCAGCTCGCCGAGCTGCGCCGCAAACACGCCAAGAACCCCGAGCGGCTGCGGAAGGCGGTCATGGAGCTGCACGCCGCCGAGAAGGTCTCGCCCGTCGCGGGCTGCCTGCCGAGCCTGCTCCAGGCGCCCGCGTTCTTCCTGATGTTCCACCTCTTCTCCAGCGGGCGGATGGCCGGGCACGGCCTCCTCGGCGCACCGCTCGGCGACCACTACGCGGACGCCCTCGCCCACGGCGGCGTCCTCGGCCCGGCAGGCCGGGTCTACCTGGTCCTCTTCGTGCTGGTCGCGGCCGTCGCCACGTACGGCTACCGCTACGCCAAGCGGCAGAACGCCCTCCTCGCGCCCCAGGCCGTGGAGCCCGGCCAGCCCGGCGCGGGGATCGCCGAGGGCCTGGCCCGGTTCATGCCGCTGCTCTCCTTCGCGACGCTCGTCTCGGTCGCCGTGGTGCCGCTGGCGGCCGCCCTCTACATCGTCACCAGCACCACCTGGACCGCCGTCGAGCGGGCCTTCCTCTATCGGGACGTGCCCGCGAAGCCCGGAGCGGTTACTCCCGCGTAAGGGTCCACGGTGTGAACGGGGTCTTGCAGAGCTCCCCGTTCTCTTGGAGGATCGACCAATCCTCCGATGGCCGCACTCCATCGGCCGGGGCTCACCACGGCCCTCCCCGGGGCCACCTCGACCACAGGGAGAAGACCATGAAGCTGCTGCGTGTCGGCCCGGCAGGGGCCGAACGGCCCGCCCTCCTCGACCAGGACGGGACGCTGCGCGACCTGTCCGCGCTGGTCGACGACATCGACGGCAGTCTCCTCGCCGACGGGGCCGCCCTCGACCGCGTCCGCGCCGCGCTCGGCGCGGGCGTGCTGCCCGCGCTCGACGCGACCGGGCTGCGCATCGGCCCGCCGGTCGGCCGGATCGGCAAGGTCGTGTGCATCGGCCTGAACTACCACGGCCACGCGGCCGAGGTCGGGGCGGCGATCCCGGAGGAGCCGGTCGTCTTCCTCAAAGCCGCCGACACCGTCGTCGGCCCGGACGACACCGTGCTCGTACCGCGCGGCTCGGTGAAGACGGACTGGGAGGTCGAGCTGGCCATCGTCATCGGCCGCACCGCCCGCTACCTGGAGACCGACGAGGAGGCCCTGGCCCACGTCGCCGGGTACGCCCTCGCCCACGACGTCTCCGAGCGCGAGTTCCAGATCGAGCGCGGCGGCACCTGGGACAAGGGCAAGAACTGCGAGACCTTCAACCCGCTGGGCCCGTGGCTGGTCACCGCCGACGAGATCCCCGACCCGCAGGACCTCGCCCTGAGGCTGTGGGTCAACGGCGAGCTGAAGCAGGACGGCCACACCTCCGACCAGATCTTCCCGGTCGCCGAGGTGGTCCGCTACGTCAGCCGGTTCATGACGCTCTACCCCGGCGACATCATCAACACCGGTACGCCGGCGGGTGTCGCCATGGGGCAGCCGGAGCCCAAGCCGTACCTGCGCGCCGGTGACGTCGTCGAGCTGGAGATCGAGGGCCTGGGCCGGCAGCGGCAGGAGCTCAAGAGCGCGTGACGGCGGCTCGGGGACGCGTGGCCGCGCGGCTCACGGGCGCGTGACTGCGCTCAGGGGCGGCTGACCGTCGCTACAGGGCGCGTGGCCGTGGCTGACGGGCCCGTGACGGCGGCTCGGGGGCACGTGGCCGCGGCTCAGGAGCCGGGCCGCCGCACGGCCGCGGGCGGCGGGCGGGCCTGAGTCGTTCGGGCGACGCCTCCGCCGTTCCGGGCGTGGGGCGTCGCGATCCTCTCCCGCGTCGTGCCTAATTGCGGCCTATGCGTGCATACGTACCGCAACGGCGTCGTCGCCTGCTGCCCGCCGCCGCGGCGACCGCGGCCGGCGCCGCCCTGCTGACCGGAGCCCTCGCCGCCCCGGCCCTCGCCGACCCGCTGCCGGGCGGCCTCGGCCCGTGCCTGCCGGGCAGCTGCCCCGCCCCGTACCCGGACATCCACAACGGCGTCGTCGCGGGCCGCGACAACAACGTCAACGTCTTCGTCGGCGGCGACTTCCGCGTCCGCGAGGCGGCGGCCGAGGCGGAGGGCAAGGTCGTGGTCCTCGGCGCCTTCGACATGAGGAAACGTCCCGGCGTCTCACAGGTCTACAACGTCGGCGTCGCGGGCGTCGGTTCGCGCGTCGTGCCCGACAACGACTCCGCCTTCCTCACCACGGGCGGCGACATCACCGTCGCCAAGGGCCAGCGCCTGCTGGCCGAGGAGGGCGTGGTCCACGGAGTCGTACGGTACGGGGGCGGGCTGACCGGCACGGTCAGCCCCAAGGCGGTCGCCGACCCCAGGGCGGCCGACCCGTACAAGAGCCTGCGCGACAAGCTGTCCGTGGCCAGCCGGTGTTACGCGTACGTGGCGGGCGCGCCGCGCGCCGCGACCGGCACGGCCGTGAACAAGGGCGGCGAGACCGTGTTCACCGGCGACGGCAGGTCGGCGATCCAGGTCTTCACCGTCGACTTCGACCTGGAGTCGACCACGGGCGGCTCCCAGGGCCTGACCTTCCGCCGCGTCCCGGACGGCGCGACCGTCCTCGTCAACGTGCTCGGCGCGCGGCGGACCGTCGACACGTACGTCAACGGCTTCCGGGAGGGGCTGCGTGACCGGCTGCTGTGGAACTTCCCCGACGCCAAGGACGTGACCTTCGAGGGCAGCGGGCAGTTCGAGGGCAGCGTGCTCATCGGGGAGCCGACCGGTACGGCCACGGTGACCATGCCGGGCATGAACGGGCGTTTCTACACCAGCGGTTCGCTCACCCACGCCTCGGTCGTGGGCGGGGGCGGCGGCCAGGAGCTGCACGCGTACCCGTTCGACGGCGACCTGCCCTCCTGCGCCGAGAACGAGCCCACGCCGCCTCCCACACCGACACCCACGCCCACCCCGGAGCCGGACCCTGACCCCGATCCGGAGCCGGACCCGGACCCTGACCCCGAGCCGGACCCGGACCCGGACCCTGACCCCGAGCCGGACCCTGACCCCGAGCCCGATCCAGACCCTGACCCCGATCCCGACGTCAACGGCGGAACGACCACCGGCGGTACGACCAGCGGCGGTACGACCGACGGCGGTACGACCACCGGCGGCGCGACCACCGGTGGGGGCGCTGACGGCGGACTCACCACCGGCGGCGGCGAACTCCCCGACACCGGCGCCGGATCCGGCTCCGGTTCCCCCACCGCCACGATCCTCGCGGGCGCCATGGCCGCCGTCCTCGTGCTGAGCGGCGCCGTCCTCGTGTCCGTCAGCCGGCAGCGTCGCCGTACGAGCTGAGCAGCCGTTCCAGGCCGAGGACGACCAGGGCGTGGTCCTCGGCCTGCGGCAGGCCCGAGACCGTGACCGAGCCGATGACGCCGGCGCCCGCGACCGCGATCGGGAACGAGCCGCCGTGCGCCGCGAACCGGTCCGGGTCCAGGCGCGAGGACGCCTCGAAGGTCGTGCCCTTGGCGCGGAAGCGGGCGCCGACGAGGAACGAGCTCACGCCGTACCGCTCCACCACCCGCCGCTTGCGGTCGATCCAGGCGTCGTTGTCGGCGCTCGACCCGGGCAGCGCGCAGTGGAACAGCTGCTGGGCGCCGTGCCGCACGTCGATCGCGACCGGTGCCCGCCGCTCCCGCGCGAGCCCGACCAGGATCGTGCCGAGGGTCCAGGCGTCGTCGTACGTGAAGCGGGGGAGGACCAGGCGGGCCTCCTGCGCCTCCAGCTCCTCGATCTCGTCGGGCCCGGCGTTCACAGGGTCACCGCCACGCCCTCGCGGGCGGACGTCCGCGCCGCCTCCAGGACGTCGAGCGCGGCGGCGGCCTCGTGGGCGGTGACCGGGTTGTCGCCCGTACCGCGCAGGGCGGCGGCGACGGCCGCGTAGTAGGCGGGGTAGTCGCCCGGCAGGGTCTCGACGGGGTCGCCACCGCCGGTCAGCGGGGACTCCCCGGCGCCGAGCCGGCCCCACAGTTCCTCGGGTTCCCGGCCCCAGACGGCGCCGGGCTCCGGTCGCAGGCCCTCGCGCAGGGCGGCCTCCTGGGGGTCGAGACCGTACTTGACGTAGCCGGCCCGGCTGCCGAGGACACGGAAGCGGGGGCCGAGCTGGGCGGTGGTGGCGCTCACCCACAGGTGGGAGCGCACGCCGCTCGCGTGGGTGAGGGCGAAGAAGGTGTCGTCGTCGGCCTGGGCGCCCGGGCGGCGCACGTCGGACTCGGCGTACACGCGGACGACCGGGCCGAAGAGGACCAGGGCCTGGTCGACGACGTGGCTGCCGAGGTCGTAGAGCAGCCCGCCGATCTCCTCCGGCGCGCCGGACTCGCGCCAGCCGCCCTTGAGCTGCGGGCGCCAGCGCTCGAAACGGGACTCGAAGCGCTGGACCTCGCCGAGGGCGCCGTCGGCCACGAGCGCGCGCAGGGTGAGGAAGTCGTTGTCCCAGCGCCGGTTCTGGAAGACGGACAGGAGCAGTCCGCGCTCGTCGGCGAGGGCGGCGAGGCCGCGCGCCTCGGCGGCGGTGCCGGCGAGCGGCTTGTCCACGACGACGGGCAGGCCGGCCTGCAGCGCGGCGGTGGCGACCGGGACGTGGGTCTTGTTGGGCGAGGCGACCACGACCAGATCGAGCTCGCCGGCCCGCGCGAGCAGCTCCTCGGGCGAGCCCGCGACCCGCACGCCCGGGTGCGCCGCGCGGGCCTGGGCGGCGCGCTCGGGATTGCCGGTGGTGACCGTGTCGAGGACGAGATCGGGGGAGGCGGCGATCAGCGGGGCGTGGAAGACGGAGCCCGCGAGGCCGTAGCCGACGAGTCCGACGCGGAGAGGGGTGACCATACGGCTACTTTGGCAACGCTGTTGCCAAAGTGCAAGCGGCAGGCACAATGGGCTCGTGAACAGGGACAACGGCCTCCGCCTCGGACTGGCGGGCAGGGACATGGGCGTGCGCGGGGCCTTGGGCGTGGGCGGCGGCGGTACGGGGCCGGGCGGCGCGGGTCCGGGCGGTACGGGGCAGGCCGGGGGCGCCGGCCTGCCCGCCCTGCGCGGGCACAACACGGCCCTCGTGCTCGACCTGCTGCGCAGGGCGGGGGAGGGCGGCATCAGCCGGCCGGAGCTGGCGGCGGGCACCGGCCTCACCCCGCAGGCCGTCAGCAAGATCACCGCCCGCCTCCGGTCCGAGGGCCTCGTGGCCGACGCCGGCCGCCGCGCCTCCACGGGCGGCAAACCGGCGACCGCGCTGCGGCTCGTCCCCTCGGCCGCCTACGCGATCGGGATCCACCTCGACCGCGACGAACTCACCGCCGTCCTCCTCGACCTCGCGGGCACCCGGGTCGCCGAACGGCGCTCCCCGCTGGACCTCGGCGCGGGCGCGGACACGGTCCTGGCGGCGGTCCGGACGGAGGTCGCGGCGCTGAGGGGGGTGCTGGGGTGGCATGCGACGGGCCCGGCCGGTCCGGCCGGTGCTTCCGCCGGACTGGACGCGGCGGGGACCAACGCCCCCGACTCGGCCCCGACCGGTCCGGCTGGTGCTTCCGCCGGCCCGGACTCGGCCGGGACCAAGGCCCCCGGCCAGGCCCCGGCCGGGAACAACCTCCCCGACCCGGCCCCGACCCGCGCCTCCGCTCCGGCCTCCGTCTCCGCCCCGACCCCCGCCTCCGCTCCGGCCTCCGTCTCCGCACCGGCCGGCGCCCCCGCTCGTGTCCTCGGTGTCGGTGTCGCCATGCCCGGGCCGCTGGATCACTGGGCCGGGAGGCCCGGCCGGGTGACCGGGTTTCCCGAGTGGGAGGGGTTTCCGCTGCGGGACGAGCTGGCGCGGTGGCTCGGCGTGCCGGTCGTGGTCGACAAGGACACCAACGCCGCCGCGCTCGGGCTCGCGCTGCGGCCCGGGGCGCCCGCCTCGTTCGCGTACGTGCACCTGGGTACGGGGCTCGGTGCCGGGCTCGTGCTCGGTGGGGCCGTGCTCCGTGGGGGCAGGACCGGGGCCGGGGAGCTCGGGCACCAGACCGTGCAGATGGACGGGCCGCCCTGCGACTGTGGCGGACGCGGCTGCCTGGAGGTCCTGTGCCTGGGCGCGCTGGCCCGTGGCGAGGTCGCCACGGCCGCCCGGGTCCTCGGGACGGGGGCGGCCAACCTGGTCCGGCTGCTCGACATCGACCGGGTGCTGCTGGGCGGCCGGGCGGTCCTGGCGGACCCGGAGGCGTACGCGCGCGGCGTCCGCGAGGTCCTGGGCGGCCTCGGCCTCCCGGCGGACGTCGAGGCCGCCGGCACTCCGTACGCCGTCGCGGAGGGCGCGGCCCAACTGATCCTCGCCCCGGTCTTCGGCAAGGAGCCGTCGGTCCGACCGTCCCATGATCGGGAAGTAGGCTGATCGGGCGGAATGCGCGTGCGTACGGCGTGCCCGGCCGCGTCGGTCCCGCGACCGGCCCGCCCCGCGTGGCAGCGTCGCGGGCGTCCCGTACGTCCCGCGAGCAGCAAAGGCACCGCCCCCCATGCGACTGCGCAACGCCCTCGCCCTCGCCGCGCTGACCACGGCCGCCACCGTCCCCGTGGCCCACGCCCTGGCCGCCACCCCCGCCGCGACGGTCCTCCTCCCGGCCGCCGCCACCCCCGCCGCGACCCCCGTCCTCGCGCCCGCGTGCGGGGACGCCGACGCCCGGGACTTCCCGCTGGCGACCCGGATCCGGGGCGGGCCCGCCGACTACGCCGCCGGAGGGGGCTTCCGGATGTGGCACCTGGAGATCGGGAACACCACCGCCGTGCCCTGCCGGGGCGTCCACCCGGTGCTCGTCCTCACCGACAGCGGCCGGTCGCTGAAACCCGACCAGATCCGCGCGGAGTTCTACGACGCGGAGGCACGGCTGTGGCGGCCGGTGGCCTTCGAGGCGACGGACCGGGCCGAGAACGTGGGCGTCTTCGCCGACAGCAGCCCACCCGCCCCCTCCAGCGCCCTCGCCTCCGCCGCCCCCACGTTCCCCGCCCCCTCCAGCGCCCTCGCCTCCGCCACCTCCAGCGCCCCAGCTTCCGCAACCGCTACAACCCCCGCAACCCCCACCGCCCCCGCCTTCGCCGGCTTCGCGGTGCCCGCCCGCGGCACCCTGACCGTCCCCGTACGCCTCGCCTTCCGCGCCGACGCCACGCCGGACGACGACGTCGTCCTCAACGCCGCCGTCGTCCAGCGCCGTGGCGACGACGGCGACTGGGTCGGCGAGTCGGGCGACTACCGGCTGGCCGTCGGCCCCGCCGCCCCGGCCCCCGAGACCCACCCCGACCCCGACCCTGACGCCGACCCCGACACCACCCCCGATCCGTCGGCGCCCGCCCGCCCCACCGCCCCCGGCACGGGCACCGACCCCCACGTCCCCGAACTCGCCCAGACCGGACGGGAGTCCGCCCTCCGTCACGCCCCCGTGGCGGTGGCCCTCCTCGCGGCGGGTGCGGCGGCCCTCCTCGCCGTCCGCCGCTTCCGGAACGCGTAGGCCACGCTCCGTACACCCTCCCGTTCACCCCGGTCTGCGACGATCACCGGGTGGAGACGAACGACACCGGCGCCCCCATCCGCTCCGGCATCCCCGAACACGGCCGCATCCCCAAGTACTACGCCGTGAAGGCGAAGGTCGCGGCGCTCATCGACGAGTTGGGAGAGGGCGGGCTGCTGCCCACCGAGCGCGACCTCGCCGTCCGTTACGAGGTGTCGCGGGAGACCGTCCGGCAGGCCCTGCGCGAACTGCTCCTGGAGGGGCGGCTGCGGCGGCGCGGCCGGGGCACCGTCGTCGCCGGGCCCAAGCTGGAGCAGCCGCTCTCGCTGGCCAGTTACACCGAGGGCGTGCGCCGCCAGGGGCGCAGGCCCGGCCGTGCGCTGATCTCGCTGGAGCGCTTCCCCTGCCCGGAGGGCCTCGCTCCGGAGGTCGGCGTGGCGCGCGGCGAGCCGGTCTGGCACATGGAGCGGGTCCTGCTCGCCGACGACGAGCGGGTCGGTCTGGAGAGCACGTACGTCTCCGAGGCCCGCGCCCCGCGCCTGGACACGGACTTCGACCCGGACTCCTCCTTCTACGCGTATCTGCGCGACCGTCTCGGTGTCTCCTTCGGCGACGCGGACGAGCGGATCGAGACCGTGCTCGCGACCCCGCGCGAGGCCCTGCTGATCGGCACCCCGCCCGCGCTGCCCATGCTCCTGATCCACCGGGTCTCCCGCGACACGGCCGGCCGTCCCCTGGAACGGGTGCGCACGCTCTACCGGGGCGACCGGTTCAGCTTCACCACCCGCCTCGGCCGCCAGGGCTGACCCGCCGCCTGCCGACACCGGCCCCCGACCGGCCCCCGCCCCCAGCTCCACGATGGTCCGCCCCCACCCCGGTTACCCCACCCCATATTACGAATGCATAACGGGTCTAGGCCAAGCTTGTCGGGCCGTTCACCGTCCCGTCGCCGGCCGGACCGCCCGGGGCCACCCGCCGCCGCGACCGTGAGCGGCATGAAGGTGATCGTCGTAGGAGCCGGCGTGGTGGGAACCATGCACGCCTGGCAGGCAGTCGAACGCGGCCATGAGGTCGTCCACATCGAGCGCGAGGCCGAGGCGCGCGGCGCCTCGCTGCGCAACTTCGGCCAGATCTGGGTCAGCGGACGGGCGGGCGGCGAGGAGCTGGAGACCGCCCTGCGCGCCCGCGAGCTGTGGGAGGGCATCGGCGCCCGCGTCCCCGCGCTCGGCTTCCGGGCCATCGGCTCGCTCACCCCGGTCCGGGGCGAGCTCGAACGGGCCGTCGCCGAGGCCGCCGTGGCCCGCCCCGACGCCGCCGCCCGCGGCTACAAGCTGCTCACGCCCGCCGAGGCGCGCGCGGTCAACCCGGCCCTGCGCGGCACGTTCGACGCCGCCCTGTGGTGCGAGCGGGACGCCGCCGTCGAGCCCCGTACCGCCCAGCTCGCCCTGCGCGAGGCCCTGCTGGCCACCGGCCGCTACACCTTCCTGCCGAACCGCGAGGTGCGGGAGGTCGTCGGCGAGAACGCGGTCCGCGACGACCACGGCGACACCCACACCGGTGACGCCGTCGTCCTGTGCACCGGCGCCTGGCTGTCCGGCCTGGTCCGCGAGGTCGCCGGCGCGATCCCGGTGCGCCGGGTGCGGCTGCAGATGATGCAGACCGACCCGCTCGGCGAACCGCTGACCACCTCCGTCGCCGACGCCGACTCCTTCCGCTACTACCCCGCCTACGCCTCCAAGGCCCTCGACGCGCTCAACGCCGGCCAGGCCCAGGACCCCACCGCCGCCGCCCACCGGATGCAGCTGCTCATGGTGCAGCGCGTCGACGGCGGGCTGACCATCGGCGACACGCACGAGTACGAGCACCCCTTCGCCTTCGACACCCTCGAAGACCCCTACGAGCACCTCACGCGCGTGGTCGAGTCCCTGCTCGGCCGCCCGCTGCCGCGCGTCCGCCGCCGCTGGGCCGGCGTGTACGCGCAGTGCACCGACACCACCCGGGTCGTCCACCGCCAGCGCGTGCGGGACGGCGTCTGGCTGGTGACCGGGCCCGGCGGCCGCGGCATGACCTGCTCGCCCGCCATCGCCGAGACCACCGCGAACGAACTGGGCTGGTGACACCCGTGACCGACAACAAGCAGCAGCGGAACCTCCCGCGTCAGGCCCCCGCACCGCGGCACGACCTCGTCGTCCTCGACATGGCCGGCACCACCGTCGCCGACGACGGCCTCGTCGAGCTGGCCTTCACGGCCGCCGCCGAACGCCTCGGCGAGGACCCGGCCGCGATGATCGGCCACGTCCGCGCCACCATGGGCGAATCCAAGATCACCGTCTTCCGGCATCTGTTCGGAGGGGACGAGCAGCGCGCCCGGCAGGCCAACCTCGCCTTCGAGGCGGCGTACGGGGAGCTCGTCGACGGCGGCCGGATCAGCGCGATCCCCGGCGCCGCCGAGGCCGTCGCCGCCCTGCGCGAACAGGGCAGGACCGTCGTCCTCACCACCGGCTTCGCCCGCGTCACCCAGGACGCGATCCTCGACGCCCTCGGCTGGCGGGACCTGGCCGACCTCACCCTCTGCCCGGCCGACGCCGGCGGCCGGGGCCGCCCGTACCCGGACCTGGTGCTCACCGCCCTGCTGCGCACCGGCGCCGTCGACGACGTCCGCCGGATCGCGGTCGCCGGCGACACCTCGTACGACATGCTCAGCGGCGTCCGCGCCGGCGCCGGGATCGTCGCGGGCGTGCTGACCGGCGCCCACGGCGAGCCGGCCCTCACGGAGCAGGGCGCCACCCACGTCCTGCCCTCCGTCGCCGGGCTGCCGGCCGCGATACGGGACTTCGAGGAGCGCCGGGCATGACCAGCGGCATCCGCTTCGACGCCGTCTCCGTCGCGTACGGCGGCCACACCGTCCTCGACTCGCTCACCCTCACCGTCGAACCCGGCGAGGTGATGGCCCTGCTCGGGCCCTCCGGCTCCGGCAAGACCACCGCCCTGCGGGCCGTCGCCGGTTTCGTCCGGCCCGTCGCCGGGCGGGTGTTCATCGGCGACCGGGACGTCACCGGCCTGCCCCCGTACAAGCGGGGCATCGGCATGGTCGTCCAGAGCTACGCCCTCTTCCCGCACCTGCGCGTCGAGGACAACGTCGCCTTCGGCCTGAGGGCCCAGAAGGTCCCCAAGGGCGAGATCCCCGGGCGGGTGGCCGAGGCCCTGGAGATGACCGGGATGGCGGCCTACGCCCGGCGCTACCCGCGCGAGCTGTCCGGCGGCCAGCAGCAGCGCGTCGCCATCGCCCGCGCCCTCGCCATCCGCCCCGACGTCCTCCTCCTCGACGAACCGCTCTCCGCGCTCGACGCCCAGCTGCGCTCCGGCATGCTCGCCGAACTCGCCCGGCTGCACCGCGAACTGCCCGACGTCTCCGTCCTGTACGTCACCCACGACCAGGTCGAGGCGCTCACCCTCGCCGACCGGATCGCCGTCATGGACCGGGCCCGCCTCCAGGACTGCGGCACCCCGCAGGAGCTGTACCGGCGGCCCCGCACCCAGTTCACCGCCTCCTTCGTCGGCAACGCCAACCTGCTGCCGGTGACCGTCACCGCGGACGGAGTCATGCTCGCCGCCGCCGGCGCCCCCCTCACCCCCGCCGGCGCCCCCCTCGCCACCGACGGCGCCACCGGCCGTGTCGCCCCCGACGGCGGCCCCCTCACCCCCGACGGCGCCACCGGCCGTGTCGCCCCCGACGGCGGCCCCCTCACCCCCGACGGCGCCACCGGCCGGGTCGCCCCCGGCGGTGTCCCGCTCGACGTGCCCGTCGCCGACGCCGCCCCCGGCGCCACCGCCACCCTGTGCGTCCGCCCCCACCTGGTCGGCCTCGGGCCCGGCCCCAACGCCCTGCGCGGCAAGGTCGCCGAGGTCCAGTGGCGGGGCGCCACCCACCGGCTGTACGTCGACGTCGGCGGCCACCGGGTGAAGGCCGACGTCCGGGAGCTGCGCGCGACCCCGGCCCTCGGCGACGAGGTGACCGTGCACTTCGCGCCGGAGGACGCGGTGCTGCTCGCCGCGGGGGCGACCGATGGCTAGCCCCGCGCTGCTCGCCCGGCGGGGCAGCGGGGCGCAGGCGGCGCCCGGGCGCCGCGTGCCCACCACGCTCCTGTGGGCCGCCCCGCCCGTGCTCGCCCTCGCCGTCGTCTTCCTCTACCCGCTCGTCCTCGTCGTCCGGGAGTCCCTCGCACCCGGCGCGTACGCCGAGGTGCTCGGCTCCCCGTCCTTCCGGGACGCGCTCGTCACCACCGTGTGGCTCGCCGCCGCGGCCACCGCCGGCTGCCTCGTCCTCGGTTTCGCCCTCGCGCTCGTCATCGCCTTCGTGCCCTTCCCCGGCGCCCGCGCGGTGGCGAGGTTCATCGACGTCTTCCTCTCCTTCCCCTCCTTCCTCATCACCCTCGCCCTGCTGTTCCTGTACGGCACGGTCGGCATGGCCAACGGCCTGTGGACGGACGTCACCGGCGCCGACAGCGGGCCCTTCCGCTTCCTCACCACCCCGTGGGGCGTGCTGCTCGCCGAGATCACCTACTTCACCCCGTTCGTGATGCGCCCGCTGCTCGCCGCCTTCTCGCAACTGGAGACCGCGCAGCTGGAGGTGGCCTCCTCGCTCGGGGCGCGCCCGCTGCGGATCGTGCGGCAGGTGATCCTGCCCGAGGCGCTGCCCGCGCTCGCCGCCGGCGGCGGACTCGTCCTGGTGATGTGCCTCAACGAGTTCGGCATCGTGCTGTTCACCGGGGCCAAGGGCGTGACGACCCTGCCGATGCTGGTCTACGGCAAGGCCATCCTCGAATCGGACTACGCCGCCGCCTGCGTGGTCGCCGTCGTCAACGTCGTGATCTCCGTGGGCCTGTACGCCCTCTACCGGGTGGTGAGCCGCCGTGCTGGTGCATAGCCGTACGGGCAGGTGGGCGGCCTGGGCCTGCTTCGCCGTCCTCTTCGTGCCCCTCTTCGCCCTGCCGCTCCTCGTGATCCTCGCCGCGTCCCTCGCCACGAACTGGTCCGGCGCCCTGCCCTCCGGGCCGACCACGGCCCACTACACGGCCGCCGTGCGCGGGGAGTCCCTCCAGGCGCTCACCACCAGCCTGGTCACCGCGCTCGTCGCGAGCGTGCTCGCGCTGACCTTCGGCACCTGGGCCGCGCTCGCCGCGTCCGCCCTCGGGAAGAAGGGCCGCCGGGTCCTCGACGCGCTGTTCATGCTGCCGGTGGCGGTGCCGTCCGTCGTCGTCGGACTCGCCGTCCTGGTCGCCTTCTCCCAGCCGCCGCTGCTGTTGAACGGCACGCGCTGGATCGTGGTCCTCGCGCACACCGTTCTTGTCACGGCGTTCGCCTACCAGTCGGTCTCGGCCGCCATCCTGCGTCTGGACCCGGTGTACGAGCAGGCGGCGGCCAGTCTCGGCGCCCGCCCCTCGTACGTCCTGCTCCGGGTGCGGCTGCCGCTCCTGCTGCCGTCGCTGAACGCGGCGGCCGGGCTCTGCTTCGCCCTGTCCATGGGCGAGCTGAGCGCCACGATGATGCTCTACCCGCCGGACTGGCTGCCGCTGCCGGTGCTGGTCTTCACGTCCACCGACCGCGGTTCGCTGTTCACGGGCTCCGCGCTCGCCGTGGTCCTGATGGCGGCGACGCTGCTCGTCCTGCTCGCCGTCTCCCGTATCCGCACCCGAGCGTCCTACCGCTGACCCGCCCAGGAGAGAACGACGCCATGCTTATCCAGGCCCCGTACGCCCGGCCGGTCGCCGCCGTCACCGGCTGCCTCCTCCTCGCCGCCACCCTCACCGCCTGCGGCGGCTCCTCGGCCGCCTCCGACGAGAAGGTCGTCACCGTCTACAGCGCCGACGGCCTCAAGGGCGAGGCGGGCGACGGCTGGTACGACAAGGTCTTCAAGGACTTCGAGAAGCAGACCGGCATCAAGGTGCAGTACGTCGAGGGCGGCTCCGGCGAGATGGTGCAGCGCGCCGCCCGCGAGAAGAACAACACCCAGGCCGACGTCCTCGTCACCCTGCCGCCCTTCATCCAGCAGGCCGACTCCAAGGGGCTGCTCCAGGCATACACGCCGAAGGACGCCGACATGGTGGGCGGCATCGACAAGGCCGACAACGGCAGGTGGATCTCCGTCGTCAACAACTACTTCGGCTTCATCCACAACAAGAAGGAGCTGACGACCCCGCCCACCACCTGGGAGCAGCTGCTCGACCCGACGTTCAAGGACAGGATCCAGTACTCCACCCCGGGCGTCGCCGGCGACGGCACCGCCGTGCTCATCAAGGCCATGCACGACTTCGGCGGCAAGGAGCCCGCCATGGAGTACCTGAGGAAGCTCCAGGCCAACAACGTCGGCCCGTCCTCCTCCACCTCCAAGCTCGCCCCGAAGGTCGACAAGGGCGAGATCCTCGTCGCCAACGGCGACGTCCAGATGAACTTCGCGCAGTCCCGCTCCATGCCGAACCTCGCCATCTGGTTCCCCGCGAAGCAGGGCGGCAGGCCCACCACCTTCGCCCTGCCGTACGCCGCCGGCCTGGTCAGCGACGCCCCGCACAGCGAGAACGGCAAGAAGCTGCTCGACTTCATGCTCGGCGAGCGGGCCCAGCGCGAGGTCAGCTCCGTCGGCGGCGGCTTCTCCGTCCGCAAGGACATCCGGGCCACCGACGCCAACGCCCTCGCACTGACCAGGCTCATGGAGGGCGTCGAGATCTTCGAGCCGGACTGGGCCGACATCGACAAGAACCTGCCCGCGTACGTCGACGCCTGGAAGGCCGCCACCGGAAGCTAACCGGGCGCCGCACAAGAGTTCACCGCACGTACCTTCCGCCCCACCGAAGTATCGCGGAAAGATAACGGGTACGGACCGAAGCTCAACGCCCCTGAGGAATCAGGGGCGTTGGGCCGCCCCCAGCCCCCTTCCACGGAGGACTCCAGACATGCCGCACACCGGCATCTCCCGCCGCGGCGTGCTCGCCGCCGCCGGCGCCACCGCCGCCCTCACCGCCACGGGCCTCGCCACCGCCCCCACGGCGCAGGCCGCCGCGCCCACCCTCCCGAACGGCACCAGCAAGGACAAGGTGCTCGTCGTCGGCATGGACGGCCTGCGCCACGACCGGATCGACGCGGCGAACGCGCCGACGCTCAAGGCGATGATGGCGGCCGGCACCTACGGCGTCTCCCTGCTCTACGCCAACCCCATGGCGGCCACCTCCTCCGGCCCCGGCTGGTCGACCATCTCCACCGGCGTGTGGCCCGACAAGCACGGCGTCCGGGACAACACCTTCACCGGCCGCAACTACGGCCAGTACCCCGGCTTCCTGGCCCGGCTGCACCAGGTGCGGCCCGAGCTCTCCCTCTACGCCGCCGTCGACTGGAAGCCGCTCGACACCTACGGCACCGTCACCGCGGGCGCCGACGCCAAGATCGTGCTCGACGGCGACCGCGACGGCTACGCCGGCCACGACGAGACCATCACCGCCGACAGCGTCACGGTGCTCCGCGACCAGAACCCCGACGTCGCCTTCGTCTACCTCGGCAACACCGACGTCGTCGCCCACTCCTACGGCACCGGCCAGCGGTACCTCGACGCCATCGCCGTGCAGGACGCCCAGCTCGGCCGGCTCATGGCCGCCGTCAAGGCCCGCCCGTCCTACGCCACCGAGCGCTGGACCGTCATCGTCTGCACCGACCACGGGCACGTCGACGCGGGCGGCCACGGCGGCTCCGCCATCGAGGAGCGCCGCACCTTCGTCCTCGCCCAGGGCCCGGGCATCGCCGCCGGCGCCCGCCCGATCGACACCCGGCTCGTCGACGTCGCCGCCACCGTCTTCCACCAGCTCGGCATCACCCCCGAACCGTCCTGGGGCCTGGACGGCAAGCCGATCCAGCAGCGCTCCACGGACCCGTTCGACGCGCTGTACGGCTCGCTCACCGGCCGCGTCGACGAGACCGGCATCCCGGCCGGCGTCCTCGGCTTCACCCACACGGCGCCCAGCGGCTGGTCCGTCATCAACAACGCCATGGGCACGGGCGGAGTGACCGAGTGGCGCGGCTGGTCCTTCGCCACCGACGAGTTCTGGTCCCGCAGCCAGCGCGACCAGTCCCGCGAGCTCAACGTCCGCTCCCGGGGCGTCTTCGCCGTCGCCGACTCCGACGAGTGGGCCGACAAGACCTTCTCCGGCACGTACGACTCGACGCTGGTCACCCCCGCGTACTCCGTCTCCGGCGCCTCCCGCGTCACCCTCGACTTCACCACCTTCTACCGGCAGGAGGGCGCCCAGACCGCCCAGGTCCTGGCCTCCTTCAACGGCGGCACGCCGTCCGTCGTCAAGAGCTACACCGCGGACGTGATCTCCCAGCCCCAGTCCCTCACGGTGAACGTGCCCGCCGGCGCGTCCAGCGTGAGCTTCCGCTTCCGCTACACCGGGTCCAACAACTGGTACTGGGTGGTCGACGGGGTCAAGGTCACCACTTCCTGACTAGTGTGGGGGGCGTCGCCACAGCGCTGTCGCGTCGCCCCCAGCACACCGCCCGTCGCGTACGGCACCCGACACCGGCACCCGCCCGTCGGCCGCCCGTACGCGTACGGCATCCGTACGGCAGGAGTCCCGCACCCATGGCAGAGCGCAAGCCGATCGAATCCTGGCTCACCGACATGGACGGCGTCCTCATCCACGAGGGCGTCCCGATCCCCGGTGCCGACGCGTTCATCACGAAGCTGCGGGACACCGGGAAGCCCTTCCTGGTCCTCACCAACAACTCGATCTACACCGCCCGCGACCTGCACGCCCGGCTCGCCCGGATGGGCCTGAACGTGCCCGTCGAGAACATCTGGACCTCGGCCCTCGCCACCGCCAAGTTCCTCGACGACCAGCGCCCCG
This sequence comes from Streptomyces sp. NPDC126499, assembly GCF_040302485.1. Classification (NCBI taxonomy): domain Bacteria; kingdom Bacillati; phylum Actinomycetota; class Actinomycetes; order Kitasatosporales; family Streptomycetaceae; genus Streptomyces; species Streptomyces sp. NPDC126499. The sequence goes on along the minus strand of NZ_JBEOUO010000033.1, from coordinate 5,841 downwards.
GCGGCACCGCGTACGTCATCGGCGAGGCCGGCCTCACCACCGCGCTGCACGACATCGGCTACGTGCTCACCGACCACGACCCCGACTACGTGGTGCTCGGCGAGACCCGTACGTACTCCTTCGAGGCCATGACCAAGGCGGTCCGGCTCATCAACGCCGGCGCCCGCTTCATCTGCACCAACCCGGACGAGACCGGCCCGTCCCTGGAGGGCCCGCTGCCCGCCACCGGCTCGGTCGCCGCGCTGATCACCAAGGCGACCGGCAAGGAGCCGTACTTCGCCGGCAAGCCGAACCCGCTGATGATGCGCACCGGCCTGAACGCCATCGGCGCCCACTCCGAGACCAGCGCCATGATCGGCGACCGGATGGACACCGACATCCTGGCCGGTCTGGAAGCGGGCATGCAGACCTTCCTGGTGCTCACCGGTCTGACCACCCAGGCCGAGATCGACCGCTTCCCCTACCGCCCGTCGAAGATCGTGAAGTCGATCGCGGACCTCGTCGACCGCGTCTGAGTCCTCGCAGGTGGGGGCCCTGTTCGGCCCCCTGCGGATGCGAAAGGACCCGAACCGGGTGACCCTTCCCTCAGGAGGTCACCATGCGTTCAGGTCCCATCGCTCTCCGTGCCGCAGGGGCGGCCGTGGTTCTGGTGCTCGCTCCCGCGGCGGGCACCGCCCTCGCCCACGACGGGGTCAAGGTCACCGTCACCCCGGCCACCGCGGCGCCCGGCGCCGACGTCGACGTCAAGGTCACGGGCTGCAAGGGCACCACCGGCGCCGCCAAGTCCCCGGCCTTCGTCGCGGACGCCGAACTCACCGGCCGCGACGGCGGCAAGAACCCGCTCTTCGGCGACGCCACCGTCCGCTCCGGCCTCGACGAGGGCTCGTACCGGGTCGGCGTCACCTGCGACGGCCACGACCACCCCGACGTCGGCACCGTCCACGTCAAGCGCCACCACGAGCCCAGCCACCGGCCCACCCACCACCCGTCCCCGGTCGCCCCGGTGCGCGCGGGCGGCGGCGGCACGGCCGCCTTCGCCGCCCCGGCCGCGCCCGGCATGGCGCAGACGGCGGGCGGGGAGGGCCTCGGCACCCCGTACACGCTCCTGGGCCTCGGCATGGCCGCCGTCGCCGCGGTGGCGGTCGCCCTCCGCAGCACCCGCCGCCGGCGGGGCGCGGACTGAGTCCGGTGCCCTCCGGGCGTGCGCTGACCGGGACGGCCTGGGCGGTCCTGCTCCTGGGCCTCTGGCTCTGGGGCGAGGACGCCTCCGACGGGCCCGGCCGCCCCTCCGCGCCCACGACCGGCGACATCGCCGCCGTCGGCCGCCCGCCCGGCGCGCCGCTGCCCCCGGCGCACCCCCCGCTCACGGCCGCCGAGCCGCGCCGCGTGGAGATCCCCTCCCTCGGTGTCTCCGCCCCCGTGGTGCCCCGCGGCCTGGACGCGGACGGGGCGATCGACCCGCCGCCGTACGAGATGCCGCACACGGTCGGCTGGTACGGCTCCGGGACCCGTCCGGGCGCCGCCGGGGCCGCCCTGCTCGTCGGCCACGTCGACACCGAGAGCCGCCCCGCCGTCTTCTACGGCCTGAGCGCGGCCCGCCCCGGCGCGACGGTGCGCGTGACCCGTTCGGACGGAAGCGTCGCGGAATTCACGATCGACGACGTCCGGGTCCTGTCCCGGGACCGCTTCGACGCCCGTGCGGCCTACGGCCCGCACCTCGCGGGCCGGGCGGAACTGCGCCTGATCACCTGCGGCGGCACCTTCGACCGCGCGAGCGGTGCGTACACGGCGAACGTGGTCGTCTCGGCGTATCTGACGGGCGCGCGGGACTGAGTGCGGGGGAGGGGATGGGGGAGGGGTGACCGGGGGCCGGCCGGCGGGGCGGAGGTGCGGCCGCCGGCCGGCCCGGTCCTCGACCGCGGGCTCACGGGCCGCGGGAGGAGCCCGGAGCCGCCGCGGGAGGTCGGGACGGATGGCGCTCACTGTAGAGGAGCGATGCGGCGGAAACGGCCGAGACAGCGGAAACGGCGGAGAAGGCGGAAAGGCGGAAACGGCAGAGGGGGTGGAAACGCCGCAAACGGCGGAAACGACCGAGGCCCTTCACCTGATGGTGAAGGGCCTCGGCCTTTCGCGTGCGCCGCCAGGGACTCGAACCCCGGACCCGCTGATTAAGAGTCAGCTGCTCTAACCAACTGAGCTAGCGGCGCCTGCTGACGTCGATAACTTTACAGGACTCCCGAGGGTGCTCCTGACCATTTCCGGTCCCGCCCGGCCTGTCGGATGGTCGTATTGAGCCTTCGATCCGTCAAAATGCGATTTGTCCAGACAGTTGAGAAACTGGCGCCCGTGCAGGAGCGCCAAAAGATCTTGACGAGTGTGGAGGGGAACGCATGAGTGTGCCGGTCTTCGAAGAAATCGAACCCGCGGCCGACTGCGGCTGCCCGGGCTGCGCCCGGCAGCGGCGCGACCTCGCCCTCGGACTGCCCGTACGGGCGGGAGGCCACCCGGCCGCGCACGGCGCCCGTCGCGCGCTGGTCCTGGTGACGGCCGCGGGGGTGGTCCTGGGCGGAGGGACGGGGGTGGCCGGCGCGGATCCCGTTGTGGGAGGCGGGGTGGAGGGTGCGGCGAGAGATGCGGCGGGGGGAGCGGCGGGACGTACGGCGGGGGGCGCGGCGGACATCGGACCCGGGCCCGACACCCCGCAGGGCGACCGCGGCCCGCTGCACGGCGCGCCCGGCCCCGCCTCGGCGCCCTCCCCCGGCGCGGACCCGACCACCAGCCAGATCTCGGTGGAGTCGCTGCGGAAAACCACCCGCGCCGAGATCGTCAACCGCGCGAAGAAGTGGGTCGCCGCCCAGGTCCCGTACTCGATGGAGAAGTACTGGAACGACGGCTACCGCCAGGACTGCTCCGGCTACATCTCCATGGCCTGGAACCTCCGCAGCAACGAGTGGACCGGCAGCCTCGACCGCTTCGCCGACCGCATCGACCGCGCCGACCTCCAGCCCGGCGACATCCTGCTCTTCCACAACCCCGCCAACCCGACGCGCGGCTCGCACGTGACGATCTTCGGCGGGTGGACCGACTACACCCACACCGCCTACATCGCGTACGAGCAGACCAAGCCGCGCACGCGCAAGCAGCCGACGCCGCTCGCGTACTGGGAGTACTCCGACCGCTACGTCGCCTACCGCTACAAGGGCGTGGTCAGCGGCGGCGGTGGCGGCGCGGCGGGGGGCGGCCCGTCCGCGACCGTGACGCCGTACCCCGGGGCGGCGAAGTTCGGCCCCGGCGCGAACAACGCGTACGTCACCCAGCTGGGCAAGCTGCTCGTCGCGCGCGGCGGCAAGAAGTTCTACAGCCAGGGCCCGGGACCGCGCTGGGGCGAGGCGGACCGCCGCGCCACCCAGGCCTTCCAGCGGGCCCAGGGCTGGAAGGGCCGCGAGGCGGACGGTCTGCCGGGCCCGCAGACCTGGTCCCTGCTCGTGCGCGGGCAGGGCAAGGACATCGGCGGTTCGAGTGGTTCGGGCGGGTCGAGCGCATCTGCGAGCGGGTTCCCCGGGCGTGGCTACTTCCGTCCGGGCCAATTCAACGCATATGTGGAGAAGCTGGGCAAACAACTGGTGAAGCGGGGCTTCGGCAAGCACTACGTGTCAGGCCCCGGTCCGCGGTGGACGGAGGCGGACCGCCGCAACGTCGAGGCCTTCCAGCGGGCCCAGGGCTGGCGCGGCGGCGCGGCCGACGGCTACCCGGGCCCGGAGACCTGGCGGCGCTTGTTCCGATGACCCCGAGAACATGAGGTGGACCGAATGACGGCATCGACCCCGAACCCCCCGGACTCCGGCCCGGCCGCCACCCGCGACGCGGCCCGCACAGCCCGCCGCCTCACCGACGGCCGCCTCCGGCGAGGGGGACCGCCGGGTGGGGGTGCGGGGTTGTTGGGCGAGGGTGCGGGTGCGGGTGCGCCGGTCGGCGGGGACCCGGGGGCCGGGCCGGTCGCGCCGGGGGGTGCGGGTGCGGGAGACCGGTCCGCCGCCGCGCCCACCACGGGCGCGGCGGAAGCGCCGCCCGGGGTCGGTGGTGCGGGCCCTGCCGGTGCGGAAACGGGTGCGCCGAGTGGCGGCCACCCGGCCGGGCCGCTGCCGGCTCCCGCCGCTACGGGGCCGGTGACCCCCACGCCTGGCGTCCCCACCGTGGGAGCCACCACCAGCCCGACCGGACCCGGTACACCTGCGGCTGAGGCGGGCCGGCCGACGGCATCCGCCGCTACGGCCGCCACCCCGCAGGGCCCGTCCGGCGGGGTCGCAACTCCGGCTTCGCCGCCCGGGGCCGCGTCGGGCGGTGCGCCGGTGACCTCCGGTACGGCTGCGGCCCCGCAGGGGGCTCCTGCGGGTGGTGCGGTGGGCACGGTGGGCCTGTCTCAGGGCTCGGCTTCGACCGCGTCGGGCAGTGCGCCGGTGACCACCGGTACGACTTCTGCCGGGCACGCGTCGCCTGCCGGACCCGGCGATGCCGCGCGGCCGGGCCCGGCCGCGCCGGGCGGCGGGGCCGATGCGGGTGCGGTAGGCGCGCCCGAGGCTCCGTCGGGCGGTGCGCCGGTGACCGCCGGTGCGGCTGCGGCCCCGGGGGCTGCGGTAGGCGGGCCCGGGGTTCCGGCTTCGTCGTACGGGGCCGCGTCGGGCGGGGCGTCCGCGGGTACGGCTGCCGTCCCGCGGGTGACCTCTGGCGGGGGCGGGGCTCCGGATTCACCTCAGGCCAGTCAGCCGGGCGGCGCGCCGGTGACCGCCGGTACGACTGCGGCCCCGCAGGTGCCGTCCGGCGTGCCCGGGGCTTCGGCTTCGCCGCACACCGGCCGGTCGGCCGGTACGGCTGCCGCCCCGCAGGTGTCGTCTGGTGGGGGCGGGGCTCCGGCTTCACCTCAGGCGACTCAGCCGGGCGGCGCGCAGGCGGCCGCCAGTACGGCTCCGGCCCCGCAGGTGCCGTCCGGCGTGCCCGGGGCTTCGGCTTCGCCGCACACCGGCCGGTCGGCCGGTATGGCTGCCGCCCCGCAGGTGTCGTCTGGCGGCGGGGGTTCGAGTGCGCCGCACGCGACTTTGCCGGCTGGTACGTCGGCGAACGCCGGTACGGCTGCCGCCCCGCAGGGGGCACCTGCGGTAGGCGGGCCTGGGGTTTCGGCTTCGCCTCAGGCGACTCAGCCGGGTGGCGCGCGGGCGAATGCCGGTACGGCTGCGGCCCCGCAGGGCTCGTCTGCCGGGGCCGGGGCCGGTGCGAGGCCGGGCTCGGCCGCGTCGGGTGGTGGGGCCGGGGCGGGTGCGGTACGCGCGCCCGACGCGCCGTCGGGCGGTGCGCCGGTGACCTCCGGTGCGGCTGCCGCCCCGCAGGGCACGTCCGGCGTGCCCGGGGTTTCGGCTTCGCCGCACGCGACTCAGCCGGCTGGTGCCTCGGCGAGCGCCGGTGCGGCTGCGGCCCCCCAGGGGGCACCTGCGGTAGGCGGGACGGAGGCTTCGGCTGCGTCGTATGGGGCCGCGGCGGGTGGCGTGCAGGCGTCCGCCGGTGCGGCTGCCGACCCGCAGGGCACGTCCGGCGTGCCCGGAGCTTCGGGTTCGTCGCACGCCGGCCGGTCGGCCGGTACGGCTGCCGCCCCGCAGGTGCCGTCCTCCGGGGCCGGGGTCCGGGGCGGTGCGCCTGGCTCTGCTGCCTCCGCCGCCTCGTCGCACGCCGCCCGGTCCGGCGGTACGGCGGCGTCCGCCCCGCAGGAAGTACCCGCCGACGCCGGGGCGGCGGCCACCGCCGAGCGGGCGCGCGCGGGTGGCGGGACAGCGCCTGGCGCCGCCGGCCCCT
>NZ_JBEOUO010000032.1:18408-74809 GCF_040302485.1 Streptomyces sp. NPDC126499 | reverse complement strand
CCCGGCCCCCGGGCGGCGCGCGGGCGCGCCGGGGGCCCGCGGCGCGTCCGGCGCCGCACGGTAGGTGCGGCGCCGGACGGGTTGCGGTGCGTCGGCTCAGACGTTGACGCCGAAGTCCTGCGCGATGCCGCGCAGGCCGGAGGCGTAGCCCTGGCCGACGGCGCGGAACTTCCACTCCGCCCCGTTGCGGTAGAGCTCGCCGAAGACCATGGCCGTCTCGGTCGAGGCGTCCTCGGAGAGGTCGTAGCGCGCGATCTCGGCGCCGCCGGCCTGGTTCACGACGCGGATGAAGGCGTTGCGGACCTGGCCGAAGGACTGCTGGCGGTTGTCGGCGTCGTAGATCGACACCGGGAAGACGATCTTGGCGACGTCCTGGGGCACGGCGGCCAGGTTGACCTTGACCTGCTCGTCGTCGCCCTCGCCCTCGCCGGTGAGGTTGTCACCGGTGTGCTCGACGGAGCCGTCGGCGCTCTTGAGGTTGTTGAAGAAGACGAAGTCCTGGTCGTTGCGGACCTTGCCCTCCGCGTTCACCAGGATGGCGCTGGCGTCGAGGTCGAAGTCCGTACCGGTGGTGGTGCGGACGTCCCAGCCCAGACCGACGGTGACGGCGGTCAGGCCAGGGGCCTCCTTGGTCAGCGAGACGTTGCCGCCCTTGCTGAGGCTGACTCCCACGAGTCCCTCCATTGGTTTCCAGGGGCAGCGCCCCCAGTCGTGCGTTGGCATCGGATCAACGTCTGGATCCTAGTGACGGGTTCCCCGTGGAAACAGACGTTTCGCCCGAGTGTTGGCACCGGAAGCACCGGAGGGCCGACATCGGGCCCGGTCAGGGACCGGTCGGGCGCCCGGCCAGGGGCCGGTCGGGGGGCGGCCGGGGGGGGGCGGCCGGGGGGGGCGGCCGGGGGCCGGGTCAGAGAGCCGCGAGCGCCTTGAGGCAGTCGTCCAGGTCACGCGCGTCCGGGAGGGCGTTGACCACCGACCAGCGGACCGTGCCGGACCTGTCGATGACGAAGGTGCCGCGCAGGGCACAGCCCTTGTCCTCGTCGAAGACGCCGTAGGCGCGCGAGACCTCGCCGTGCTTCCAGAAGTCGGAGAGCAGCGGGAACTCCAGGCCCTCCTGCTCGGCGAAGACACGCAGCGTGTGGATGGAGTCGTTGGAGACGGCGAGCAGCTGGGTGTCGTCGTTGACGAAGTGGTCCAGGTTGTCGCGCAGCGCGCGCAGCTCGCCGGTGCACACGCCGGTGAAGGCGAAGGGGTAGAAGAACAGCACGACGTTCCGGCTCGTCGCGGGATCCGCGAAGAAGTCGGAGAGCCGCACGGTGCGGCCGTGGTTGTCCTTCAGTTCAAAGTCCGGGGCCTCGGCTCCGACCTCGATCGCCATCGCGTACGTGTCCCTTCGCGCGGCGGCCCAGCGGTTGGGCCGAAACGGTGAAACCCACCCTAAGGGGCGGCCGGGGATGCACGGAGCCCCCGCCGGTGTGGCCGGCGGGGGCTCCGTGCAGCGTATGGGGGGGATCAGCGCTTCGGGGTGCCGAGTCGCGTGCCGACCCAGTCCTTGGCGACGCTGATGCTCTTGGTCTGGGAGAGACCAGCGGTCTGCGCGGCATCGTTGATGTCGCTCGGCTCGATGTAGCCGTCGCGGCCCGTCTTCGGCGTCAGCAGCCAGATCTGGCCGCCCTCCTCCAGGAGGCCGATGGCGTCCACCAGGGCGTCGGTGAGGTCACCGTCCTCGTCACGGAACCACAGCAGCACGACGTCGGCGACGTCGTCGTAGTCCTCGTCCACGAGGTCCTGGCCGATGATGGACTCGATGCCTTCGCGGAGATCGAAGTCGACGTCGTCGTCGTAGCCGATCTCCTGGACCACCTGTCCGGGCTCGAACCCCAGCCTCGCTGCCGGGTTGGTCCGCTCCTCCGCGTGGTCCGCGGTCGCGCTCACGGCTTGCCTCCTGATCATGTATTGGAAAATGCTTCGGCCGCGCGCGGGCGCGCGGCGCTGGCCGTAGTCCACACGTGCCGGGGCGGATCGCGCAAGTACCCGGCCGATGAGACCGCCGAAACGGTGACGTTTGGGGCCGTCTCGCCGCAACCTCCGGCGAGGGCCCGTCGCGCTCCGTGACGAGTCACGCACTCTTCGCCCCGCATTGTGGGGCTCTGCGGCTTCAGTCTGCCGAACATGTTGACGAAACGCATGCGCGGGATGGGCGTAAGGTTGCGATTTGACCGCAGAAGGCGCCTCGGAACGATTACCCCTCGGTAAAGATGACGTTTGCCACCGGCGGGGTACACGATGAACATCCCCGGCCCCAGCGGGCCCCTACCCCCGGGGGCTCCATCGACCAGCGAAGGAACAGCGTGGCTTCCGCATCCGATCGCAACCCGATCATCATTGGCGGTCTTCCCAGCCAGGTCCCGGATTTTGATCCCGAAGAGACCCAGGAATGGCTCGACTCCCTGGACGCCGCCGTGGACGAGCGGGGCCGGGAGCGGGCCCGCTACCTCATGCTGCGGCTGATCGAGCGCGCCCGCGAGAAGCGGGTCGCCGTGCCCGAGATGCGCAGCACGGACTACGTCAACACCATCGCCACCAAGGACGAGCCCTTCTTCCCCGGCAACGAGGAGATCGAGCGCAAGGTCCTCAACGCCACCCGCTGGAACGCGGCCGTGATGGTCTCGCGCGCCCAGCGGCCCGGCATCGGTGTCGGCGGCCACATCGCGACCTTCGCCTCCTCCGCCTCGCTGTACGACGTCGGCTTCAACCACTTCTTCCGCGGCAAGGACGAGGGCGACGGCGGCGACCAGATCTTCTTCCAGGGCCACGCCTCCCCCGGCATCTACGCCCGCGCCTATCTGCTCGACCGGCTGAACGAGACGCAGCTCGACGCCTTCCGCCAGGAGAGGTCGAAGTTCCCCAACGGACTCTCCTCCTACCCGCATCCGCGCCTGATGCCGGACTTCTGGGAGTTCCCCACCGTGTCGATGGGCCTCGGCCCGCTCGGCGCGATCTACCAGGCCCGGATGAACCGCTACATGGAGGCGCGCGGCATCGCCGACACCTCCAAGTCGCACGTGTGGGCCTTCCTCGGCGACGGCGAGATGGACGAGCCGGAGTCGCTCGGCCAGCTGACCATCGCGGCCCGCGAGGGCCTGGACAACCTCACCTTCGTCGTCAACTGCAACCTCCAGCGGCTCGACGGCCCGGTGCGCGGCAACGGCAAGATCATCCAGGAACTGGAGTCGGTCTTCCGTGGTGCCGGGTGGAACGTCATCAAGCTGGTCTGGGACCGCTCCTGGGACCCGCTGCTCGCCCAGGACCGCGACGGTGTGCTCGTCAACAAGATGAACACCACGCCGGACGGCCAGTTCCAGACGTACGCGACGGAGACCGGCGCCTACATCCGCGACCACTTCTTCGGCGACGACCAGCGGCTGCGGGCCATGGTCGAGAACATGACCGACGACCAGATCCTGCACCTGGGCCGCGGCGGTCACGACCACCGGAAGATCTTCGCGGCCTTCTCGGCGGCCAAGGCCCACAAGGGCCAGCCGACGGTGATCCTCGCCAAGACCGTCAAGGGCTGGACGCTGGGCCCCAACTTCGAGGGCCGCAACGCCACCCACCAGATGAAGAAGCTGACGGTCGACGACCTCAAGCGCTTCCGCGACCGGCTGCACATCCCGATCACGGACAAGCAGCTGGAGGACGGCCTGCCGCCGTACTACCACCCGGGCCGGGACTCCGAGGAGATCCAGTACATGCACGACCGCCGCAAGGCGCTCGGCGGGTACGTGCCCACCCGGGTGGTCCGCGCCAAGCCGCTGGCGCTGCCCGAGGACACGACCTACGCGGCGGTGAAGAAGGGCTCCGGCCAGCAGTCGATCGCCACCACGATGGCCTTCGTCCGACTGCTCAAGGACCTGATGCGGGACAAGGAGATCGGCAAGCGCTTCGTGCTGATCGCGCCGGACGAGTACCGCACCTTCGGCATGGACTCGTTCTTCCCGAGCGCCAAGATCTACAACCCGCTCGGCCAGCAGTACGAGGCCGTGGACCGCGAACTGCTCCTCGCCTACAAGGAGTCCCCGACCGGCCAGATGCTGCACGACGGCATCTCCGAGGCGGGCTGCACCGCCTCGCTGATCGCCGCCGGCTCGGCGTACGCCACGCACGGCGAGCCGCTCATCCCGGTCTACGTCTTCTACTCGATGTTCGGCTTCCAGCGCACCGGCGACCAGTTCTGGCAGATGGCCGACCAGCTCGCCCGCGGCTTCGTGCTCGGTGCCACCGCCGGCCGCACCACGCTGACCGGCGAGGGGCTCCAGCACGCGGACGGCCACTCGCACCTGCTCGCCTCGACCAACCCGGCGTGCGTCGCCTACGACCCCGCCTTCGGCTACGAGATCGCCCACATCGTCCAGGACGGCCTGCGGCGCATGTACGGCCCCCAGGCCGAGGACGTCTTCTACTACCTGACCGTCTACAACGAGCCGATCCAGCACCCGGCCGAGCCCGAGAACGTGGACGCCGACGGCATCCTCAAGGGCATCTACCGCTACAAGGCGGGCGAGGCCGGCACGATCCCCGCCCAGATCATGGCCTCCGGCGTCGCCGTGCCGTGGGCGGTCGAGGCGCAGCGGATCCTCGCCGAGGAGTGGAACGTCCGCGCCGACGTCTGGTCCGCCACCTCCTGGAACGAGCTGCGCCGCGACGCCGTGGCCGTCGAGGAGCACAACCTGCTCCACCCGGACGAGGAGCAGCGCGTCCCGTACGTGACGCGGAAGCTCCAGGGCGCCCAGGGCCCGTTCGTGGCCGTCTCCGACTGGATGCGCTCGGTGCCGGACCAGATCTCCCGCTGGGTGCCGGGCAGCTACACCTCGCTGGGTGCGGACGGCTTCGGCTTCGCGGACACGCGCGGCGCGGCCCGGCGCTACTTCCACATCGACGCCCAGTCGATCGTGCTCGCGGTGCTCACGGAGCTGGCCCGGGACGGCAAGGTGGACCGCTCGGCCCTGAAGCAGGCCGTGGACCGCTACCGGCTGCTCGACGTCGCGGCCGCGGACCCGGGCGTCGCGGGCGGCGACGCGTGACCCCGTAGCGGTAGGCGGAGCCGTAACCCCCGGCCGCGGCGCCCTGGCGTTGGCGCATACCACCTGGTGAGGGCGGTGGGACCGTGGGTCCCGCCGCCCTTCGGCGTTCCTTACGATGCCGGGCATGAGGGAACACTGGGAAGAGCGCACCCGGACACCGCTGCTCGCGCTGGCGGTGGCCTTCGGCGTCGCCTACGCCGTGCCGATCGTGGCACCGGGCGCCGACCCCTGGGTGCACCGGCTGTGCACCCAGGTGGAGTGGGTGGTGTGGGCGGTGTTCGCCCTGGACTATCTGGTCCGGCTGGCGATCGCACCGGCCCGGTGGGCCTTCGTCCGCAGCCATCCGCTGGATCTGCTCGCGGTGGTCCTGCCGATGGTGCAGCCGCTGCGGCTGCTCAGGGTGGTCTCGACGCTCCTCCTGGTGGGCCGGCGGGCCCGGATGGCCCCGCAGATCACGCTCACCACGTACGTGGCGGGCGCGGTGGTCGGGCTGATGATGTTCGGCTCGCTGGCCGTGCTCCATGTGGAACGGGACGCGCCGGACGGCAACATCAAGACGCTCGGGGACGCCGTCTGGTGGTCCTTCACCACGATGACGACCGTCGGCTACGGCGACCACGCCCCGACCACGGGTCTGGGCCGGGTGCTCGCGGTCGGCCTGATGCTGTCCGGGATCGCCCTGCTCGGTGTGGTGACCGCGAACATCGCGGCCTGGTTCATCGCCCGCTTCGAGCGGGACGACGCGGCCGAGCGCCGGCAGACGGAGCTGCTGGAGGCGCTGACCCTGGAGGTGCGGGAGCTGCGGGCCGAGGTCGCGCGCCTCTCGGCCCCGCCGCCCGCGCAGGCCGCCTCCGAGCTGCCCCCGCCGCCCGCGCAGGCCGCCTCCGAGCTGTCCCCGCCGCCGGTGCAGGCCGCCTCCGAGCTGTCCTCCCCTACCGCTCCCACAGCTTGAACGCTCTGACCTTGTAGGGCGTCTGGGGCACCCAGGTCCCGCGCCCCGGATAGGTCTCGAACTCACCGGTCTCCGCGCACTCGGCGGACTGGTAGGCGGTGACGGGCCGACCGGTGCGGTTGGCGAGCGCCTGCGCGCTCGTGCCGGCCGGTAAGGCCGTGCAGCTGTCGAGGTCGACCGAGGCCAGCTCGTGGATCACCGCCCGGCCCTTGAAGTCCGCCTTGGGCCACAGGCACAGCTGACCGGGCCCGCAGGCGCCGAGCGTCGTGGCGGCCGGTGCGGCAGCGGGCAGGGCGGCCGGTGCGGCGGCGGGCACGGGTGCGGCCGAGGATGCCGCCGGGGCGGCGAGGAGGGCGGTCAGGACGGCCGCCGCCGCGAGGAAGGTCTTCGTGTACATGCAGGTGAACCCCCGTTTCGTAACTCTGTGTAGTCACGAGCATGGGGCAGGGCGCACCGGGGACGGAAGAGGGGCCGCCCCCGTTCCTTCGAACGGGTGACGGCCCCTTAAGGGAACCCTGACGACGGAAGCCCCGGTGAAGAGAGCCCCGGTGAAGGGAACCCCGACGGCGTCAGATGTGTCCGACCCCGGCGCCCGCCTCGGCGTTGGCGCCGCGCTTGGTGAGCGTGGCGACGAGCGCCGCGACGACGGCGACCACACCGGCGACGGTGAAGGCGAGGCCCATGCCCTGGAGGAAGGTCTCGTGGATGACCTTGCCGATGGCCGACAGCATGTCGGGCGTCATGCCCGGCGCCTTGGCCAGCTCCGGCGGCACCATGCCGAACTCGGCCGCCTGCTCCAGGCGCGGGTCGGCGGGGACGGGGATCCCGGCGTCCTTCCAGTTGTCGGCGAAGGAACCGGACACCTTCGACGCCATGACGGCGCCCAGCACCGCCGTACCGAGCGCGCCGCCGACCTGCATCGCGGCCTGCTGGAGTCCGCCGGCGACGCCGGACAGCTCCAGCGGCGCGTTGCCGACGATGACCTCGGTGGCGCCGACCATCACCGGGGCGAGGCCGAGGCCGAGGAGGGCGAACCAGAGGGACATGGCGAGCGTGCCGGTGTCCGCGTCGAGGGTGATCATGCCGAACATGGCGACGGCCGTGCAGACCATGCCGCCCACCAGCGGGACCCGCGGACCGAACTTGGTGATCAGCGCGCCGGCCAGCGGAGAGGAGACGATCATCATGGCGGTCAGCGGCAGCAGGCGCAGACCGGCGTCGATCGGACCGAGCCCCTTCACGCCCTGGAGGTAGAAGGTCACGAAGAACAGGCCGCCCATGAAGGCGAAGGCCATCAGGACCATCAGCACCACGCCGGCCGAGAGCGGCACGGAGCGGAACATGGCGAGCGGGATCAGCGGCTCCTTGACCTTGGTCTCCCAGGCGGCGAAGACCGCGAAGAGGACGAAGGCGCCGATCAGGCAGCCCCAGGTGCTGGCGCTGCCCCAGCCCCACTCGGCGCCGGCCTGGATGAGGCTCCACACGAGCAGGCCCATGGCGGCCGAGAGCAGCACGATGCCGAAGACGTCGAAGGAGCGCGGGGCGTTCTCGGCGCGGTGGTCCTTGAGGATCACCAGGCCGAGGACGAGCGCGAGGATGCCGACCGGCACGTTGATGAAGAAGACGGACTGCCAGCTGACGTTCTCGACGAGGAAGCCGCCGAGGATCGGGCCGCCGGCGGTGGAGGCGCCGATGACCATGCCCCAGATGCCGATGGCCATGTTCAGCTTCTCGGCCGGGAAGGTGGCGCGCAGCAGTCCGAGCGCGGCCGGCATGAGCAGGGCGCCGAAGAGGCCCTGGAGGACGCGGAAGACGATGACGGCCGCGATCGAGTCCGAGAGACCGATGGCGCCGGAGGCGGCGGCGAAGCCGGCGATGCCGACGAGGAAGGTCTGCCGGTGGCCGAAGCGGTCGCCCAGCTTGCCGGCGGTGATGAGGGCGACGGCGAGCGCGAGCAGGTAGCCGTTGGTGATCCACTGGAGCTGGTCCAGGGTGGCGCCGAGGTCGGCCTGGATGGCGGGGTTGGCGATGGCGACGATCGTGCCGTCGAGCGCCACCATCATGACGCCTGCGGCGACGGCGAAGAGGGTCAGCCAGGGGTGGCCACGCAGTCCCTTCGCCGGGGCCGCGAACGGCTCCCGGCCACCCCCCTGACCCTGCGGGGCCTTTTCCACGGTGGTCTGACTAGTCATACGGACGAGGCTAGTGTCAGTCGCTGACAATTGACAAAGCGATTCACGCGCCGGTAACTGTCACGTAGCTCACAGGTACGCTGAGCCGGACGAAGTAGCCGGAAGAGGACCGGAAAGAGGACCGCCGACGTGACCGTTGTCCCCGGTCTGCGCGAGCGCAAGAAGCAGCGCACCCGCGACGCGTTGATCCGGGTCGCCCTGGAGCTCTTCACCACGCAGGGCTTCGAACGGACCACCGTCGACGAGATCGCCGACTCCGTCGACGTCTCCCAGCGCACCTTCTTCCGCTACTTCGCCACCAAGGAGGACGTGGCCTTCGCCGTCCAGCAGATGGTGGAGGAGCGGTTCGTGCGCGCCCTCGGCGAACGGCCGCCCGAGGAGGGCCCGTTCGACGCCCTGCGCAACGCCGTCCTCAGCGCCTGGGACACCATCGGCGAGGCGATCGCCGAGGTCGTCCCCGTCGAGCTCTATCTGCGCACCTTCCAGCTCATCGAGTCGACGCCCGCGCTCCTCGCCGTACACCTGCGCCGCTCCACGGAGATGGAGGAGACCATCGCCCGCCTGATCGCCGAACGCGAGGGGCTCGACGTGGACGAGGACCCGCGTCCCCGGATCGCCGTCGCCGCGTTCAGCGGGGTCATGCGGGTGACCGGGCAGCTGTGGGGCCGCAGCGAGGACCCGACCCTGGAGTCGATCCGCGAGCTCACCGAGCGCTATCTGGACCACCTGGGCCCGGCGCTGGCGCCGCGCTGGCGAGCCTGACCAGACCGGACGCACGACCCGGCGTACGACCGCGCCTACCCTGCGTCACCACACCCGCGCACGCGAGTGATCCGCGTCACTCGTCCGCGCGGGCCCGCCTCCGCTCCCCCTAGGGTGGCGGCCAATGCCTTCCTTCGACTCGTCCCCCACCCTCTCGGTCTGGCGGATGCTGCTCGCCCTCGCCGTCGTGTTCGTGCTCCTCGCGACCACCGGGTGGACCACGATCCGGCAACAGCGCACGCCAGGGCAGCTCCGGGAGCAGGCGCTCGCCGCCTGGGCGCACGGCAGGATCGGCCACCGCGCGCTGCCCGATCCGACGGCCCCGGCCCGTACGATCGCCGCCTTCTTCGCCGCCATAGGACCCGCGCAGGGTGCCCGGCTCGCCGACGCCCACCCGCTCGTGGTCGGCAACCTCAACGGGGCTCCGGTCACCCTGCGCTACCGCGCCAACCGGGTGTCCCTGGCCCGCGCCCTCGCCGCCGAGCGGGCACGGGTCGACGACCCCCGGCTCACCGCCGACGGCCGCCTCCACGCGCGGCGGCTGGCCCACCGCTTCGCCTCCCTGCTGCGACCCGGCCGCCAGATCCTCGCCTTCGACCCCACGGGTACGGGGCGGGCCGCAGAGGTGCTCGGCGACCTGGAGCGGGCCCGGCGGGTGTCGGTGGTCGTCCCCGGAGTCGACACCAACCTCCTGACCTTCCAGCGCACCGCCCGCCGCTACTCCGCGCCCGCCGGCATGGCCGCCTCCCTCTACGCCGCCGAACGGCGGGCCGCGCCCGGCACCCGTACCGCCGTCATCGCCTGGGCCGACTACACCGCCCCCGTCGGCGTCGGGATCGACGCCGCCATCGGCCGGCTCGCCGAGAACGGCGCCGTCCGCCTGGTCGGCCTCACCGCCGCCCTGCCGGGCGACGCGCCGGTCACCCTCTTCTGCCACAGCTACGGCTCCGTGCTGTGCGGGGTCGCCGCGCCCCGGCTGCCCGCGCGGGTCACCGACGTGGTCGTCGCCGGCAGCCCCGGCATGCGGGTCGAACGGGCCGCCGACCTCGGCACCCCGGCCCGCGTCTGGGCCATGCGGGACACCGACGACTGGATCGCGGACGTGCCCCACCTGGACCTCGGCGGCGTCGGGCACGGGGCCGACCCGGTGGCACCGGAGTTCGGGGCGCGGGTGCTGTCGGCAGCCGGCGCCAAGGGGCACACCGGCTACTTCGAACCGGGCACGCGCAGCCTGGAGAACTTCGCGGCCATAGGGGTCGGCGCGTACGGGCGCCTGACCTGCGCGGTGGCGGACGGTGGCCGGGAGGGTGCCGGAAACGGTGCCTGGGAGGGAGCCGGGGACGGCTCCGGCGACAGCTCCGGTGGAGGCACGATCGGCGGTGACAGCGCTTGCCTCGGCGGAATCTCCGGTGTGCCGGTGTCCCGACGCGCGTAGATCACGGCGAATTTACGATGGTCGCGGAGGGGCGACGTCGGGGCATACGCCGCATACGATGAGGCGTATGGGTGATGTGCTGGCCGGAATTCATGCCACCTGGGAGTTCGAGAGCGACGCCGTCGTCATCCGCTTCGAACGGGGGAACCTCACCAACCGCATGCCGAAGCTGTTCCAGGCTCTGCGCGAGCGGCGGGTGCCGCACGAGGCGCTGGAGTCCGTGACGCTCGCCCCGGGCAAGCGGGGCACCGTCGTGCTGCGCGCCGTGCCGCGGGCGGGCGCCGACCCCCTGATGGAGGCGGCGGCGGGACAGCTGAAGGACGAGTGCGATCCGTACCGCCTGGTGCTCCCCGCCGATCGGGAGACGCTCGCCGAGTACTACCGCGACGAGCTGCGCTCCGTCCTCAGTCCGTACGACGCCGGGCGGCCCGCGGACCGCTTCCTGGTGGCGGCGCCGGAGGGACCGCAGTCCTTCAAGGCGTACGACGGGAAGGCGAGCTTCGACGGGCGGTCGGAGGTGACCTTCCGCTGGTCCTGGTCGGGGGCGTCCTCGGAGAAGTGGAAGGCGGGGGACCAGACTTTCCGGGTGGGCGAGCTGAGCGGCGTCGAGTGGCGCTCGCCGGAGGTCCTGGACGGGTATCTGCGGCTCGTGCCGCGCGAGGGGCCCGACGAGCGGGCCGTCCAGCCGGACCACGACCCCGCGTCCGTCGTCTTCGGCCTCGGCTACGGGCCGGTGCACGAGTCCCTGCCGTTCGCCGCGGCCGTCCTTGCCGCGATCCGCAGCGCCTCGCCGCGCGTCCCGGCTCTGCCGGGGGCGGGAGCGCGTCCGCGGGATCCCGCGGGGGTTGCCGAAAGGATTCGGCACTTGGGGGAGCTGCATCGGGCGGGGCTCGTGACGGATGAGGAGTTCTCGGTGAAGAAGGCGGAGTTGCTGGCGGAGCTGTAGGGGTCGCCGCGCCCGGATGGGTCGCCGCGCCCGGATGGGTCGCCGCGCCCGGGGCGGGCCGCGCCGGCGGTGGGTCGCCGCGTCGGCGGTGGGGTGCCGCGCCGGCGGTGGGGTGCCGCGCCGGCGGTGGGCGCGGCCGGGGCCACGCTGGGCGGCGGGGCTTCGCACACGCCGCCCGCGCGACCAGGCGACACACCGAGGCCGGCGCCCCTGCGGAATCGGCTGCCGCCGTGCGGGCCTGCGCCGCCCCCGCACCGCACGGGCCTGGGCGGCGGATCACGCGCCGTCAGGCGGCGGAACGTGCTACCCCGGTACGAGGCCGGGGACGCCACCCCGGTATGACGTCCCCCCTCCGCCTCGCACCTACGCTGGGGGCGTCATGAAGGACGAACAGCGGCGTCGGCCGCCCATGTCAGAGTCGGTGCGCGGTTTCGGGGTCGCGCTCGCGACGCCCACCGGGCCCGGGGAGGCGCTGTTCGCGCGGGCGAGGTCGCCGTGGGTGCGGTGGCTGCCGTACGGGGTCGCGTTCGTGCTGGTGGCGACGCTGCTGCCGGTCACGATCACCGTGCTGGTGCACGAGTACCACGTCAACGGCGCGCTCGCCGGAGCGCTCGGCACCGCGCAGGCCGCGCCGCTGCTGCTCGCGGTCAGCAGGCCGCTGCGGGCCTGGTGGGTGATCTTCGCCGCGGACGTCGTCGGCGGCTTCGTGATGCTCGCCGCCGACCACAGCGACGGACTGCCCTGGCCGTGGACCCCCATGGCCGTGGTCGGCTACCTCTTCCTGATGCTCGCCCTCGGGCTGCGCGAGGCCCGGCGTGCCCTCGTCGGGGTGTGGCTGGCGACCGGCGCGGCGGGGGCGGTCTTCGAGCTGGTGTCGCCGGAGCGGCCGGGCGGCGGGGTCACCGTGCTGCTGTTCGTGCTCAGCGGGATCCTGCTGCTGCTCACCGCGACCCTGCGCGGGCGCGGCGAGGCCGAGCGGCGGCTCGTCGAGCAGGAGACCATCAGCGAGGCCGAACGGTCCCGCCGCACCCTCCTGGAGGAGCGCACCCGGATCGCCCGCGAGCTGCACGACGTGGTCGCCCACCACATGTCGGTGATCACCGTGCAGGCCGACTCCGCCCCGTACCGCATCCCGGAACTCCCGGACGCGGCCCGCGAGGAGTTCGCCTCGATCGCGGCCGGGGCGCGGGAGTCGCTCGCCGAGATGCGGCGGCTGCTCGCGGTGCTGCGCAGCGACGGCACGGACGGCGAACGGGCGCCGCAGCCGGGCCTCGACCGGGTGCAGCAGCTGGTCGAGGCGACGGTGCGGGCCGGGGTGCCGGCCGAGCTGTCGATGGCCGCCGGCCTCGGGGACACGGTGGAGCTGTCGCCGGCGGTGGACCTGTCGGCGTACCGGATCGTGCAGGAGGCCCTGGCCAACGTCGTGCGGCACGCGCCGGGCGCGGCGACGCGGGTGTCCGTCCGGGCCGACGACGAGGGCTGGTTGCACATCCTCGTCGTCAACGGGCCCGCCGAGGAGCGCGGTTCCCCGCTGGAGGGCGGTACGGGCACCGGGCACGGGCTGGTCGGCATGCGCGAGCGCGTACGGTTGACGGGCGGCTCGCTCGACACCGGGCCGCTGCCGGACGGGGGCTTCCGGGTCGCCGCCCGGCTGCCGACGCGTACCGCCGACAGCTGAGGAAGCCCGTGACCATCCGCGTGATCATCGTCGACGACCAGGCCATGGTGCGGGCGGGCTTCGCCGCGCTGCTCGCCGCGCAGCCCGACATCGACGTGGTGGGCGAGGCCGCGGACGGGCGGCAGGGCGTGGACGTGGCCCGCTCGACGCACCCCGACGTGGTCCTCATGGACGTGCGGATGCCGGAGCTCGACGGGCTGTCGGCGGCACGGGAGATCCTGAACCCGCCGCCCGGGGTGGTCCACCGGCCGAAGGTGCTGATGCTCACCACCTTCGACGTGGACGACTACGTGTACGAGGCGCTGCGCGCCGGTGCCTCCGGCTTCCTCCTGAAGGACGCGCCGCCGGCCGACCTGATCGGCGCGGTGCGGGTGGTCGCGGCCGGCGAGGCGCTGCTCGCGCCGTCCGTGACCCGGCGGCTGATCGCCGACTTCGCCGCCCAGCGGCCGGCGCCGCGCGCCGACCGGGCGGCGCTGCGCCTCAACGGTCTCACCCCGCGCGAGACGGAGGTCCTGGAACTGATCGCCCGGGGCCTGTCGAACCAGGAGATCGCCGGCCACCTGGTCCTCGCGGAGCAGACCGTGAAGACCCACATCGGCCGGGTGCTGGCCAAACTGGACCTGCGGGACCGGGCGCAGGCGGTGATCTTCGCGTACGAGTCGGGCCTGGTGACGCCCGGTCAGGGGAGGTAGCCACCGGGGGTTTCCCCCACCCCTGCCCTGGGGCCCGCCGCTCGTCCGCCCCGTACCCCGGTATCGGTTCACGGTTGGCGCCCCGGTGTGACGCCCGGGCTCCCCTCCTCTTCCTACCTTCCTCTCGCTCAACGAGAAGGAACGGAAGGGGAGACGTACATGCGCCGGTTCACGAGGACCCTGGTCGCCGCCGCGCTGACCGCCACCGTGGTGGCGGGGACGGCGGGCTGGGCGTCGGGGAGCAGCCAGCGGGCCGTCACCGGCGCCCCGGTGGGGACGGCGGCCTGGCGGGCCGACGGGCTGCCGGATCCCGAGGACATGACGCCCGCTCAGGTACGGGACTTCTTCCGGGCGCGGGGGTCGGGTGCCGAGCGGCAGCGGGAGCTCGTCGCGCGACACCCGGGCGTCGTCGGCAACCTCGACGGAGCCCCGCTCTCCCTGCGCTACGCCGCCAACGCCCGGACCGCCGGGGCCCGCTTCCCCGGGCAGCAGATCCTCGCGTACGACCCCCGGGGCCGCGGCCAGGTGGTGCTGGCGTTCGGGGATCTGGCGCGGGCCGAGCACGTGGCGGTGATCGTGCCCGGGTCCGACGTCGACGCCGGGAACCACGGCTCCCTCACCCGCAAGGCGACCGCCCTGCGCGCCGCCACCGGTGGCCGGACGGCGGTCGTCGCCTGGGCCGGCTACACCACGCCCGTCGGCGTCGGCCTCGACGCGGCCTCCGGCGACCTCGCCGAGGCCGGTGCCGGGCGGCTCGCCCGGTTCACGGAGGGGCTGGCCGCCGTCGGCGTGGCCGAGCCGTCCCTCTTCTGCCACAGCTACGGATCGGTCGTCTGCGGTGTGGCCGCGCACCGGCTGAAGGCCAGGGACCTGGTCGCCGTCGCCTCCCCCGGGATGCGCGCCGACGACGTGGCCGGGCTGCGCACCACCGCCCGGGTCTGGGCCGCCAAGGACCCCACGGACTGGATCGACCGGGTCCCGAACGTGGAGTTCGCCGGCCTCGGCCACGGCACCGACCCCGCGGACCCCGCCTTCGGCGCCCGCCGGGTGCCCGCCGGTGACGCCCACGGCCACGACGGCTACTTCGCGCCCGGGACCGCCTCCCTGCGTGCCTTCGCGGCCATCGCGAAGGGAGACGTCCGATGAGTCCGGCGACGCTCGTCGAGCGGATCGAGTCCCGTACCCCCGCCCACCGCGACCGCGCGATCGACGGGCTGCGCGCCCTCGCCCTGCTCGCCGTGCCCACCGGGCACTGGCTGCTCGGCGGGTTCACGCTCTCCTCCGACGGCGCGATCCACAACGCCAGCCCGCTCACCGCCTTCGGCGGCCTCGCGCCCGTCAGCTGGGTCCTCCAGATGCTGGGCGTCTTCTTCCTGGTCGGCGGCCACGCCTCGGTGCTGTCCTACCGGCGCCACGAGGGCTCCACGGCCGCCTGGCTGAGGGGGCGGCTCGCCCGGCTCGGGCGGCCCGTGCTCGGGGTCACCGCCGTGTGGGCGGTGCTGCTGCCGCTGCTGCACCACGCGTTCGGGGTGCCGGAAGCGACGCTGCGTACGGCGTCGACGCTGGTGATCCAGCCGCTGTGGTTCGTCGGCGTCTACACCGTGGTCACCGCGCTCACCCCCTCCTGCGTACGCGCCGCCCGCCGGCTCGGCGTGTGGGCGGCGGCCCCGCTGCTCGGCTCGGTCGCCGTCGTCGACCTGCTGCGCTACGGGCCGTACGCCGAGACCGTCCCGTCCTGGCTGAGCGTCCTGAACATCCTGCCGGGCTGGCTGTTCGCCTACCAGCTCGGTGTCTCCTGGGCCGAGGGCCGGGTCAGCCGCGGCCACGCCTGGGGGCTGCTCGTGGGCGGCGCGGCGCTCTTCGCCGCCCTGCTGCTGTGGTGCGGCTACCCGGCCTCGATGGTGGGTGTCCCCGGCGAGGCCCGTACGAACTCGCACCCGCCGTCGCTGCTGGTCCTGGCCCTCGCCGCCACGCAGAGCGGCGCGGCGATCCTGCTGCGGGAGCGGCTCGGGCGGCTCCTCGCCCGGCCCGCGCTGTGGGCGCCGGTGGTCGTGGTCAACCTGTCGGCGATGACGGTGCTGTGCTGGCACCAGTCGGCCATGCTGGCCGCCGCGATCCCCGCCTCGTACGCGGGTGAGGTCCCCGGCCTGGTCGGCGCGCCCGACTCGGTCGGCTGGATCCTGGCCCGGCTCGCCTGGCTGCCGCTGTTCGCCGGACTGCTCGTCCTGATCGGCCGGTACGCGCGGGGCTTCGAGTCCCCGTGGACCCGCGCCGGCACGGCCCGGCGGGCGGCGGCGGGCCTCCTGGCGGCGGGCTTCGCGTTCTTCGCCCTGGGCCTGGCGTGAGGGCGCCGGGACCCCCGACGGCCGGACGCCTACGCCTCCCGCGCCGCCGAGGTGAACGTCATGTCCGGGTAGCGGTCGCCCGCCACCTGGGCGGCGATCGGCTCCAGGGCGGCGAGCTGCGCGTCGGTCAGCGTGATCCGGGTGGCCGCCGCGTTCTCCTCCAGGCGGGACCGCTTGCGGGTGCCGGGGATGGGCACGACCGTCAGGCCGTGCACGGCGGCGCGCTGCTGGACCCAGGCGAGGGCGATCTGCGCGGGGGTCGCCCCGTGCTCGGCCGCCACGTCCCGCAAGGGGGCGAGCAGGGCCGCGTTCCGTTCGGCGTTCTCGCCGCTGAAGCGCGGCTGGCGGCGGCGGAAGTCGTCGTCCGGCAGGTCCTTGGCGGCGTCGGCGAAGGCGCCGGTGAGGAAGCCCCGGCCGAGCGGCGAGTACGGCACGAAGGTCACGCCGAGTTCGGCCGCCGCGCCGACCGCGCTCTGCTCCACGTCGCGGGAGAAGAGGGACCACTCCGACTGGAGGGCGGCGATCGGGTGCACGGCGTGCGCGGCGCGCAGCTCGGGGCCGGTCACCTCGCTGAGGCCGAGCTGCCGGACCTTGCCCTCCTTCACGAGCTCCGCCATGGCGCCCACGGACTCCTCGAACGGCACGGCCGGGTCCCGGCGGTGCATGTAGTAGAGGTCGATGGTGTCCACGCCGAGCCGGCGCAGGCTGCCCTCGACGGATCGCCGGATGTAGGCCGGGTCGTTGTTGACGCCCCGGTAGACGGGGTCGTCGGCGCGCCGCTCGATGCCGAACTTGGTGGCGAGGACGATCTCGTCGCGGTGTGCGGCGACGAAGGGGGCGAGGAACTCCTCGTTGGCGCCCTGTCCGTAGACGTCGGCGGTGTCGATGAGGGTGACGCCGGCCTCCAGGGCCGCTTCGAGGGTGTCGCGGGCGGCGGCCTCGTCGGTGTCGCCGTAGAACTCGCTGATGCCCATGGCGCCGAAGCCCTGGACGCCGGTCTCGGGCCCGTCCGGGCCGCCGAGGCGTACGGTGTCGATCCTGCCGGTTCCGATCCGGCCGCCGAGGGTGGTGCCGGTGGTGCCGGTGGTGCGGGTGGTGCTCATGAGGGTGCCTCTCCGCAGGTGGGCGTCTGCTTGCCGTAGTAGCCGATCTTGAGGTCGAGCACGGCGAGGGTGTCCTGCAGCTCGGAGATCCGGGCGGCGACGTCGCGCCGGGTGGTCTCCAGGAGCTCGCGCCGTTCGTCGTGGGTGTGGTCGCCGGCGCGGACGAGCTCCGCGTAGCGGACCATGTCCGCGACCGACATGCCGGTGAGCCGCAGCTTGCCGACGAAGGCGAGCCAGTCCAGGTCGCGCCGGGTGAAGCGGCGCTGGCCGGTGTGCGAGCGGTCCACGTGCGGCATGAGTCCGATCCGCTCGTACCAGCGCAGGGTGTGCGCCGACAGTCCGGTCAGGGCCGCGACCTCGCTGATCGTGAACCGTTCCCGGGACACGTCCGCCGCGCTCGTGCTCTCGATCACGCTCATGGCCACCACGCTAAAAGGTTGGAGTGCACTCCAAGCAAGTAGGCTCGGCAGCATGCGAAGCAGCTTGCCCAGCCTGGCGTCGATCGAGAACTGGCCCGTCCCCACCGCGGCCGCCGCCGTGGTCCGCGCGGACGGCACCCTGGCCGGGAGTCACGGCCCCACCGGGCGGCGGTTCCCGCTGGCCTCCGTCACCAAGCCGCTGGCGGCGTACGCGGTCCTCGTCGCGTACGAGGAGGGGGCGATCGACCTGGACGAGCCGGCCGGGCCGGAGGGGGCGACGGTGCGGCACCTGCTGGCGCACACGTCGGGCCTCGCCTTCGACGAGAACCGGGTGACGGCGGCGCCCGGCACCCGGCGGATCTACTCCAACACCGGTTTCGAGGCGCTCGGCGACCACGTCGCCAAGGCGACCGACATCCCGTTCTCCGAGTATCTGCACCAGGCCGTCCTGGAGCCGCTGGGCATGGCCGACACGACCCTGGAGGGCTCGCCCGCGAAGGACGGCGTCTCGACCGTCGACGATCTGGTGCGCTTCGCCGCCGAGGTGCAGGCGCCGCGCCTGCTGGACGCCCGCACGGTGCTGGACGCGATGACGGTCGCGTACCCGGGCCTGACGGGCATTCTGCCCGGTTACGGGCACCAGAGGCCGAACGACTGGGGTCTGGGCTTCGAGATCCGCGACGGCAAGTCGCCGCACTGGACCGGCGCCACGTCCTCGCCGCGTACGTTCGGCCACTTCGGCCAGGCGGGCACCTTCCTGTGGATCGACCCGGACGCGGGCGCCGCGTGCGTGGCCCTGACGGACCGGCCCTTCGGGCCGTGGGCGATCGAGGCGTGGCCGCCCTTCACGGACGCGGTCCTGGCGGACCTGCGCGCCTGACCCGGGCCCCCGGCCCGCCGCCCCCTCGGGCCCACCGGGCCCGCGAGACGCCTCCTAGTCCATCAGGCAGCGGGTGGCGGCCAGCTCCCCGTCGATGCCGCGGACGGCGACCGGCACCGCGCCCGTCGCGTCCTCGGCGTACGCGGCCGTGCACACCAGCTGTCGTACGGCCACGGGGTCGAGGTCCTGCACGCGGGTCCCGACCCGGACCAGGACCACCGGCTCGCCGGCGCTCTTCGTGCGTGTCACGTGCACCGCGTAGGCGCCGTGCGGGGTGAGACGGGTGGTGATTCCGGCGGAGCGCTCCTTCTCGTCGGGGCCTTCGAGAAGGGCGCTGAGCAGCTTGTCGGTGGGGATGCGGTAGCCGACCTCGGTGGGCTCGGCGATGTCGGTGGGCTCGGTCCGGCCGTCCACGTGCTCGGTGTCGGGGCCGATCCCGGGGTGGAAGCCGATGTCACGGGCGACCGGCATCAGCCGGCCGTCGCGGTCGGTGAAGAACAGCAGCATCCGGGGTTCGCTGGTGGGCTGCACCGTGACCGGCGCGGGGCCGCCCGCCTCCACGACGTCGCTCCCCTGTATGCCGCAGGCGGTGAGCGGCAGCAGGCCCAGGCCCAGCAGGGCGGCCGTGGCGCGCCGCAGGGCCCGCCGCCGGGCGGGGCGCCCCGCCGGGCTCACGGCAGGGACCGCCGCCGGGCCCCTCGTGCGGCTGACGGCAGGGCCCGCCTCCGGGCCCCTCGTGCGGCTCACGGCAGGGACCGCCACCGGGCCCCTCGTGCGGCTCACAGCGGGATCCTGACGGTGAAGACGGCGCCGCCGTCGGGGCGGTTGGCCGCGAGGACCGTGCCGCCGTGGAGGTGGACGTTCTCCTGGGTGATGGCGAGGCCCAGGCCGCTGCCCGCCGAGCGGGTGCGGGCCGGGTCGCCCTTGTAGAAGCGGTCGAAGACGTGGGGCAGCACGTCGTCCGGGATGCCCGGGCCGCGGTCGGCGACCTCGGTGACGAGGCGGCCCTCCTCCTCGTACACCCGGACGGTCACCGGCGGGCCGCCGTGCCGCAGGGCGTTGCCGACGAGGTTGGCGACGACCACGTCGAAGCGGCGCGGGTCGAGCCGGGCGCGGATGCCGTCGGTGAGTGCGGTGACGATCCGCTCCGGGTCGGTCCAGTGGCGGTTGATGAGCGTCTTGCGGACCATCTCGGCCGCGTCCACCTCGTCCGTGTGGAGCTCGGCGGCGCGGGCGTCGAAGCGGGAGATCTCCATCAGGTCCTCGACGAGGACGGCGAGTTTGCCGGTCTCGGCGCTGATGAGCCGTACCGCGCGGGCGGTGTCGGAGTCGAGCGTGCCGGCGTCCTCGTCGAGGACCTCGGTGACGGCGAGCATGCCGGCGAGCGGGGTGCGCAGTTCGTGGGAGACGTCGGAGGCGAAGCGGCGGGCACGTGCCTCGGCCCGGCGGAGTTCGGTGACGGATCGTTCCAGCGCCGCGGCGGACTCGTTGAAGGTGCGGGCGAGGTCGGCGAGTTCGTCGCTGCCCTTGGCGTGGATGCGGGTGTCGAGGCGGCCCCGGCCCATGCTGTGGGCGGCGCGCCGCAGTTCGCGCACGGGGCGCAGCACGCCCCGGGCGGCGAGCAGGGCGGGGACGAGGGCGACGAGCAGGGCGGGCAGGGCGCCGTCGCGGGCGGCGAGGACCATGGCCTCGATGTCGGCCTCCTCCTCGCCGAGGTCCATGACCGCGTACAGGACCAGTCCGGTGGGGTGGTCCTCGGGCAGGCCGCGGAAGTTGCCGAAGACGGCGGGGACGGCGACGGTGAGGTACGGGGTGCCGTTCTTGACGACCCGCTGGAAGCTGCCGTGGGTGGCGCCGGGCGCGGTGGCCCGGCGGCGCAGTTCGGGGGTGAGGACGGTCGATGCCGGCCGGTCGGTGGAGGACACCCGGACGTCGCCGTACTCGGCGTAGACCCGCCAGGGGCGGGGCTTGCCCTGGCGGGCGATGCGCCGCAGCTCGTTCTGCAGCCCGTCGTGGTCGACCGGCAGCTGGACGTTCAGGGTCTCGACCTGCTGGCGGAAGGCGGTGACGGCGGTGTCCTGGGTCTGCTCCAGGATCGCGTTGCGGGCGGCGCGGTAGGTGAGGGCGGCGGTGGTGCCGCAGCCGACGGCGGCGACGAGGAGGAAGGCGAGCACGAGGCGGGTGCGCAGGCCGAAGGGGCGCGGGCGGCGGCGGCGCCGGCCCGGGGGCCGGTCGTCGCCGGGCACGTGGGCTCTCACAGCGGGCCGAAGCGGTAGCCGAAGCCGCGCAGGGTCTGGATGTAGCGGGGTTCGCCGGGGGTGTCCTCGATCTTGTTGCGGAGGCGGCGCACGCAGGCGTCGACGAGGCGGGCGTCGCCGTGGAAGCTGTGTTCCCAGACGTGTTCGAGGAGCTGCTGGCGGCTGAAGACCTGCTCGGGGGCGGCGGTGAGGTGGAGCAGCAGTTTGAGTTCGGAAGGGGCGAGGGCGATCCGTTCGCCGTTCTTGGCGACGGTGAGTCCGGCCCGGTCGACGGCGAGTTCGCCGTGGAACTCGACGGCGGGCCGCGCGCCGCCGGGGTCCTCGATGCGGCGCAGGACGGCGCGGATGCGGGCCTCGATGACCTCGGTGCGGGCGGGCTTGACGATGTAGTCGTCGGCGCCGGCCTCCAGGCCGACGACGACGTCGAAGTCGTCGCCGCGGGCGGTGAGCATGATGATCGGCAGCTGGCTGGTCTCGCGGACCCGGCGGCAGACCTGGACGCCGTTCATGCCGGGCAGCATCAGGTCGAGCAGCAGCAGGTCGGGCCGGAACTCCCGGAGCGCGGCGAGCCCGGCCTCGCCGGTGGCGGCGGTCCGCACCTCGTGTCCGCGGCGCCGGAGCCCGAGCTCGACGCCCTCGCGGACGGAGGGGTCGTCTTCGATCAGCAGGACGCGTGGCATGGCTGGAGTATCCCAAGGTGGAAGCGGGTGGGGCGGGCCGGGGCGTCACCCATGACGCGGCCCGCCGCGCCGCCGTACGAGCCGGCCGCGCGCGCCGGTGAGCAGGGCCTGGACCTCGGTGAGCCCGAGGGGGCGGGCCAGGAGGGCGAAGACGGCGACGATCGCGAGGGCGCCGGCCAGTCCGGAGGGGACGGGGCCGGTGGCGGGCAGTGTCAGGTCGGCGGTGAGGAGCCCGAGGCCGGCGGCGGGGACGGCGGCCACGAGCAGCCGCAGCAGCGCCGCCCCGGCGCCCCGCTCCCGGCTCTCGGGGCCCGTCGCGCTCCCCCGTAGCCGCCGCCCGAGCACGTACGCCGTCAGCGCCCAGCCCGTCCACAGCGCGAGCGAGTAGCCGAGGGCCATGCCGGTCACGGCCCAGCGGGCCGGCAGGAACGCGGACGCGCAGAGGGTGAGCAGGGCGTTGAGGCCCGCGATGACCAGGTTGAGGAGGAACGGGGTGCGGGTGTCGCGCAGCGCGTAGAAGGCGCGGGTGCACACGTACTGGCCGGAGAGGGCGACGAGGCCGGGCGCGAGGGCCATCAGGATCCAGGCCATGGAGCGGACCGCGCCGGCGTCGGTGCGGCCGTACTGGAAGACCGTGGCCATCAGCGGGACGGCGAGCGCGAACAGGGCGCAGGCGGCGGGGACGATGGCGGCGGCACTGGTGCGCTGGGCGTAGGCGACGTCCCTGCGGACGGCCGCGAGGTCGTCCTCGGCCGCGGCGCCGCTCATCCGGGGCATGAGGGCGGTGACGAGGGCGACGGTGACGATGCCGTGCGGGACGGCCCACAGCAGATAGGCGTTGTTGTACGCGCTGAGTCCGGCGCCCTCGGCGCGCTGGCCGGCGGCGGTGGCGACCTTGGTGGTGACCCAGTAGGCGGCCTGGTTGGTGAGGACCAGCAGGACGAGCCAGCCGGCCGACTTCAGCGGCGCGGTGAGCCCGCTGCCGCGCCAGTCGAGGCGGGGGCGCCAGCGGAAGCGGGCCGCCCGCAGCGAGGGGAGCAGGGCGAGGGCCTGGAGCGCGATGCCGGCGGTGGTGCCCCAGCCGAGGAGGGCGGTCTCGCCGGGTGTGAGGGTGCCGCCGTCGGACGCCGCGACCATGAGGAACAGGCCGAAGACGGCGATGACGACCAGGTTGTTGAGGACCGGCGTCCAGGTCATCGCCCCAAACCATCCGCGTGCGTTGAGGACCTGCCCGAGCAGGGTGAACAGGCCGAGGAAGAAGATCTGCGGCAGGCAGGAGCGGGCGAAGGCGACCGTCATCTCGCGCTGGGCGCCGGTGTAGTCGGCGTAGGCGTCGACGATGGCGGGGGCGGCGAGGACGGCGGCGGCCGTGAGGACGGTGAGGGCGAACACGCAGACGGTGAGCAGCCGGTCGGTGTACGCGGCGCCACCGTCCTCGTGTTCCTTGGCGGCCTTGACGAGCTCGGGCACGAAGACGGCGTTGAGCGCGCCGCCGAGCAGCAGCATGTAGACGATGGTGGGGATGGAGTTGCCGAGCGCGTAGCCGTCGGCGACGAGCCCGGTGCCGATGGCGGCGGCGACGACGGCGGAGCGCACGAAGCCGGTGGCGCGCGAGACGAGCGAGCCGGCGGCCATGAGCGCGCCGCTGCGCAGCACGGAGGAGGGCCGGGCCTTCGTGTGCGGTGTGCTGTCGGTGGTGGCGGTCGCCGTCATCGACGGGCCAGGTACGCCTGGAAGGCGCGGTACAGCGTGTGGTTGGTCGTGCCGGGCAACGGTGTCTCCCACTCCCCCAGGGTTTCGACGACCTGTCCGCCGGTGCCGAGCTTCCAGCGCAGCAGCCCGTGGGCGCGGTCGTCCGGGTCGAGGGTGGAGGGTACCCCGCGCAGGTCGTAGACGTCGGCTCCAAGGGCGTGCGCGTCGAGCATCATGCGCCACTGGAGGGCGTTGGAGGGGCGGACCTCGCGGCGGTGGTCGGCGGAGGCGCCGGTCTGGTACCAGACCCGCCGGCCCACCGTGATCATGGTGTGGGCGGCGAGGATCTCGCCCTCGTGCCGGGCGAGGTAGAGCTTCATGCGCCCGGGCTGTTCGGCGTTGAGGACGGCGTACTGACGCTCGTAGTACGCGAGGGAGCGGCCGAGCCGGAAGCCGTCGCGCTCCTCGGTGATCCGCAGCAGGCGGTGGAACTCGGGGAGGTCGGCGGCGGAGCCGACGACGACCTCGACGCCGCACTTGCGGGCCTTGCGGATGTTGCGCCGCCACTCCTGGTTGAGGCCGGACCACAGGTCGTCGCTGCTGCGGCCGGTGAGCGGCACCTGGTAGACGTGGCGGGGCTGGGCGTCGGCGCCGTCGTCGGAGTCACCGCCGCACTTGCGCCAGCCGCGGGCGCGCAGCCGTTCGGCGACGGCGGAGCCGAGCGGGTCGACCTCGCTGGCGAGGACGTCGGCGAGGCGCCGGCCGGGGCCGGTGTGCGCCTTGAGGGTGGCGGCGGTCCAGCGGCGGTAGGCGGGGCCGGGCCCCATGCGTACGGCGAAGACTCCGGCACCGCGCAGGTGGGCGAGGAGGGGCTGGAGCCAGGCGTCGAGGTCGGGGTCGGCCCAGTCGGCGACGGGTCCTTCGGGGAGGTAGGCGAAGTACTTCCGTGTCTTCGGGAAGGCGCGCAGCAGCACGAGCGCGACGCCGGTGAGCCGCCCGCCTTCCGGGCCCCAGCCGAGGAGCTGGTGGGTCCAGCCCTCCTTCACCTGGGCCCAGGCGGGGAGTTGGAGGAAGCTCGGTCCGTCGGGGCCGGTGGAGCGGGCGGCGAGGAACGCGCGGTACGTCTCGGGGGTCACGGGCCCGAGCCGGAGCGGGCCGGCCGGGGTGCCGTGGCCGGCGGGTGCGGGCGTCACGAGCAGCGCTGACACAACGGGAGCCTCCTTGTTCCGCCCCGTTCGGTGGTGGGGCGCACAGCAGGCTCACAGCCGGTATTGACCGCTCCGCGCGAAGAATGTGACCGGACGATGACCGTTTCTCTGCAGCCGCCGTCACATGGCCCGCGGCGGGCGCGGGAGCGGGTGAAGGCGTCCTACAGTCCGATCCATCAGTCCGATCCATCCCGTCTTTTCCGGCTCCACCGGCTCCATCGCGGAGGTCTGTCCCGTGCTGCGGACGCGCATACGCATCCCCCTGTTCCTGCTCACCGCGGCGTCCCTGACCGCCTGTTCGGCGGCGACGGCGGACGACGCCCCGCCGCGGGCGGCCGCCTCGCCGGACACTCCGGCGAAGGTGACGGTGGCCCCTCCGGTGGCCGGCCGGCCGCTGACGGTGACGGCGAGCGGGGGCACCCTGGCCCGGGTGAAGGTCGTCGACGAGGACGGTGCCGTGCTGCCGGGCCGTACGGGTTCGGGCGGCGGCTCGTGGACCTCGGACCGCAAGGCGGCGCCCGGCACGACGTACACGGTGGAGGTGATCTCGCGCGGCAGCGGCGGCAAGGAGTCGACGGCCCGCTCGACGCACGCGCTGCCCGAGGCGGAGAAGGTCAACAAGCTGACGCTGGCGCCCGGCAAGAACACCACGGTGGGCATCGCGCAGCCGCTGTCGATCGTGTTCGACCGCCCGGTGCGGAACAAGGCGGACGTGGAGCGCCAGTTGAAGGTGACCACCTCGAACGGCACCGAGGGCTCGTGGGGCTGGCTGACGGACTACTCGGGCCGGGACCGGGCGGACTGGCGGCCGAAGGAGTACTGGAAGCCCGGCACCAAGGTGACCCTATACGCGACGCTGAACGGCACGGACTCGGGTGGCGGCGGCGGCTGGTTCGTCCGCGACTACCGCACCGGCTTCACCGTCTCCGACCAGGCCCAGGTGATCAAGGTCGACCTGGACGCGAAGAAGCTGTCCGTGGTCCGCGACGGCCGCACCGTCCGTACGATCCCGGTCTCCGGCGGCACCCCGGGCGGCGACAAGCGCTCCTGGCGCGGCACCGCCGTCCTCATGGCGAAGGAGGGCACGATCCGCATGAACTCCGAGACGGTCGGCCTCGGCGACGCCTACGACAAGATGGTCGACTACTCGATGCGGCTGACCTGGTCGGGGATGTACGCCCACGCGGCGCCGTGGAACGCCCGCTACTTCGGCAACGCGAACCGCAGCTCGGGCTGCATCGGCATGAGCACCGCCGACGCCTCGTCCTTCTACGCGTCGGTCCGCCCGGGCGACCCCTTCGAGATCACGGGCGCGGACACGAAGGGCACGGTGGCGGAGGGCAACGGCTACGGGGCGTGGAACGTGTCGTGGGCGGACTGGCAGGCGAAGAGCGCGCTGCGATAACCGTTCGACAGGCTCTCGGGGCGGGGGCAGACTCGCCGCGATGACCGAGACTCAGACACAGACGCAGACGCAGACGCAGACACAACGCACCGATACGCCTCCCGCCTGGGACGAGCGCACGCAGCTGACCACCTTCCTGGACTACGCCCGCGCCACGGCACGCGCCAAGTGCGAGGGCGTGTCCGCGGAGGACGCCCGCAAGGCCCCGCTCCCCGGCTCGCCGCTGATGACGATCAGCGGCCTGATCAGCCATCTGCGGTGGGTCGAGCACTGGTGGCTGGACGTGGTGTTCCTCGACGGGGAGCTCCAGGGCCCCCTCGCGGAGGCCACCGACGAAGACCCGGACCCCGAGATGCGGACGGCGGTCGACATCCCGCTGCCCCGGCTCCTCGCCGACTACGAGGAGCAGAGCGCCCGCCTGCGCCGCCTGGTCGCGGACCACGACCTGGACACCAAGGCCCGGCGGCCGGTCCGCGACGGCCTCCACGTGGACCTGCGCTGGATCCTCCTCCACCTCATCGAGGAGACCGCCCGCCACAACGGGCACCTGGACATCCTGCGGGAGCTGGTGGACGGCCGGACGGGCGTCTGAGCCCAGATCCCTTTCCCTCCGCGACGGGCCCGGCCGAGGAAATCGGCCGGGCCCGTCGCGGTTTTTCGTACGGAAATTCTTCGCCGGATTCCGGAACCGAATCGCGCGGCAGGGGCTCCTCCCCTACGGAACGGGCACAGGCACAGGCGCAGAGGTCCGCACGGGCAGCGGCCCGGATGAGCCGGTGCACGCCCGGCACACCACCGCCCAGTCATACAATCCGAAATAATTTCCCTACTTATCCGTGCGCCGCTGAATTCCCGGTTGCCCGTCCCCGCCACCGGGAAAATCCACGACAGAAGCGGAATGGACGCTTCGGGCAAGAGAAAGGGAAATTCCATGGTCTATTACGACCCCACGAACGACGTCGTGGCCTCCGCCTGTCTGCAGACCCCGGTGGTCTTCCAGCACCGCCTGAGCGGCAGCTACCTCGCCCAGGCCGGTGACCTGCAGCTCAAGCAGGACCCCCTCACCGGCGACCTGAACCACGACGCCTCCGCCCTGTGGAGCCTGGAGGCGTACCTCATCACCGACGGGGTGGTGGCCTACCGCATCCACAACGTCTCGACCAAGAAGGTGATGGCCATCCCCTTCGACCCGAACAACCCCCAGAACGCGCCGATCAACCAGGGCATCGTCTTCCCCGACCCGACCCCCGACAAGGACAGCAGCACGATCGCGGCGCTCTCCCAGCTCTGGATCTTCCAGCCGGTGGCCGACCGGTCGCACATCATCAGCCCGGCGCGCTTCACCGAGCTGTCGCTGGCGCCCTACACCAACAACCCGGCCACCACGAGCGGTTGCGACCGCATCCCGCCGGTGATCCTGCCCAACGGCGGCGACAACGACAACTGGCTGCACCACCACCGCATCCGGCAGTACCCGAAGCCGGCCAAGGACCCGGCCTGCCACGCCAACTGCAAGAACTGCTGAGGCCGCTCCCTCCGCGGGTCCTTCACGGAGCAGGGTGGCTCCCGGCAGTCGAAGTGCCGGGAGCCACCCCCCAAGTTACCGCGAGAGGACGCAGAACTCGTGCCCTTCGGGGTCGGCCAGGCACGTCCACGGGACGTCGCCCTGGCCGACGTCGAGATCGGCGGCACCGAGGGCGCGCAGCCGGTCCGCCTCCGCCGCCCGGTCGCCACCGGGACCGGGCAGCAGGTCGAGGTGGACGCGGTCCGGCACGGTCTTCCCGTCGGGCGTGCGGACGAACTCGAGATACGGGCCGACGTCCCCGGGGGCGCGCAAGGACGCCTGACGATCCGTCACCTCCCGGACGGTCCAGTCCAGCGCCTCGCCCCAGAACCGGGCCATGGCCCGGGGATCCGCGCAGTCGACGACGACCGCGGCGATCGGCCCGGTGTCCCGGTAGACCTCCCGGGGCTCCAGTACACAGAACTCGTTGCCCTCCACGTCGGCGAGCACCGCCCACGGCACCTCGCCCTGCCCCACGTCGACGGGCGTCGCGCCGAGCGCCTTCAGGCGCGCGATCAGCTCTGCCTGGTGGGCCCGGGAGGTGGTGGCGAGATCGAGGTGCATCCGGTTCTTGGTGGCCGTCTTCCGCTCGGGCACGGGGACGACATCGACCCCGACGCCCACCGGATCCGGCCACACGAGCCCGCCGGCGGGCCCCACGTAGGTGGTCACACCCGGGCTGTACGCGGTCCAGCCGAGCGCCTCGGCCCAGAACCGGCCGACGGCCTGGGCGTCGACGGCCTTGATGTTCACCTGGACGGGTCGCAGCGCCATGCCGGCGATCCTAGGACCCGCCGTCAGGCGCCGACCGACACCGCAGCCGCCGTCAGACGCCGGCCGACACCATCCGCCGCCTCAGACGCCGGCCGAAGCGCCCCCCATCTCCCACACCAGCACCTCCGCGTCCCCCGTCGCCAGCATCACCAGCCCCGTCTCCCCCGTCACCCGGGCCGCGTCGCCCTCGCCCAGCTCCTCGCCCGCGAGGCGCACCGTGCCCCGCGCCACGTGGACGTAGAGGAAGTCCGCGTCCGGCAGGGCGGTGCGGTCGCCGAGTTCCAGGCGGCGGACGTGGAGCAGCGCGCCCGCGGCGGGGATCGCGTACGGGGTGGCGTCGGCGATGCCGCGGACGACCTCGTACGACGGGGTGCCGCCGGGCTCCCGGGGGGCCAGCCACATCTGGACGAAGACCAGCGGGGCCGGGCCGTCGTTGCGTTCGACGTGCCGGACGCCCGCCGCGGAGGAGAGGTGCTGGAGGTCTCCGGGGCGCACGACCGTCGCGCGGCCGGTGGAGTCGCGGTGGGTGAGCTCGCCCTCGACGACCCAGGTGACGATCTCGGTGTGGCTGTGCGGGTGCTCGTCGAAGCCGGCGCCCGGCGCCAGGCGCTCCTCGTTGCAGGCGAGCAGCGCGCCGAAGCGGAGGTTGTCGGGGTCGTAGAACCGGCCGAAGGAGAAGGCGTGCCGGGTGTCGATGCCGGGCTCGCCGGTCTCCGGGGTGCCGCCCGCGTAGCGCTCGGCGGCGCGCTGGATGCGTATCACGGGATCACGGTAGGTCACGACCCGGGCGAAACCGCCCCGACCCCGCACACGGCCGTCCCGATAAGGCAGTCTTGTCCCCGTGTCTGAACCCGTGAACGCCCCTCACCCGCATCCCGCGACCCTGAAGCGCCTCGAACAGTCCTCCGGCCGGCTCGCCGCCAGTGCCATTGCCCGCATGGACGAGACGCTGCCGTGGTACCGGGCGATGCCGCCCGAGAACCGGTCGTGGATCGGACTCGTGGCACAGGCCGGCATCGCCGCGTTCACCGAGTGGTTCCGGCACCCGGAGACGCCGCAGGCGATCTCCACCGACGTCTTCGGCACGGCTCCGCGCGAGCTGACCCGGGCGATCACGCTGCGGCAGACCGTGGAGATGGTGCGGACCACCATCGAGGTCATGGAGTCGGCGATCGAGGAGGTCGCGGCGCCGGGCGACGAGAGCGTGCTGCGCGAGGCGCTGCTCGTGTACGCGCGGGAGATCGCCTTCGCCACCGCCCAGGTGTACGCGCAGGCCGCGGAGGCCCGTGGCGCCTGGGACGCCCGCCTGGAGTCGCTCGTGGTGAACGCGGTCCTTTCGGGCGAGGCCGACGAGGGCGCCGTCTCGCGGGCCGCCGCCCTCGGCTGGAACTCGCCGGAGAACGTGTGCGTGGTGCTCGGCACGGCACCCGACGGCGACAGCGAGCTGACCGTGGAGGCGATCCGGCGGGCCGCCCGGCACGCCAAGCTCCAGGTCCTCACGGGTGTCCTCGGCGACCGGCTCGTCGTCATCGCGGGCGGCAACGACAACCCGCTCGCGGTGGCGAAGGCCCTGATCGGGCCCTATGCGGCCGGTCCGGTCGTCGCCGGGCCCGTCGTCCCCGACCTGCTCGCCGCGACCCGGTCCGCGCAGGCGGCCGCGGCGGGCCTCAAGGCGTGCTCGGCCTGGCAGGACGCCCCGCGTCCGGTCCTCGCGGACGATCTCCTTCCGGAGCGCGCGATCGCCTCCGACCCTTCGGCCCGTGAGCAGTTGGTGGAGGAGATCTACAGACCGCTGGAGGAGGCGGGCTCGGCCCTCCTGGAGACCCTCAGCGTCTATCTGGAGCAGGCGAGCAGCCTGGAGGGCGCGGCACGCATGCTGTTCGTGCACCCCAACACCGTGCGCTACCGGCTTCGACGTGTGACCGATGTCACCGGCTGGTCACCCTCCGATGTCCGTTCCGCGTTCA
Organism: Streptomyces sp. NPDC126499; assembly: GCF_040302485.1. NCBI lineage: Bacteria > Bacillati > Actinomycetota > Actinomycetes > Kitasatosporales > Streptomycetaceae > Streptomyces > Streptomyces sp. NPDC126499. The sequence goes on along the minus strand of NZ_JBEOUO010000032.1, from coordinate 44,773 downwards.
CCTTGCGGATCGCCCTGATCCTCGGGCGCTTGGCCGACGCGGAGACGCAGTCCTAGACTTTTGTCGAACACCAACAATTCGACCGACGGTTCTTCGTCCTTGTCCCCACGGGCGTCCAGGACCGTCCACAAGAGAGAGTGTGAGGGTGCTCGTACTCGTCGCTCCCGGCCAAGGCGCCCAGACGCCCGGCTTCCTGACTCCCTGGCTCGAACTCCCCGGTGCCGCCGACCGCGTCGCGGCCTGGTCCGACGCCATCGGGCTCGACCTTGCCCACTACGGCACGAAGGCGGACGCGGACGAGATCCGCGACACCGCCGTGGCCCAGCCGCTGCTCGTCGCCGCGGGTCTGCTGTCCGCCACCGCCCTCGGCGAGGTGTCCCCCGGCGCCGTCGCGGGCCACAGCGTCGGCGAGATCACCGCGGCCGCGTTCGCGGGCGTCCTCGACGACACCGCCGCGCTGCGTCTCGTACGCACCCGCGGTCTGGCCATGGCCGAGGCCGCCGCGATCACCGCGACCGGCATGTCCGCGCTGCTCGGCGGCGAACCCGATGTGGTCGTCCCCCACCTCGAGAAGCTGGGTCTGACCCCGGCCAACGTCAACGGCGCCGGCCAGATCGTGGCCGCCGGCACCCTGGAGCAGTTGGCCGCCCTGGCCGAGGACAAGCCCGAGGGCGTCCGCCGGGTCGTCCCGCTGAAGGTGGCCGGCGCGTTCCACACGCACCACATGGCCCCGGCGGTCGCCACCCTGGAGGCGGCGGCCAAGGAGCTGTCCCCCGCGGACCCGGCCGTGCGCTACGTGTCCAACAAGGACGGCCAGGTCGTCACCGGCGGCGCGGAGGTCATCGCCCGCCTGGTCGGCCAGGTCGCCAACCCGGTCCGCTGGGACCTGTGCATGGAGACCTTCAAGGAGCTCGGGGTGACCGGCCTGATCGAGGTGTGCCCCGGCGGCACCCTGACCGGCCTCGCCAAGCGTGCCCTGCCCGGTGTCCGCACCGTGGCCCTGAAGACCCCGGACGACCTCGACGCGGCCCGCACGCTCGTCGCTGAGACGACCACGGCCTGACAAGGAGTGTCGAGAAGCATGGCGAAGATCAAGCCCAGTAAGGGTGCCCCGTACGCGCGCATCCTCGGCGTCGGCGGCTACCGCCCGACGCGTGTGGTGCCCAACGAGGTGATCCTGGAGAAGATCGACTCGTCCGACGAGTGGATCCGTTCGCGCTCCGGGATCGCGACCCGGCACTGGGCGTCCCCCGAGGAGACCGTCACCGCGATGTCGGTGGAGGCCTCGGGCAAGGCCATCGCCGACGCCGGGATCGCGCCCGAGCAGATCGGCGCGGTCGTCGTCTCCACGGTCTCGCACTTCAAGCAGACCCCGGCCGTGGCCACCGAGATCGCCGACAAGATCGGGGCGGGCAAGCCCGCCGCGTTCGACATCTCGGCCGGCTGCGCGGGCTTCGGCTACGGCCTGACCCTCGCCAAGGGCATGATCGTCGAGGGTTCGGCCGAGTACGTCCTCGTCATCGGCGTGGAGCGGCTGAGCGACCTGACGGATCTGGAGGACCGTGCGACGGCCTTCCTGTTCGGCGACGGCGCCGGCGCCGTGGTCGTCGGCCCCTCGGACGAGCCGCACATCGGCCCCACCGTGTGGGGTTCGGAGGGCGACAAGTCCGAGACCATCAAGCAGACCGTGCCGTGGAACGAGTTCCACGTCGGCGACGTGTCCAAGCTCCCCCTCAACGAGCAGGGGGAGATCAAGTTCCCGGCCATCACGCAGGAGGGCCAGGCGGTGTTCCGCTGGGCCGTCTACGAGATGGCGAAGGTCGCCCAGCAGGCCCTGGACGCCGCCGGCATCTCGGCGGACGACCTGGACGTCTTCATCCCGCACCAGGCCAACATGCGGATCATCGACTCGATGGTGAAGACGCTGAAGCTGCCGGAGCACGTCACGGTCGCCCGTGACGTGGAGACCACCGGCAACACCTCGGCCGCCTCGATCCCGCTCGCGATGGAGCGGCTCCTGGCGACCGGTCAGGCGAAGAGCGGCGACACCGCGCTCGTCATCGGCTTCGGGGCGGGTCTCGTCTTCGCCGCGACGGTCGTTACCCTCCCCTAGGCACACCGGATCTTCCGGAAGCCCTTTTTCCTCAGCACACACAGAAGGAGCGCCACCATGGCCTTCACCCAGGAAGAGATCGTCAAGGGTCTCGCCGAGATCGTGAACGAGATCGCCGGCATTCCGGTCGAGGACGTCGAGCTGGACAAGTCCTTCACCGACGACCTGGACGTCGACTCCCTGTCCATGGTCGAGGTCGTCGTGGCCGCCGAAGAGCGCTTCGACGTCAAGATCCCGGACGAGGACGTCAAGAACCTCAAGACCGTCGGCGACGCGACCGACTACATCCTGAAGCACCAGGACTGATTCGGTCCTTGCTGACCCGGTCCGCCACCCAGCGGTGGCGCCGTTTTTCGACCATCACACACATGGAGAACGAATTCCTGTGAGCTCGACCAATCGCACCGTGGTCGTCACCGGTATCGGCGCAACCACTCCGCTGGGTGGCGACTCCGCATCGACCTGGGAGGGTCTGATCGCGGGACGCTCCGGCGTCAAGCCCCTGGAGGGCGAGCGCTTCGAGGAGCTGCCCGTCCGGATCGCCGCGCGCGCCGCGGTGGACCCCTCCGAGGTACTGCCCCGCCCGCTGGCCCGCAAGCTGGACCGTTCGGCGCAGTTCGCGCTGATCGCGGCCCGCGAGGCGTGGGCCGACGCGGGCTTCACCGCCCCGGCCGGCGAGGAAGGCGAGGTCGTGCCCGAGCGGCTCGGCTCCGTCATCGCCTCCGGCATCGGCGGTGTCACCACCCTGCTCGACCAGTACGACGTGCTGAAGGAGTCCGGTGTCCGCCGGGTCTCCCCGCACACCGTGCCGATGCTGATGCCCAACAGCCCCTCCGCCAACGTGGGCCTGGAGGTGAACGCCCGTGCGGGCGTGCACACCCCGGTCTCGGCGTGCGCGTCGGGTGCCGAGGCCATCGGCTACGCCGTCGAGATGATCCGTACCGGCCGTGCCGACGTGGTCGTCGCGGGCGGCACCGAGGCGGCGATCCACCCGCTGCCGATCGCGGCCTTCGCCAACATGATGGCGATGTCCAAGAGCAACGACGAGCCCGAGAAGGCCTCGCGCCCCTACGACAAGGCCCGTGACGGCTTCGTCCTGGGCGAGGGCGCCGGCGTGGTCGTGATCGAGTCCGAGGAGCACGCGAAGGCGCGCGGCGCGCGGATCTACTGCGAGGTGCTGGGGCAGGGCCTGTCGGCCGACAGCCACCACATCGCGCAGCCCGAGCCGACCGGCCGGGGCATCGCCGCGGCGCTGCAGAACCTGCTCGACGCGACGGACCTGAAGCCGGCCGAGGTCGTCCACCTCAACGCCCACGCCACCTCGACCCCGCAGGGCGACGTCGCCGAGATCAAGGCGCTGCGCAAGGTCCTGGGCGACGACCTGGACCACGTGGCGGTCTCCGCGACGAAGTCGATGACGGGTCACCTCCTGGGCGGTGCGGGCGGCATCGAGACCGTCGCGACGGTCCTGGCGCTGCACCACCGGCTGGCCCCGCCGACCATCAACGTCGACGACCTGGACCCCGACGTGGACGCGGACATCGTCCGGGACGCGCCGCGCGAGCTGCCGCAGGGCACGATCGCCGCGATCAACAACAGCTTCGGCTTCGGCGGCCACAACGTGGTGCTCGCCTTCCGTACGGTCTGATCCACCGTCCCGTACGCCCGAAGGCCCCCTGCCGGAACGTCTCGGCAGGGGGCCTTCGGTGTTCCCGCCCGCTGAGAACGGACCGCTGCCACAGCACCGTGCCGGTGCCGGTGTGAGCGGCGACGAGGGTGGCACAGGGCCGGTCATGGCGGCCGTACGCGATGAGGCCGACGTTCCGTTCGGCGCGCGGGCTCATGGCGCAGACGGCCTCGCGGGCGGGCGCGGGAACGTTCCAGCGCGGTCGGCCGTCGCGGGCGCCGTAGGCGGTGAGGCCGTCGATGCGGCCGTGGACGACGGCGTCGCCGAGGCCCCAGGCGCCGGGGCCCCGGTCGTCGCCTCCCGCCGGCGCCTTCCAGGCGACGGCGGGGCGGGCGGGCGCGGTGGGGGCCTCGCGTCCGGTGTCGCCGGTATCTGAGCCGGCCCGGTCCTCGTCGCCTTCGGGCCACCAGCCCACGCCCCAGGCGCCGCCCAGAAGGCCGAGGCAGACGGCGAGGACGAGGGCGGCCCGCCCACCGGCACCGAGGCGGTGCCCCCGGCCCGGGACCTTCGGGTCGTCGGGCTCGGGACCGCTCGCCTCCCGGGGCCCGGTCCTCCCCGCGGCCGTGCCCGGGACCTTCGGGTCGTCGGGCTCGGGACCGCTCGCCTCCCGGGGCCCGGTCCTACCCGCGGCCGTGCCCCGGACGTACGCGAGCCGGCCCGCGGTCAGCAGGGCCGCGCCGGTGAGCAGCCACCACCACACCGTGGCGTCCGGCAGGCTGCCGGTGCACTCGTACCGCATCTCGCCGAGGCCCCGCACCACGGAGCCGCCGAGCAGCACCGCCGCCGCCCCGAAGGCCGCCCCGGACAGCAGAACGGCGGCCGTCCCGGCCGCCGTGCGTACACCCATCCCACACCCCCGCCCGGGCCCGCCCCCTGCGGGCCCCGGCGGGGAATCTAGACCACCTGGTGGAGCCACCGCACCGGAGCGCCCTCGCCCGCGTAGCGGAAGGGCTCCAGCTCGTCGTCCCAGGGCTTGCCGAGGAGCCGGGCGATCTCGGCCTCCAGGACGGTCTCGCCCTGGGCGGCGCGGGCGAGGGCCGCGCGCAGCCGGTCCTCGGGGATGAGGATGTCGCCGTGGATGCCGGTGACGGCGTGGAAGATGCCGAGTTCGGGCGTGGCGCTGTAGCGCTCGCCCTCCGCGGTGGGGCAGGGCTCGGCGGTGACCTCGAAGCGGAGCATCTGCCAGCCGCGCAGGGCGGAGGCGAGCTTGGAGGCGGTGCCGGTCTCTCCCTGCCAGGAGAACTCCGCTCTCCAGGTCCCGGGGGACGCCGGCTGCCGGATCCAGTCGAGCTGGACCCTCGCACCGAGGACGCCCGCGACCGCCCATTCGACGTGCGGGCAGAGCGCGCGCGGTGCGGAGTGTACGTACAGGACTCCACGTGTCGTCACCGGGACCTCCAGTGTGGGACGAGGTTCGCCTTCCCAGCGGCCTCAGTAAACAACATCACGAAGACGGGACTTCGCAAACCCCCAAAAAGGGGACAGCATGTGACGTGATGTAATTTACCGGAGCCGATCGGCGGGGGCGCCTCTGGTTCGACGGGGGAAAAGCTACCGTGCCGCGCCCGCGTCGGGGTGACGTACGGTCGGTCAGGGGCGGGTGGACACGAAGCTTTCACTCGCCAGGACGCCGAGGAGGGCCCCGGATGCGCGGGCGACGACGTTTCCGCACCACCGCGGCCGCGGTGGCGCTGCTGTGCGCGGCGACGCTCGCCGGCGGCTGCTCGGCCGGCCAAGGACCAAAGTCCGCCGGCACGCGGCCGGCCGCCGAGCAAACCGCGCAGCCCGCACCCTCCTCGACGCCGACGCCGCCCCCGGCACCGGTGTGGAACGCCTCTCCCGGTTCCGTCGCCGCCGTCGGCGACTCCATCACCCGTGCCTTCGACGCCTGCGAGCTCCTGGCGGACTGCCCCTCGGTGTCGTGGGCGACCGGCACGGACCCGGCGGTCAACAGCCTCGCGCTGCGGCTGCTCGGCCCGGAGCGGCTGCCCGCGCGGAGCTGGAACCTGGCGCGCAGCGGGGCCCGGATGGCGGACCTGCCGGAGCAGATGGCCGCCGCGGCGGCCCGGCGGCCGGAGCTGGTGACGGTCATGATGGGCGCGAACGACGCCTGCCGGGCCGATGCGGCGCGGATGACGCCGGTGGAGGAGTTCCGGGCCTCCTTCGCGACGGCGCTCGCCCGGCTGCGGGCGGGGGCGCCGAAGGCACAGGTGTACGTGTCGAGCGTGCCGGACCTGAAGCGGCTGTGGGCGACGGGCCGGCTCAGTCCGGCGGGCCTTCGGGTGTGGCGCCTCGGCGTGTGCGCCTCGATGCTGGCGGACGCGGAGAACCTCGGGCCCGCGGCGGAGGCGCGCCGGACGAAGGTGCGGGACCGGGTGGTGGCGTACAACCGGGTGCTGCGGGAGGAGTGCGCGAAGGACGTCCGCTGCCGCTACGACGGCGGGGCGGTCTTCGGTTTCGCCTTCGACGGCACGCAGCTGAGCCCCTGGGACTGGTTCCATCCGAGCCGGGACGGCCAGGCGCGGCTCGCGGAGATCGCGTACCGGCAGATCACCCGGAAGTAGCGCCCCCGGGCCCGGGACGCCGGACGCCGGGGCCCCGGAGCGGTGTCAGGTTCCGCTCCGGGGCCGGTTCGCTTCCGGGCCGGTTCCACTCCGGAGCCGATTCGCTTCCGGGCCGGTTCCGCTCCGGGGCCCCCGGGCCCGGGGGCGGCGGCCCGTCAGATCTCCAGGAGCGCGGACAGGCGGGCGTCGGCCAGGGAGTGGGCGGCCAGGACCTCGTACGCCCCGCCCACGAGGGTCCAGTCGTGCGCGTCCTCGTCCCAGATCTCGAAGGCGCGGCGCGGCAGTTCGACCGTGATCTCGGCGGTCTCGCCGGCCGCCGCCTCGACGCTCGCGAAGCCGGCCAGCCAGCGGGCCGGGCGCTCCACGGAGTCCCGCGCGGGCGCGAGGTAGATCTGGACGACCTCGCGGCCGGTGCGCGCACCGGTGTTGGTGAGGCGGACGGTGGCGGACGCCCCGCCCCGGTCCCGTGGGGTGACGAGGAGGGAGTCGTACGACCAGGTGGTGTAGCCGAGGCCGTGGCCGAAGGGGTACGCGGGGACGGCGCCGGCCCGGTCCCATGCGCGGTAGCCGATGAACACGCCCTCCGCGTAGGCCAGTTCGCCGTCGGTGGGGGTGACCTCGGTGACGGGTGCGTCGGCGAGGGCGGCCGGCCAGGTGGTGGGGAGCCGTCCGCCGGGCTCCTCGGCGCCGGTGAGGACGTCGGCGAGGGCCGCGCCGCCCTCCTGGCCGGGGAACCAGGTGAGCAGGATCGCGGCGACCTCGTCGCGCCAGGGCATCTCCACGGGGGAGCCGGCGTTGACGACGACCACGGTGTTCGGGTTGGCGGCGGCGACGGCGCGGACGAGGTCGTCCTGGCGGCCGGGCAGGGCGAGGTCCGCGCGGTCGAAGCCCTCGGACTCGACGCGCTCGGTGGTGGCGACGACCACGACGGCGGTGTCGGCGGCGCGGGCGGCCAGGGCGGCTTCGTTGATCAGTTCGTCGGGGTCCCGGCGCGGACCGAGGTGGACGAAGGAGAACATGACGGCCGGCAGCGGGGCCGCGAACTCCTTGTCGAGGGTGTGGAGGAGGGAGACCTCGACGGTCTCGCCGGCGGTGAGGGCGACCTTGCCGCGTTCGACGGGCGAGCCGAAGAAGGCCTCGAAGGGGTCGGTCTCGGGGCCCATGGCCTGGACGCCGTCGAAGAGGGTCCGCCCGGCGACGGTGAGGGTGAAGGCGCCGAGGCCGCGGGTGCCGAAGGAGTGCTCACCGCTCTCGCGCGGGGTGAAGGTGCCGGTGACCTCGATGGAGGCGAGGGCGTCGTGGGTGACGCCGGCCGGGAGGTCGTCGCCGATCCACTGGACCTGACCGCTCGGCAGACTGCCCTCGCCGAGGAGGGTGCCGTCGGCGTCGCGGCACACGGCGCGCAGGCTGAATCCCGTTGCCGCGGGGGCGAGTTCGTGGCTGGGGTCGGCGCCGACCGAGAAGGTGAGCGTGCCGTCGGGCAGGGCGGCGGTCAGGCCGTCGAGCGGGGAGACGGTGTGCTCGGGGAAGACCTGGGCGGATCCGCCGCCGAGCACGCGGGCGTCGCGGGCGGCGGCGCCGGACAGGGCGACGGTGCCGTTCCTCAGCGGGAGCGCGCCGTCCTCGTTGCGTACGAGGACGAAGCCGCGGCGGGCGATCTCGCGGGCGAGGGCGGCGCCGTCGAGGGGGGCGGGAGGTTCGGTGACGACCGGCGGGGCGCCGTCGAGGGCGCCGACGCGGGCGGCGAGCCTGAGCACGTTCCGTACCGCCGTGTCGACGGTGCTCTCCTCGGCCTCTCCGGCGCGGACGGCGGCGGCGAGGGCCTCGCCGTAGACGGTCCGCGGGCCGGGCATGGCGACGTCGAGGCCGCCTTCGATGCCGCCGGTGGTGGAGCGGGCGGCCATCCAGTCGGAGACGTTGAAGCCGTCGAAGCCCCATTCGCCGCGCAGGACCTCGTTCACGAGGTACCGGTGCTCGGTCATGGTGACGCCGTTGACCTGGTTGTAGGCGGTCATGATGCCCCAGGGGTGGGCGTTCTTGACGATGGTCTCGAAGGGGGCGAGGTAGAGCTCGCGCAGCGGGCGCGGGGCGACCTTGTTGTCGACGGTGAAGCGGTCCGTCTCGGCGTCGTTGGCGACGAAGTGCTTGACGGTGGTGCCGACTCCGCCGTCCTGGACACCCTGGACGTAGCCGGTGCCGATGGCGCCGGTGAGGTACGGGTCCTCGCTGTAGGCCTCGAAGTGGCGGCCGCCGAGGGGCGTGCGGTGGAGGTTGACGGTGGGGGCGAGGAGGACGTGGACGCCCTTGCGGCGGGCCTCCTGGGCGAGCAGCCGGCCGGCGCGGCGGGCGAGGGCCGGGTCCCAGGCGGCGGCGAGTGCGGTCGGGGACGGCAGGGCGACGGAAGGGTCGTCGGCGGTCCAGCGGACGCCGCGGACGCCGATGGGGCCGTCGGACATCACCAGGGAGGCGAGGCCGATCTCGGGCAGGGCCGGCAGCGACCACATGTCCCGGCCGGCGAGCAGCCGGGCCTTGGTGTCCAGGTCGAGCTTGGCGAGGGCGGCCTCGACGGCCCGTTCGCGCAGGGTCTCGTCCCGCACCGCGTCGGCGTTGCTGTCCGCGTCGATGCCCGCGTTCGTCTCCGGCACGGCCGTACCTCCTCGTGAGAAGTGGGGTGGTGCGGCCATGGTGGCGCGCTTACCTGTAGATCGGTAGGTTACGTTAGCGTTTCGTTACCTTTGAAGGGGTCGTTGTCCACGGATGCCGTACGGTCCTCCTCACGGGGCCTTCGGGAAACCCTCGAAAAGCCGGAAGGAGGACGGGGCGATGGCACGGGCCAGGAGCGAGGAGCGGCGGACGGAGATCGTCCGCGCCGCCCTCGAGGTGATCGCCGAGCGCGGCTACCGGGGCGCCTCGCTCGGCGCCGTGGCCGAGCGGGTCGGACTGACCCAGCAGGGCCTGCTGCACTACTTCCCCACCAAGGAGGCGCTGCTCGTCGCCGTCCTGGAGGAGCGCGACCGCTGGGACACCAGCGGCGGCCGGGACCGCGAGCACTGGCGGCTCGACCTCATGGAATCGCTCGTCGAGTACAACGCGATGCGCCCCGGCGTCGTCCAGACCTTCTCCGCCCTGCTCGGCGAGAGCGTCACGGAGGACCACCCGGCCCGTGCCTTCTTCACCGAGCGCTACACCCATGTACGGGCCAACATGGCCGAGGTGCTGCGCGCCGAGTTCGGCGACGAGCTGCCCGGCGGCCTCACCCCGGAGCGGGCGGCGCCGCTGCTCACGGCGGTGATGGACGGGCTGCAGTTCCAGTGGCTGCTCGACCCGGACGCGGTGGACATGCCGGCCTCGTTCCGGGACTTCCTCACGCTGCTCAAGGAGGGGCATGTGAGGGCGCCGTAGCGGGAGTCGCCCGGCGGACGGGATACTTCCGGCGGCCCGTCACCGCCGTACGGAAGGACTCCCGTGCCCGCGATACGCAGCACGCTCGCCCTCGCCCTGGCCCTGGTCGCCACGGCACCCGCCGCCCCGGCCGCCGCCCCCGCCGCCGCGGCGCAAGCACCGGCCGCCGGCGTCGAGGAGGCCCGGCTCGACCGGGCGGCGCCGCGGGAGATCCTGCGGCGCAGCGGATTCGACTCCCTGGCACCGGAGTTCGCCCGCTCGCTCGCGAAGGCCGACTCCTTCGCCGAGGCCGAGCGGACGGTCGTACGGCACGGATCGGCGCTGTGGCGGCGAGCGGTCGACCGGGCGCAGGGGCGCGGGCCGGACGGCGGCGACCTCAGCCGGGACGACGACCGGCCGCTGTACTGGGCACGGCTCGCCCTCACCCGCGAACTGCGCACCTGGCAGCCGCCGTTCGGACTCACCGAGGAGGCACGCGCCCGGCTGCTCGACCGGCTCGAACGCTCCTCGCGCGGCCAGGACTCGATCCGCCTCCCGGCCGGAAAGGGCGTCAAGCGGATCCTGCTCACCGGCTTCGACCCGTTCACGCTGGACCGGGACGTGCGGATCAGCAACCCCTCCGGGGCCACCGCGCTCGCCCTGGACGGCACCTGGCTGCGCACCGCCGACGGCTCCCTCGCCCGGATCGAGACGGCCGTCTTCCCGGTCCGCTGGCAGGACTTCGCCGACGGCACGGTCGAGCGCGCCCTTGCCCCGCACCTGCCGGAGGTCGACCTCTTCACCACGGTGAGCCAGGGCCGGCCGGACCGCTTCGACATCGAGCGGACCAACGGGGCCTGGCGCGGCGGCTTCCCGGACAACGAGAACGTCTCCCGTACGGAGACGGTGCCGGTGGCCGATCCGGCGACGCAGCCGCAGTGGACGTCGTCGACCCTGCCGTACGCGGCGATCACGGCCGCGCCGACCGGGCGTTTCCCCGTGTACGACAACACCACGGTGACCGAGGTCCCGGCCGGCTCCGGCACGCCGGTGGTCCGGCCCGACGGTCCGACGCCCGGCTCCCTCGCCCGGGCGGGCGGCGGCGGGAACTACCTCTCCAACGAGATCGCCTACCGCGCCACCCTGCTGCGCGACCGCCTCGGCCTGACCGGCCTGCCGGGCGGCCATGTGCACACCCCGGTCCTGCGGTTCGGCGCGGGCAACACCGACCCGGCGACGGGCACGGTCACCGACGCCGAGTTCGTGCGCAACCGGCTCGACATCATCGCCCAGGTACGGGCGATCGTGGCGGTAGCGGCGGGGGCCTCCGGCGCCTAGCGGGACTGGCGGAACCGGCGGGACCGGCCGCCACCGGCAGGACGGGCCGGACCAGCGGGACGGGCCGGACCAGCGGGACGGGCCGGACCAGCGGGACCGGGGGACGTGGGGCGCATGCCCCGGCGCGGACGCCCCGGTGCCCGTCCCCGTGCCGCTCAGCGCGCCACGGCCGCCAGGTCCTCGGCGAGCAGGGCGGGGTCGGCGGTCAGGGCCGTGTGGACGGCTTCCAGGACGGGGAGCTTCGCGGCGGTGGCGGCGGTCGCCAGGCCGACGTCCTTGGCGGCCAGGGCGACGGGGAAGTGGACGCCGGTCGCGGTCGCGCGGCCGACGGCGCCGGCGAGGGGGCCCGCGCCGAGGGTGCGCAGCGCCAGCTCGCGCGGCAGCCCGAGGGAGTCGGCGAGGGTGAGCGCCTCGCCGATCAGGGCGACGCCGCCGATGACCGCGTTGATGAGGACCAGCTTGAGGGCGGCGCCGGTGCCGGGGCCGCCGCAGGGGGTGACGGTGCCGAGCCGGTCGAGGACGGCGGCGACGGGTGCGGTGTCGCCGCCCGCGAAGATGAGCAGCTCGCCGGAGGCGGCCCGGTCGATGCTGCCCATGACGGGCGCGTCGACCAAAGTGACACCGACGGGGAGCCGGCCGGCGAGGTCGCGGACGGTGTCGGGGCCGACGGTCGAGGTGTCGATCCAGTACGTGCCGGGGCGCAGGGCCGGGATCATGGCGTCGGCCACGGCGAACGCGGCGGCCGGGTCGGCCAGCATCGTGATGACCACGTCGGCGTCGGCGACGGCCTCGGCGGGCGTCACGGCCCGCACCGCACCGGCCGCGACCAGGGCGTCGGCCTTGGCGGGCGTGCGGTTCCAGACGGTGAGCGGGTGACCGGCGTCGAGGAGGCGGCGGGCCATGGGCAGGCCCATGCCGCCGAGCCCGAGGAAGGCGATCCTGGGCGCGGGGTCGTCTCCTGTCCCGGCCTGCGGCGCGCCCTGCGTCTCGTTCGCCGCGGCGACGCCGGGCGCCTCGTTCGTCGTCGTGTTCGCGGGGGTGCCGGGCGTCTTGCTCGTCGTCTCGTTCGCCGTGGCACCGGGCGCCTCGTTCGTCGCCCTGTTCGGGGTGGCGCCGGGCGCCTCGTTCGTCGTCGTGTTCGCGGGGGTGCCGGGCGTCTTGTTCGTCGTCTCGCTCTGCATGGCTTCGACGCTAGGCGAGGGGAGCCCATGCGACCAGCGAATGTCTAGCATGGCAGCCATGCCCACTCCGCATGCCTCCCAGAGCCTGTACGAGGTGTTCCTCGCCGTCGCCCAGGCCGGGTCCTTCACCGCCGCCGCCCGCTCCCTCGACTACACCCAGTCCGCGGTCTCCCGCCAGATCCAGGCCCTGGAGGACGAGACCGGCGCGGCCCTCTTCGAGCGGCTGCCGCGCGGGGTGCGGCTCAGCGAGGCGGGCCGGGTGCTGCTGCCGCACGCCGAGGCGCTACGGGACCGCCTCGCCCTGGCGCGGGCGGAGCTGGAGGCCCTGCGGACCCTGGACGGCGGGCTGTTGCGGCTCGGGGCCTTCGCCAGTGCGGGCGCCGCTCTCGTCCCGCGCGCGCAGGCCGCCTTCCGGGAACGGCACCCGGGCGTGACGGTGATCCGGGTCGAGGGGCCCTCGGTGAAGCACCTGGGGCTCGTCGCGGCCGGTGAGGAGGACCTGGCCGTGGTGAGCCCGGCCGCCGGGGCACCCGAGCCGGAGGGGGTGACTCTGCATCACCTCCTGGAGGAGCCGATGCTGGTGGCCCTGGAGCGTGGGCATCCGAGCGCCGGGCGGCGGGACGTGCGGCTCGGCCAGCTCGCCGGCGAGGAGTGGATCGTCGGCGACGAACGGCTGGAGGACACCCTGCTGCGCCCGGCCGTCGCCGCCGGGTTCCGGCCGCGCACGGGTCTGGTCGCGCACGACTGGATCGCCAAGCTGGGCGCGGTCGCGGCCGGGCTCGGCGTCACCCTCGTACCGGCGCTCGCGGCGGCGTCCGTGCGCCCTGACGTGGCCCTGGTGACGATCCACCCGGACGACGTCCCGTACCGCCGGATCTGCGCCGCGACCCCGCCCGCTCCGACGGTGGCGGCGACCGCGTTCCTGGGGCTGCTGCGCGAGACGGCCCGGTCCCTGGGTGAGCAGGGGGTGCGATGATGCGGGCCATGATCGTCGCCGCCACGCAGTTCGCCCCGGCCGCCGGGGACATCGCCGCCAACGTCACGACCCTCGCCGGTCTCATACGCGCCGCCGGAGCCGAGGGCGCCCGCCTCGTGGTCTTCTCCGAGCTGTCCCTCACCGGTTACGAGCCGAGCCTGATCCGTGCCAGGGCCGAGCTCGTCCTGACCGAGGACGACCCCCGGCTCGACCCCGTACGCGAGGCCTGCCGGGCCGTCTCGGCGGCGGCCGTGGTCAACGGCCCGGTCCGCACCGCCGCCGGCCGGCCCGGCATCACCAGCCTCGTCCTCGGCCCGGACGGCGGCCTGCTCACCCGCTACGACAAGCAGCACCTGTACGGCGTGGAGGCGGAGGTGTTCGAGCCGGGCGGATCCGACGGTCGGTTCGAGCTCGACGGGCTCCGCTTCGCCCTCGCCACCTGCTACGACAACCGCTTCCCCGAGCTCGCCGAGCGGGCCGCCGCCGACGGCTGCGCGGTGTACCTGGCGAGTTCGGTGCTCGCGGCCGACAACGACTCCTTCGACCGGGTCTATCCGGTGCGGGCCCGCGACTTCGGCCTGTACGTGGTCCTGGGCAACGTGCTCGGGGCCAACGAGGACGGCGTGGGCGGCGGCATGGCCGGGGCCTGGGGCCCGGACGGCGGGCGGATCGCCGACGCGGGCCCGGACAAGCCGGGCTTCGTGCTCGCCGAGGTCGGCTGAACCGCCCGTACGGGAAAGGCGTTGTCGCCCGAGGTCGGCTGAAGCGCCCGTACGGGAAGCGGGGGGCGCCCTGCTTCCCGTACGGCGGGCCGGGCGCGGGCCTACTCGTAAGAGAGGTCGGCCGCCGTGTAGCGGCAGGTGGTGCCGTCGGGGCCGGAGCCGAGCTCGGTCGGTTCCCTGCCCGTGCTGTTGCCCTGGAAGCGGACGCACGGCTTGATCTTCTTCTTGGCGTCGCCGTGGACGCGGACCTTCCGCAGGGCCGCGGTGTCGCCGTAGTTGGCGTTGACGCCGACGATCGCCTTGCCGGGCGCGGTGATGTCCACGTCGTTGACGATGACCGTCCGCTGATACTGCTTCGCGCAGTTGCCGCACGTACGGATCAGCTTGCCGAAGTCGGCGGCCTGGAACTTCGTCACCACCAGCTTGCCCGCGCCGTTGAACTGGAAGACCTTGTCGGAGGCCCTGCGGGCACCGCCCCCGTACACCGTGTAGACCGCGCGGGGCGAGGTGCCCTTGAAGGTGGCGGCGTCCTCGCCGACGTCCTCCCACCACACGTTCTGCAGGGTGCAGCTGCCGAGGCAGTGGACGCCGTCGGCGGCCGGGGTGCCGATCACCACGTTCTTCAGGACGGCGCCGTCCGCCAGGACGAAGACCGGGTCCTGGCCCTCTTCCTGGCCGCCGGAGCCGAGCGCCCCGGTGCCGTAGTGCCGCTTGAGCTTGCCGTCGTACGTGCCCGAGACCTCGACGGTCCGGGCGACCGGTACGGAGCCCTTCGCCTCGGGCCAGGCGGCGGTGGCCGCGCCCGCCGGGGCGAGCAGGCCGGAGACGACGACGGCCGAGCCGGTGAGGCCGAAGGCGGCCAGGGCGGCGATCAGCGCGCGGCGCGGGGCGACCTTGCGGCGGTGGCGGGTGGGCCGGGGAGCTCGTCGAGCCATGGGCGGTGGTTCCTTCCGTGGGGGGAGCGTGCGACGGGTGGTCGCCGCCGGAAGGCGAAAGGTTGCCGCCGGACCGTCAGTTCTTCGGTTCTTCCGTCCTCGGTTCTTCCGTCTTCGGTTCTTCCGTCTTCCGTTCTTCGGTCTTCGGTTCTTCCGTCTTCGGTTCTTCAGCCTTCAGTTCTTGCGGAAGGTCACCGGCGGGTGCGGGGACGGGCTCCGCCCGTCGCCCTGCGTTCCGTCGCCCCCACCGTCGCGGTCCGTCGCCGCCTCGCCGGTCAGCTCACGGGCCATCAGGGTGGCCCCGGCGACCGCGCCCGGCATCAGCAGGACGGCGACGAAGGGGACCAGGAAGGCGAGGGTGAGGGGCACGCCGAAGCCCAGGGCGGCCATCCGGCGGCCGCGCAGCATCGCGAGGTGCTCCTTGAACTCGACGCCGCGCCGCTGGAGCGCGACCGAGGTGAGCTCATGGGTGAGGAAGAAGCCGGAGACGCAGAAGCCGAGCACCGGGACGACGGTCTGGCCGACGACCGGGATGAAGCCGGCCGCGAACAGCAGGATGCCGAAGAAGGCGACCCGCACCAGCACGCGGAGGCTGTCCCGGGCGGAGATCCACAGCTCGCGCCACAGCGGGAGCCCGGACTCGGGCACCTCGCCGCCCTCGCCCCGGTCGACGGCCTCGGACAGCGACTCGTAGAAGGGCTGGCCGATCAGCAGGGTCACGGCGGTGAAGGTGATCACGGCGAGGAAGAGGCCGAGCGCGAAGACCAGGAAGGTCAGGGTGCCGCGGAGCAGGTCCTGCCAGGGCGAGCCCCAGTCGTCGGCGAACGGCGTCGCCCAGGCGGTCAGGTCGTCGGCACCGTAGAACAGGCCGGCGAGCGCCCCGACGTAGAGGACGAAGGTGACGAGGCCGGGCAGCAGTCCGAACCCGAACCACCGGCCGTTCCTGCCGACCCACTTCTGACCTTGCAGCAGGTAACCGAATCCCGCCCCGAAATCACGCATGTCGATCACCCTAACCGCGTGCCTGGGCGAGGCCCTCTTGTTGTTCCCGAGTTGAGACGGTAGACCCCTCCGTAATGATCATCGGATCATCCACGGAGGTTCGCACGCATGGCACGACCCCGTTCCCTTCCGAGCTTTCCGATCGCCACCGCCGGTGCGGTCCTCGGCGCCCTGCTCCTGACCGCGCTGCCCGCGAGCGCCGCCCCGCCGGGGCCCGGCCCGGGGACGGGCGGTCCCCATCCCGTACGGGAGCGGGGCGGGTCCGGTCCGGCCGCGGCCGCGCTGCCCCGGACGGCGGCCCACTCCTCCCCCGTCGTGTCGCCCGCCGCCCGGCCCTCGGACGGACGCTATCCGCGCCGTACGGAGCTGGCCGTGCCGCCGGAGAACCCGGCCGACAAGTCCCTGAAGCTGGGCCTCGCCCCGTATCACTCGCTCGCCCCGCGGCTCAACGCCCTTCAGAAGCTGGGCGACCGGGTGAGCGTCGAGGTCGCCGGGCGCTCGGCAGGCGGGCGCGAGCTGTATCTGGTGACGGTCACCGCGCCGGAGTCCGCCGCGGAGGCCCGCGAGCAGGAGCGGATGCGCGAGCGCATCGAGAACGCGCCGGCCGCGGCGGCCGAGGACCCGCGGATCAAGGCCGCGTACAAGACGCCGGTGTTCATCAACAACAACATCCACGGCAACGAGTGGGAGGGCACGGACGCGGCGCTGCGGCTCGTCGAGGAGCTGGCCACCGCCACCGACCGCAAGACCGCCGGCCTGCTCGCGAAGACCCGGGTCCACCTCAATGTGACGGCCAATCCGGACGGCCGGATCGCGGGCACCCGCGCCAACGCCGCCGGCTTCGACCTCAACCGCGACTTCGTCACCGCCTCCCAGCCGGAGGCCCGCGCGATCCGCCGGATCGCCGTCGACAAGCAGCCGGCCGTGATGCTGGACCTGCACGGCTATGTCAACGGCACCCTGATCGAGCCGACCACCCCGCCGCACGGCGAGAACTACGAGTACGACCTCTTCCTGAAGAACTCCTACGCCAACGCCCTCGGCATGGAGAAGGCCGTCAACGCCCTCGGCTACACCCCCGCGAAGGACGGCGTCGAACCGGCGGTCATCCCCTTCCGCGACCAGCGGGAGGGCTGGGACGACTGGCCGCCGATCTTCACCCCGCAGTACATGCCGTTCCAGGGCGCGGTCGCGGCGCACACCATCGAGTTCCCGATGCAGGTCAACAACCGGGCGTACGACACGCTGCCGGTGGCGGAGCTGCGGCGCCGGGCCGCGATCAACGTCGACATCGCGGGCGCGGCGATGCGGGCCGCGCTCGACTACGCCGACACCCACCGGTCCTCCTTGATCGCCGACCAGATCGAGACCTTCCGGCGGGGCGCGGCGGGCGAGCCGCAGCGGCCGGTGTCACCGGAGACGGTGCCGGGGGTGCCCGGCATCGGGCCGGAGGACGTGTACACGACCACCTTCCCGCGCGCGTACGTGATCCCGGCGGGGCGGGCGCAGCGGTCTGCGGTCGCGGCGGCACGCCTGGTGGACCATCTGGTCGCCAACGACGTGCGGGTGGGGCGGGCGAAGGACGGCTCGTACGTGGTCGACATGCGCCAGCCGAAGCGGGGGCTGGCGAACGTGATCCTGGCGGAGGGCCGGGACATCAGCGCCGACGTGTCGACGATGTACGACATCTCGGGGTGGAGCCTCGGGCTGCTGTGGGGCGCCACCGTGCGGAAGGTGGAGCGCGGCCCGGTCCCGGCCGTGGTGCGTCCGGTGCGGGTGGCGGCGCCGACCGGCTCGGTCGCCCCGTTCGGCGACCTGCTGCTGCGGCTCGACGACCCGAGGGAACTGGCGGCGGTGAACGCGCTCCTGGAGCGCGGTGTCGCGGTGCGCCGTACGGCGGACGGGGCGGCGGTCGTGCCGGGCGCGGCGCGGGCGGCGGCGCGGGAGCTCGCGGAGCGCTACGGGGTGGTGTTCCGGGCCACGAAGCAACGGGGCGCGGCGCCGCTGGCACGGACCCGGGTGGCGGCCTCGGCGTCGGCGGGCGAGCTGTTCGCGCTGCGGGAGATGGGCTTCGAGGTGGTGCCGGTGTCGGCGAAGGTCCTGAACGCGGGCTTCGCGTGGTCGGGCACGTCGGGGGCGTCGGGAGCTTCGCGGGCCTCCGGGGCTTCGGGCGCGTCGGGCGCGTCTGGGGCGCCCGGGGCTTCTGGGGCGCCCGGGGCGGATGTGCTCTACGTCTCGCAGGGCCTGGACTGGGCGGAGCTGACGCCGGCGGCCCGGGAGGCACTGCGCCGGAGCGGGGTGGGCGTGGTCGGCGCGGGCGCGGCCGGTGCCGCGTTCAACGCGGCGGCGGGGCTGCTGCCGGTGACCGCCGTCGAGGGCAACGGGGACGCGAACGGGGTGGTGGCGGTGCGCGGCACCGGCGGGCCGCTGTCCGCGGGCGCCCCGGCGCACACCTTCGTCTACTCGCCGCTGTGGTTCACCGGGCTCGGGGCGGGGGTGCGGACGGAGCTGTCGTACGCGCCGGGGGCGCCGCTGGTCTCGGGGCACTGGCGACCGGACGCGGAAGGCCGGGGCGGTCCGGCGGACGCCGCCGGGCAGGCGGCGGTCGTGAGCGGCCGGGCGTCGCACGGCGCCCCCGTGGTGCTGATTGGCACGGAGCCGCTGTTCCGTGACCATCCGAAGGGCTCGTTCGCCCTGGTGGGCCGGGCGCTGCTGGCCCGCTGACCCGGCGAAGGACACGGCGGAAGGCAGAGAACACGGCAGAAGAAGGGGGCCGCACCCTGGTCGGTCAGGGTGCGGCCCCCCTTCAGTGTGCGGGTCGGAAACCCGTACGTCGAACCGGGTCGTCAGACGGCGAGCTCGACCGTGATGTTGCCGCGGGTCGCCTTGGAGTACGGGCAGACCTGGTGGGCCTTCTCGATCAGGCCCTTGGCGGTCTCGGCGTCCACGTTGGGGATGTTCGCCGAGATCTTCACGATGATGCCGAAGCCGTCGTCGTTCTTGCCGATGCCGACCTCGGCGGTGACCGTCGAGCCGGAGATGTCCGCGTTCTCGTTGCGGGCCACGACACCCAGGGCGCCCTGGAAGCAGGCGCTGTACCCGGCGGCGAAGAGCTGCTCCGGGTTGGTGCCCTCGCCGGAGCCGCCCATGGCCTTGGGCGGGTTGACGACGACATCGAGGCGGCCGTCGTCGGTGGCGACCCGGCCGTCGCGACCGTTCTCGGCGGTGGCGACGGCGGTGTACAGGACGTCGGACTGCTGTATCGACATGCTGTTGTCTTCCTTCTTCTGTTCGCCGCGACTCGCGCCCACGATCGCGACGGCTGAGGGAAGACTAACGGGTCGCCGAGACGATCATCTTTCCGGTGTTGTCGCCGCGGAGCATGCCGAGGAAGGCGTCCACGCCGTTCTCGATGCCCTCGACGAAGGTCTCGCCGTACTTCAGCTCGCCCGAGCGCAGCCAGCCGCCGACCTCGTCGACGAACTGCTGCTGCAGTCCGTAGTGGTCGCCGACGAGGATGCCCTGGAGGCGCAGCCGCTTGCCGATGATCATGGCCATGTTGCGCGGGCCGGGGACCGGCTCGGTGTCGTTGTACTGCGCGATCATGCCGCAGATGGTGGCGCGGCCGTGCACGTTGAGCGAGGAGATCGCGGCTTCGAGGTGGTCGCCGCCGACGTTGTCGAAGTAGACGTCGATGCCGTCCGGGGCGGCCTCGCGGAGCTGGTCCTTGACGGGGCCGTCCTTGTAGTTGAAGGCGGCGTCGAAGCCGAGCTCCTCGACGAGCCACTTGACCTTCTCGTCGGAACCGGCCGAGCCGATGACCCGGGAGGCGCCCTTGAGCCGCGCCATCTGGCCGACCTGGCTGCCGACGGCACCGGCGGCGCCGGAGACGAAGACGGCGTCGCCCTCCTTGAAGGAGGCCACCTCGAAGAGGCCGGCGTAGGCGGTGAGGCCGGGCATGCCGAGGACGCCGAGGTAGGCGGAGAGCGGGGCGAGCTCCGGGTCGACCTTGGTGGCGTGCTGGGCGGGCACGTCGGCGTACTCGCGCCAGCCGAGGCCGTGCAGGACGTGGTCGCCGACGGCGAAGCCCTCGGCGTTGGAGGCGACGACCTCGCCGACGGCGCCGCCGTCCATGGGGTGGTCGAGCTTGAAGGGCGGGACGTAGGACTTCACGTCGTTCATCCGGCCGCGCATGTACGGGTCGACGGAGAAGTGCACGTTGCGCACGAGGATCCGGCCCTCGGCGGGCTCGGAGACCGGGGTCTCGCGCAGGGCGAAGTCCGCGGGCACGGGCCAGCCGTGCGGGCGGGAGACGAGGTGCCACTCACGGCTGGACGCGGGGAGTACGGACATCGGCGGGGCCTCCTGGAAGTGCTTCTCTGCTGACACAGAAATGCTTCATGTGCTGAAACAACCATGCGCCTGGATATTTCAGGTTGTCAAGTATCCGGGTACGATGCCTCCCATGCCCACCTCACGCACGGACCCCCTGACGCTGGAAGTCGTGGAACTCATCGGCACGGTCGTGGCCCGCTACCACGAGGAGTACGAGCAGGCCGCCGCCGCGCACGCCCTCACCGGCGCCCAGGCCCGGGTCCTCGGCCTGCTCGCCCTGGAGCCCACGCCGATGCGGAAGATCGCCGACAAGCTCAAGTGCGAGCCGTCGAACGTCACCGGGATCATCGACCGCCTGGAGTCCCGCGGCCTGGTGGAGCGCCGCCCCGACCCCGCCGACCGCCGGGTCAAGGTCGCCGCCCCCACCGAGGAGGGCCGCGCCACCGCCCGCAAGCTCCGCGACTCCCTCCACTTCGCGCGCGAACCGCTCGGCGAGCTCACCGAGGTCGAGCGCACGCTGCTGCGCGACCTGCTGAAGCGGATGCTGGGCGAGGAGACGGCGCCGTAGAACACGGCCGCACCGTAGAACACGGCCACACGCCCCGGCGGCGCCTGGGGGATGCCTCTGAGGTGCCTCTTTCGGATCTCGCATGATGACCGGCATGAACACGGAAACCTGCGACGCGGCAGAGCTGGCCGCCCTCCGCGAGATCTTCGCGTCACGCCCCGACGCGGCCCCGCCGGCCGGCTGGGAGGCGGTGCGGTCCTTCGAGGCGGAACACGGCATCGTCCTGCCGGAGCCGTACCGCACCTTCGTGGCGGAGGTCTGCGACGGCCTGCCCGCCGGACTACGGCCTGCTGCCCTTCGCGGACATCCCCGACGACTGGGACACGGACGGCTCCGAGCGCCTTCTCGCCGAGCCGTTCCCGTTCACGACCTCGTGGGGCTGGGAGGACGAGGGGGAGGAGCTGTCGGAGGAGGAGTCCGAGGCCCTGTGGGAGGCCCTGCTCGGTCACGGTTCGCTGCTGCTCGGCACCGACGGCTGCGCCATGTACTGGCACCTGATCGTCACCGGCCCGCAGCGCGGTCACGTGTGGCTGACCGACGAGAACGGTGCCGTCCCCTTCGGCACCCCGCCTGGCTCCCTGATGCCGGGCACCCCCGGCTTCACCGGATGGGCGACCCACTGGGCCGAGGGCCGCTCCTGGTTCGCCGAGACCCCGGAGGATGATCGGCAAGAAGCCCCCTAGACGCACCACCACAGGAAGCGCGTGCAGGTCGGGGTCGGCTGGGGGGTGGGGCTGGTGGTCGGGGGCGGGCCGCCCGTGGTGGGCGCGGGGCCGCCGCTCTTCGTGACCGACGGGCTGGTCGAGGGCGCGCCGGAGGAGGGCGGCGGGTCGCTCACGGTCGCGCTGGGCGAGGCGCCCGGCCCGTCGCCGCCCGGACCCGTGCCCGGACCGTCACCGGTCCCCGCGCTCCCACCCGTACCCGTGCCCGTGCCCGTACCGCCGCCGGAACCGCCGCCGCTCCAGCCGCCGCCACGGCCGGGGGCTTTGGTGGCCTCACGGCTGGCCGTCGGACGGGGCGCCGCCGAGTCGACCGGGTCGGGGCCGTCCGGCTGCCCGGCGCTCTCCGAGGGAGCCGGCGGATCGGGGTCCAGGGTGGCCTCGGGCACGTCTTCCAGCTCCACGGCGGTGGCCGCGCCGCCGTCGTCCGGCGCCACGGCCAGCTTGGCCATGCTCATCGAACCGGCCGCGAGCGCGAAGCCGAGCGTGCCGAGCAGGACCGTGCGCCCGCGCCGCGAGCGCCCCCGTCGACCGCCGCCGCCCTTTCCGCCGTTCCTGCCCCTCCCGCCGTCCTTCGCGCGCCGGCGCGCGGCGGCGCGCCCCTCGGCCGGCCGGGGCGGTTCGAGCGGGTCCAGCTCATAGCTGAACTCCGGCGCGACGGCCGGCAGGGTCTCGGCCGGTTCCGCGGGCGGTTCCGCGAGCGAGCGAGGAGCAGGGGGTGTGCGGTATCGCAGCTCCTCGGCGGGGGTCCCGCAGCCGGCGCAGGCCAGGGCGCCGTTGAGATGCCGCCGGCACTGGTGGCAGTAATCCATGGCGCCCGCAGGCTATGTGGCCCGCGGACACGGCTGATAGGCGTGAACGTGAGGATCCTGTGAGGAAACCGCAGGTCGACGGCGCGTCGTCGTGAATATCCCCCTTCGGTGCAGGATGGGTGCATGACCCCTGCCGCCCCCTTTGGGCCGTACGAGTTCCAGCTCGTCCTGCTCCGCCGGATGGCCGACCACCAGGCCGGTCTGGTCGACGAGGCCCTGCGCGAGCTGGGCGCGAGCCACACGGCCATGCGCGAGGCGAACAAGCGCTGGCAGGCATGGGCGCACGCCCGCCGCGGTCCGGGCGAGTTCGACCGCTACCGGCAGGTCCTCGGCGAACCGGAGAGCCGCCGGCCCGTCACCGGACTGCCCGGAGTCCCCGACGGCGAGGCCTGGGCCTGGCCGGTGCCGCTCTGGCCCGAGCTGCGCTTCACCGTCCTCGTGGGCCCCCGCCGCGCGGTGTGGTCCCGCTCCCTGACCCGCGCCCCCGGCGCCGCCGCCCCCGAGCTGCGTACCGCGGCCGATCTGCGCCCGTGGCGGGTCACGGCCGACGAGGTCTGGCGGGCGTGCCCCGGCGCCCGGCCCCGCGAGGGCGTCGGTCCCGCCCTCGTCCGCCTGGACTTCACCCTTCCCGACGGCACCGCGCACGCCGCCGAGTTCGCCTGGGGCCTGCTCCAACGGCCGCTTCCACCACCGGCCTGACCGACCCGGCGGCACGTCACCTCCACCCCGAGCCGACCCGGCGGCACGTCACCTCCACCCCGAGCCGACCCGGCGGCACGTCACCTCCACCCCGAGCCGGCCCCGCAGCGCGTCGCCTCCACCCGGAGCTGACCCGGCGGCACGTCGCCTCCGCCCGAAGCCGACCCGGCGGCGCATCTCCTCCACCCCGAGCCGACCCCGCAGCACGTCACCTCCACCCGGAGCTGACCCGGCGTCAGCCGGCCGGTCACCCCCGGGCGGCTCAGCTCAGCGCGCGCCCGGGGCGGGGCGGCCGCACGATTCCAACAAGGACCGCGCACCGCGCGCGCCGCCTCGCCCGTGCCAGCACCGCACTCCGGAGGACCGCCGTGACCGTCAGCCTTGAGCAGCTGCGCCGCTGCCATGTCGCCGTAGACCTGGGCGCCGCCCGCACCCGGGTCTTCGTCAAGGGCGCCGGCCTCGTCGTCGACGAGCCGTCCGTCGCCGCCGTGAACACCCGCACCGGCGCGCTCATCGCCGTCGGCGCCCTCGCCGAGAAGATGACCGGCCGCACCCCCGACTACATCCGGGTGGTCCGCCCGGTCTCCGGCGGCACCGTCGTCGACATCGAGATGGCGCAGCGGATGCTCCGTCACCTCCTCGGCGACAAGCTCCGCCGGCAGCTGCGCCGCAAGCCCCGGCTGCGGGCCGCCGCCTGCACCCCGCACGACAGCGACCCGCTCGCCCAGCGCGCCGCCGTGGAGACCCTGGTCGGCCTGGGTGCCCGCCGGGTCGAGCTGGTCGACACCCTGATCGCCGCGGCGGTGGGCTGCGGGCTGCCCGTGGAGCAGCCGACCGCGACCATGATCCTGGTGTGCGGGGCGGCCACCACGCAGGTCGCGGTGCTCTCGCTCGGCGCGATCGTCACCGCCGAGCGGATGCCCGTAGGCGGCGACGCCATCGACCACGCGGTCATCCAGCACCTGCGCCACCAGCACGAACTGATGCTGCCGAGCCAGTCGGTCCGCCCGCTCCAGGTCGCCCTGCACGGCAACGGCCTGACCCTGGAGGGCCCGACCTTCACCGAGATCCACGGCCGTGACGTGGCCACCGGCCTCGCCCGCTCGGTGACCGTCGACACGGCCGCCGTGCGCGAGGCCATCCAGACGCCGCTGACCGCCGTCCTCGACGGCATCGGCAAGGTGCTCCGCGACTGCCCGCCCGACCTGGTGGCCGACCTCGCCGACCGGGGCATCATGATGGTCGGCGGCAGCGCCCTGCTGCCCGGCCTCGACCAGATGCTGCGCGAGGCGACCGGGATGCCCGTGCACATCGCCGAGCGGCCCGACGTGTGCGCCGTGCTCGGGCTCGGCGCCATGCTGGAGGGCCGGGTCCAGCCGCTCGTCCTCGACCCGCTGGGCGACCGCGACCGAGACCACGACCGTGACCGTGACCGTGACCGTGACCGCGAGCGCGACCACGACCACGACCGCGAGCGCGAGCCGTCCCAGGCGGACTGACCCACGGGCCCGGACGCCTTGTACGACGATGGCCGTATGCCGATCACGGACGAGACGGGCGGGGACGGTCCGGCGCCCCGCCTGCCGATGCTCCTGGAAGCGGTCCTCGGCGTCGGCAGCGAGCTCGAACTGCGCGCCACCCTCCAGTACCTCGTGGAGACCGCCACCGCGCTGACCGGCGCCCGCTACGGCGCGCTCGGGGTCGTCGACCCCGAGCGCGGGCGCCTCACCGACCTGTACACCTCCGGCCTGACCGAGGAACAGCGGCAGCGCATCGGCCGCCTCCCCGACGGCCACACCGGACTCCTCGGCGTCCTCGTCCACGACCCGCGCCCGCTGCGGCGGGGCGACCTGACCGCCGACCCGCGCTCCCGCGGCGTGCCCGAGGGGCACCCGGAGATGCGTTCCTTCCTCGGCGTGCCCGTCCGCGTGCACACCGAGGTGTTCGGCAACCTCTACCTCACCGACAAGCGCACCGGCCCCTTCACCGACGAGGACCTGGCCCTGCTGCGGGTCCTCGCCTCCCAGGCCGGCATCGCCATCGGCAACGCCCGCCTGTACGAGACGGCCCGGCAGCGCGAACGCTGGATCGAGGGCGCCGCCGCCGTCACCACCGCGCTGCTCTCCGGCGAGAGCGCCGAGGACGCCCTGACGACCGTCGCCGAACGGGCCAGGCTGCTCGCCGACGCCTCCGCCGGCGTGGTGCTCCAGCCGACCGAGGAGGGCGGCATGGAGATCGTCGCCGCCTCCACCCCCGGCGACCCCGGCGACCTGGTCGGCACGACGATCGCGCCCGGCTCCCCCGTCCTGGTCCAGCTGCTCGGCGGCGAGCCCGTGTTCGTCGAGGACTCGGCGACCGACCCCCGGATGACCACCCCCGTACGCAACCGGTTCGGGCCCTCGATGATGCTGCCGCTGCAGAGCGGCGGGAAGCTCATCGGCACCCTGGCGCTGCCCCGGCGGCGCGGCGGCCGCCCGTACACGGCGGTGGACCGGCTGCTCGCCTCCCAGTTCGCCTCCCAGGCGGCCCTCGCCCTGGTCCTCGCCGACGCCCAGCACGACCGCGAGCGGCTCGCCGTCTACGAGGACCGCGACCGGATCGCCCGTGACCTGCACGACCTGGTGGTGCAGCGGCTCTTCGCCACCGAGATGATGCTGGAGTCCACCCGGCGCCGGGCCGCCGCGCACGAGGTGGACGCCCTCCTCGGCCGGGCGGTCGACGAGCTGGACTCCACGATCCAGGAGGTCCGCACGACGATCTTCGCGCTCCAGCAGCCGCCCGCCGACGCTCCGGCCTCCTTCCGCGGGCGCGTGCTGCGCGAGACCGGCGGCGCGGCGGCCCTGCTCGGCTTCCAGCCCTCCGTGCGCTTCTCCGGCGCGGTCGACACCCTCGCCGACGACACCTCCGCCGACCGGCTGCTCGCGGCGCTCCGCCGCGCGCTCGCCGCCGCCCACCGCCGGCCGGGCGTCGGTTCCCTGACCGTCGACGTGGCCGCCGGCGACGACGGCCTGCGGCTGCGCGTCGAGGACGACGGGGACCCGCCGACGACGGTCACCTGGCCGTAGCCGGGGTGGGCCGCGCACGCGGAGCCCGTACGGAGGAGTCCCGTACGAAGCAGCTCGTACGGGAGTGTCCCGCACGGACGAGTCCCGTACGGAGCAGCTCGTACGGGAGTGTCCCGCACGGACGAGTCCCGTACGGAGCAGCTCGTACGGGAGTGTCCCGCACGGAGCAGTCCCGTACGGAGCAGCTCGTACGGGAGTGTCCCGCACGGAGCAGTCCCGTACGGAGCAGCTCGTACGGGAGTGTCCCGCACGGAGCAGTCCCGTACGG
>NZ_JBEOUO010000032.1:0-18315 GCF_040302485.1 Streptomyces sp. NPDC126499 | reverse complement strand
CGTACGGAGCACCTTGACGCCGGCCGGCAGCAGGACGGGCACGACGGTGAGCGCCGACACCGACGCGTACGGCCCGAGGCCGGTCGTGGCCTTCCTCCGGATGCGGACCGTCCGGCCCGAGGGCGGCGGTCGGCTCCCGAGGTGACCAAGGTCGCAGCGCGCGGCCCCTGACGGCTGGGCAGAATGCCCCCATGAGCGCCCTCTTCCCGGCCCTTGCGGCCGGTTCGGACCGGCCGGCCCTGCGTTTCGGCGCGGACATACTGACGTACGGGGAGCTGGCGCGGGCCGCCGGAGCCCTGGCGGTACGCATCGGGGACGCCGGCCGCGTCGCCGTGTGGGCCACGCCGACGGCCGAGACGGCGGTCGCGGTGGTGGCCGCGCTGCTCGCCGGCGTGCCGGCCGTACCGCTCAACCCGCGGACCGGCGAGCGCGAGCTGGCGCACATCATCGGCGACAGCGCCCCGGGCGCGGTGCTCGCGGGCCCCGGCGTCGGGCTGCCGGGCGGGCTCGCCGCACTGCCCCGGATCGACGTGGACATCCACGCCTCCGGCCCCCGCGCGCAGGAGCCGGCCGACCCCGAGGCCGCTGCCCTGATCGTCTACACCTCGGGCACCACCGGCCCGCCCAAGGGCGTCGTCCTCTCCCGGCGCGCGATCGCCGCCTCCCTGGACGCGCTCGCGGACGCCTGGGCCTGGACGGCCGAGGACGTCCTCGTGCACGCGCTGCCGCTGTTCCATGTGCACGGCCTGGTCCTCGGCGTGCTCGGCCCCCTGCGGCGGGGTGGCGAGCTGCGGCACCTGGGGGCGTTCTCGGTGGAGGGCGTGGCCAGGGAGGTGGGAGCCGGGAGCGGCGGGGGGACGATGCTGTTCGGGGTGCCGACGATGTACCACCGGCTCGCGGAGGCACTCCCCCACGACCCGGCGCTCGTCCGGGCGCTCGCCGGTGCGCGGCTGCTGGTCTCGGGCTCGGCGGCGCTGCCGGTGCACGACCACGAGCGGATCAGGGCGGCGACCGGGCGGACGGTGGTCGAGCGGTACGGGATGACCGAGACCCTGATGAACACCTCGGTCCTCGTCGGCGCCGACCCGCGCCCCGGTTCGGTCGGGCTACCGCTGCGGGGCGTCGCGCTGCGGCTCGTGGAGGAGGACGGCGCCGTGCTCGGCGCGGAGGCGTACGACGGCGAGACGGTCGGCGAGATCCAGGTGAAGGGCCCGAACCTGTTCACCGCGTATCTGAACCGGCCCGACGCGACGGCGGCGGCCTTCACCGACGACGGCTGGTTCCGCACCGGGGACATGGCGGTGCGGGAGCCCGACGGCCAGGTCCGGATCGTCGGCCGCAAGGCGACGGACCTCATCAAGAGCGGCGGCTACAAGATAGGCGCCGGCGAGATCGAGAACGCGCTCCTCGACCACCCGGGCGTCCGCGAGGCGGCGGTGACCGGGGAGCCGGACCCGGACCTGGGCGAGCGGATCGTGGCGTGGGTGGTCCCGGCGGACCCCGCCGACCCGCCCGCGCCCGAGGCCCTGGCCGGCCATGTGACCACGCTGCTCGCCCCGCACAAACGCCCACGAGAAGTCCGCTACCTGGCCGCGCTGCCGCGTAACGACATGGGCAAGGTCCTGAAGAAGGCCCTCCATGCCTGAACGTTTCTCCGCCCGCGAGGCGATCGCCCTGGTGACGGACGACTTCGTGCCGGCGGCGGGGGTGGGGGCCGGCGGACCGGTTGCTCCGACGGACGCTGCGGGGGATGCCGGGGTCGGCGGGCCGGGCGCTCCGACGGACGCTGCGGGGGATGCCGGGGTCGGCGGGCCGGGCGCTCCGACGGGCGCTGCGGGGGATGCCGGGGTCGGCGGGCCGGGCGCTCCGACGGGCGCTGCGGGGGATGCCGGGGTCGGCGGGCCGATCGCACCGACGGGCGCTGCGGGAGGTGCCGGGGTCGGCGGGCCGATCGCACCGACAGCCGCTGCGGAAGGTGCCGAGGCGAGCGGATCGGTCGCGCCGACAGCCGCTGCGGAAGGTACCGAGGCGGGCAGGCCGGTTGCCCCGACGGCCGGCGCGGGAGGTCCCGAGGCCGGCGGGCCGGTCCGTGCGGACGGGCCCATCGGCTGGTCCGGTTACGACGACTCCCGTGCCCGCGCGGCGGAACGGACCGGCGAGGACGAGTCCGTGCTGCACGGCACGGCCACCGTCGGCGGACGGCCCTGCGTCCTGGTGGCGTTCGAGTTCGGCTTCCTCGGCGGCTCGCTCGGCCGGGCGGCCGGTGACCGGCTCGTCGCCGCGTACCGCACGGCCGTCGCGCGGCGCCTCCCGCTGGTCTCGCTCGTCGCGACCGGCGGCAGCCGCATGCAGGAGGGCATGGTCGCCCTCGTCCAGCTCCAGCGCGTGGCCGCCGAGACCGTACGTCTCCGGGCCGCGGGCCTGCCCCACGTCGCCGTCCTGCGCGACCCCACGACCGGCGGCGGCTGGGCCACCGTCGGCGCGGGCGCCGACGTCGTCCTGGCCATGCCCGCCGCCCAGGTCGCCTTCGCGGGCTCCCGCGTCCGCCCGCCGGACGCCGACCCGGCCGCGTACACGGCGGAGGACCAGTACGCCCACGGCCACGTGGACGCGATCGTCCCGCCGGACCGCCTCCGGGACACGCTGGCCCTGTGGCTCCGACTCCTGTCCCCGGCAGCCGGCGAACCGTCACCCGCCGCACCCCTGCCCGGCGAACCGACACCCGCCGCACCCGTGCCCGGAACGCCCGTGTCCGGAACGCCCGTGCCCGGAACGCCCGTGCCCGGAACGCCCGTGCCCGGGGCGGCTGTGTCCGGCGCGCCCGCGCCCGCGTCCCCCGCACCCGCGTCCCACGCACCGGCGCCCGCGCCTCCGCCGCGCGCTCTCGGCGCGCTCGCGCCGGCCGGGACCGGCTGGGACGCCGTCCGGCGGGCGCGGGCGGCCGGGCGGCCGCGGGCCGGGGCGTACCTGGACGACTACTTCGAGGTGCGGGCGGCGATCCGCGGCGACCGGACCGGGGGCGTCGACCCGGGGATGGAGTGCGGCTTCGGCCTCCACGAGGGCAGGGTCGTGGCGTACGCGGCGCAGGACGGCGGGGCGACCCGGCCCGCCGGGTTCCGCACCGCGGCCCGGCTCGTACGGCTCGCGGACCGGCTCGGGGTGCCGGTGCTCACCCTGATCGACACGCCGGGCGCCGCCAACGACGCGGAGGCCGAGCGCGCCGGGGCGGGACCGGCCATCGCGGACGCCTTCGCGGCGATCGCCGAGGCCCGCACGCCGGTCACCTCGGTCCTCATCGGGGAGGGCGGCTCCGGCGGCGCGCTCGCGCTCGCCGCGCCGCACAACACCTGGGCCACGCCGGACGGTTACTTCTCGGTCATCGCCCCCGAGCTCGCCGCCGCCATCCTCAAACGGCCGCCGGACCGGGTGCCGGAGACGGCCGGGCAGCTGCGGCTGCGCCCCGAGGACCTGCTGGAGCTGGGGATCGTCCGGGGGATCGTCGAAGGGGCCGCCCCGAAGGGCGCCGGGCAGCAGGAAGCCCCCTCGGAGTGAGGGGGCTTCCCGCCGTGACGGGGAAGGCTCAGGCGCCGTCGCCCTGGCAGAAGCTGAAGTCGTTGCAGACGACGACCGTGGTCTCCGCGACCGACACACCGGGTTCGTCGAGGAACTCGGTGCCGTTGTGGGCGAGTGCCGTTCCGGAGCCGGCGAGAACGGCGGCTGCGGCCAGGGTGACCGTGGCGATGAGCTTGCGCATGAAAACCTCCTGACGAGCGGGATTGCTCATGTCGGAGCCTGACCTGGGCACGGGACAGCGGCAAGTGCGCGCGCGGTGAGCTGGGCACGGGATGACCCGTATGGGCGGCGCATCACGCCTTCGCGCCCACCGCCCGGATGATCTGCGGCGGGACGGGACCAGGAGCGTACCGGGCAACGGTTGGTTCACGCCGTGGGGTTGCGGGCGTCGTACCGCCGGAAGCCCTTGCCGTAGAGGGCGAGCAGCCCGATCGCGAGGACGCAGGCGAGTCCGCCGCCGGTGATGGCGACGGTCGGGGAGGTGAGGTCGGCGACCGAGCCGGCGAGGAAGTCGCCGAGCCTGGGCCCCCCGGCGACGACCACGATGAAGACGCCCTGGAGCCGGCCCCGCATCTCGTCCGGGGCGGCGACCTGCATCATCGTGTTCCGGAAGATCATCGAGACGGTGTCGGAGTAGCCGGCGACGGCGAGCAGCAGCAGCCCGAGCCAGAGGTTGCGGGTGAGGCCGAAGACGGCGATCGCGGTGCCCCACGTGGCGACGGCCAGCAGGATCGCCTGCCCGTGGTGGCGGATCCGGCCCTGCCAGCCGGAGAGCACCCCGCCCAGCAGGGCGCCGAACGCCGGTGCGGCGACGAGGAGTCCGGCGGTGCGGGCGTCGCCGCCGTACCAGAGGACGGCGACGGCCGGGAACAGCGCCCGGGGGTGGGCGAGGATCATCGCGCAGAAGTCGGAGAAGAACGTCATGCGCAGGTTGGGTCGGGTGGCGAGGAAGCGCAGTCCGTCGAGGACGGAGGCCCGCTTGGTGCCGGTGCGGTCCGGCAGCATCGACGGCAGGCGCCACATCGCGTAGAGGGAGGCCGAGAAGGCGATCGCGTCGATGAGGTACGCCGTCTGGTAGCCGGCCAGACCGACGACGAGGCCGCCGATGCTGGGCCCGACGAGCGTGCCGAAGGTGGTGGTCATCGAGTTGAGCGCGTTGGCGGCGGGCAGCTGTTCGGCGGGCAGCAGCCGGGGGATCATGGCGCTGCGGGCGGGCGCGTTGAGCGCGGCGCAGACCGCCTGGAGGGCGACGATTCCGTAGAGGAACCACACCCGGTGGAAGCCGGCGAAGGCGGCCGTGGCGAGGGCGATGGAGAGCACGGCCAGGCCGGTGGAGCTGACCAGGCCGAGCTTGCGGCGGTCGACGGTGTCGGCGATCGCGCCGCCGTACAGGCCGAAGACGACGAGCGGGACGAGGGTGAAGAGCCCGACCAGACCGACGGAGAACGGCGAGCGGGTGATGTCGTAGACCTGGAGGGAGATGGCGAGGGTGGTCATGCCCTGGCCGACCCAGGTGACGGTGTTGCCGAACCAGAGCCGCCGGTAGTCGGCCGAGGTACGGAGCGGGGTGAGGTCGGCGAAGAGCCTGCCGCCCTTGCGGTCGGCCGGGGCGGAGGCCGGTGCGGGGGCGCTCACGCGGCGTCGGCCGGGGTGCGGGTGCTGCTGCCGGCGCGGGGTCCGGTGCCGGCGGGGGTGTCACCCGTGACGTCGCCCGTGAGGTCGTAGCGCAGCTCGGGGCGTTCCCAGTGGATGCGTCCGGTGGGCCGGACGGTGCCGGTGCGGCGGGCGCCGGTGCGCAGGTAGAACTCCTCGGCGGGCGGGTGGGCGACGACCCGTATGGAGTCGAGTCCGGCGGCGCGGCCCTGGCCGATCATGTGCTCGACGAGCATCCGGCCGATCCCCAGGCCCTGGGCCTCGTCGGCGACGAAGGCGAGGTCGAGCTCGGCCTCGTCGAGGAGCAGGGCGTAGAAGCCGAGGACCCGCCCGTCGGCGCCGACGGCGACGTAGACGGGGTGGTGCTCGATGTACGAGCCGCCCACCTGGTAGCCGGCGACCATGGGGGCGTACGCGCCGGCGTAGGCGGAGGAGGTCCGCACGAGCCGGGTGAGCCGCTTCGAGTCGTCGGCGGTGGCGCGCCGGAGGGTGATGTCGGGCATAGCCCGAGTATAGGAGCGCCCTTCAATGTGGGTCCTTACAATTTTCCGGCTGCGGGGCGGCAGGCACGGTGGGGCCGGGTCCGGCGGGCCTGACTGGCTCCGGTCCGGTCGGGTCGGACTCGGCCCGACGGACCTGATTGCGGTCCGGTCCCGTCCTTCGGACACGGCCCGGCGGGCCCGTCCCGGTCCGGTCCCGTGCGGTCCCGTGCGGTCCGGCTCGGCTCGGCCGGCTGCGGGTACGGACTCGGTCCGGTCCCGTGCGGTTCGGCTCGGTCCGACTCGGCCGGGCCGGTCGGCCCGGTCGAGCTGGGTCCGGCGGGCCCGGCGGGCCCCGGCGGATGCAGCGCCGTCGGACTTGGCCCGGCGGGCCCGGCCCGAGTGCGGTCCGGCTCGATCCGGCTCGGCTCGGCCAGCCCGGCAGGCCCGGCCCGGCTGGGCTCGGCCGGCTTCGGGTACGGACTCGGTCCGGTCGCGTTCCGTCCGGATCGGCGTTCGCGAGAACGTCCGATTATCGATCCCGCCCGGAACACGCGGTGCCGTCGCGCTGGTTCGCCGTGTGAGCGGGGGCGTTCGGGCACGACTCGTCCTCGTACGGCAGACCATGGCAAGGAGACATCGTGCGCGTACTCTTCACCGGACCGGCGGCGGCCGGCCATCTCTTCCCGATGATCCCGACCGCGCAGGCGCTGCGCGCCGCCGGTCACGAGGTGCTGTTCGCGGGCTCGCAGCCGCTGGACCGGCTCCGCGAGGCGGGGTTCCCGATCGTCGAGATCGGGGACGGCCGCGACATCCGGGAGGTGTTCCGGCAGGCAACCGGCGAGGAAGCGCGCTATGTCGCCCCGGAGATGACCTCCGATCAGATCCTGGACAGGGCGGCCCACGCCTTCGCGCTCGTCTCCCGCCCGACGGTCGACGGCCTGCTGGAGACCGCCGAGGGCTGGGGTGCCGACCTGCTGGTCCACGACTCCTTCCAGGCCTCCGCCCCGCTGGTCGCGGCCAAGCTCAAGATCCCCTCGGTGATCCAGAACTTCGGCGTCGCCTCGGGCCTCGACATGGTCCGCCGGCAGGCGGCCTACTTCACGGAGGCGTACGAGACGTACGGCGTGGCCGGTCCCGCCGAGGCCACCGCGCTCGACATCATCCCCGCCTCGCTCGGCGGTGACCGGGGGAGCCTGCGGATGCGCTACCTCCCGTACAACGGCGGCGGCACGGTCCCCGCCGAACTGCTCCGCCGCGGCACCCGGTCGCGGGTCGTGGTCACCCTGGGCACGGTGCTCACCGAGATGGAGGGCGTCGGCGCCATCGTCCGCCTGATGGAGGCCGCCGCGTCGGTGGACGCCGAGTTCCTGCTCGCCGTCGGGGACGCCGACCTCGCTCCGCTGGGCACCCTTCCGGACAACGTCCGCCCGCTGCCGTGGGTGCCGCTCGCGGAGCTGCTGACGGCCTCCGACGCGCTGATCCACCACGGTGGTTCGGGCACGATGCTCACCGCGCTCCAGGCCGGCCTGCCCCAGCTGCTGCTGCCCCAGGGGGCCGACCACTTCATCAACGCCGACGCCCTCACCGCGACCGGCGCGGCCCTGTGCTCCACCGCCGACGAGGTCGACGCCTCACTCCTCACCCGCCTCGTCACGGACCCGGCCCTGAGCGAGGCCGCGGCCCGCCTGCGGGCCGAGAACGCCGCCCTGCCGTCCCCGGCGGAAACGGTCCCGGCGCTGGAGGCCCTGGCCGCCGCGTAGGGCGAGGCGCACGTCACCGGCGGCAGGCGCGCGCCGGTGACGCACGGGCGCCGATGACGCACGGGCGCCAGTGACGGGCGCCCCCCGTTCACGCATGCGGTTGGCAGGCGCGCGGGTGGTCCCCCGGCACCGAGAGGCGCCCGGGCACACGCCACGGCCACCCGCCTCACCCGAGGGCGGATTCCGGCCACTTTCCGTCACCTGACGGCGGCGGCGACGTCACTTCCCGACGACGCACCGGGCGAGGTCGTCGGGGTCGACGGCGTCGAGCCGGCCGGCGAGGGCGTTCAGCCGGTCGCGCAGGGCGACGATCTCCTCCAGGTCGAGGCCGGTCGCGGCGGCGATCCCGCGCGGCACCCCGAGGGCCTTCTCGCGGAGCGCGGCGCCCTCGCCGGTGACCCGCACGGTGACGGACCGCTCGTCCTCCGCGCTGCGCCGCCGCTCGACGTAGCCGACCGCCTCAAGGCGCTTGAGCAGCGGCGACAGGGTGCCGGAGTCGAGGCGGAGCCGCTCGCCGATGCCCTTGACGGGCAGCTCGCCGTGCTCCCAGAGGACCAGCATCACCAGGTACTGCGGGTACGTGAGGCCGAGCTCCTTGAGCGCGCCGCGGTAGACGCCGTTGAAGGCGCGGGTGGCGGCGTGCAGGGAGAAGCAGATCTGGTTGTCGAGCCGGAGGAAGTCCTCGTCGGTGGGTCCGTCCATGGTTCCCAGGGTACGGGAGACGACCGTCACACGCCATTAAGTTGTGCACAACTAAATGGCGCGCTACAAATAGATCCGGCAACCCGGCACCGAGCCACGGACAGGAACGGAAGAACCCATGGACGCGATCTACACCGCAGTCGCCACCGCCAACGGCCGCGAGGGCCGCGCCGTCAGCTCCGACGGCCACATCGACCTCCCCCTCGCCCACCCCACGGCCCTCGGCGGCAACGGCCAGGGCACCAACCCCGAGCAGCTCTTCGCCGCCGGATACGCCGCCTGCTTCGCCAGCGCCATGGGCGTGGTGGCCCGCCAGGAGAAGATCGACATCTCGGACGCGTCCATCACCGCCGAGGTCTCCATCGGCAAGGACCCGGCCGACGGCGGCTTCGGGCTCGCCGTCGTCATGCGCGCCGAGTTCCCCGACCACCTGCAGGGCGAGGCGGGCGCCGCGCTCCTGGAGAAGACCCACGCCTTCTGCCCGTACTCGAAGGCGACCCGCGGCAACATCACGGTCGAGCTCGTCGTCGAGTAGCCCTCCGCTCGCTCCCGTGCAGTTTTCTGTTCACCTACGCACGCCCCTGGTGGAGTTCGGCCCACCGGGGGCGTTCGGTTGTGAGTTTTCACGTTCGGGCACGGGGGATTCGCCCGGCGTACGACGGGCAGTCATGGGACGGCCGCCGAGCGGTGGTTCACGGGCGCTCTCCTTGGGGCGCCCGTCGCCGGCCCGGCCGGCCGCGCACCCGCACCCCGTCCGTCTCCCACTCCGGAGGGCAACCCCCCATGGCCGAACTGAATCGCCGCCGGTTCCTGCAACTCGCGGGCGGAGCCGCCGCGTTCACCATGCTGTCCGACAGCATCGCCCGCGCCGCCGCCATCCCGGCGCAGGGCACGACGGGCACGATCCAGGACATCGAGCACATCGTGGTCCTGATGCAGGAAAATCGTTCCTTCGACCACTATTTCGGGGCGATGAAGGGCGTACGCGGCTTCGGCGACCCGCGCCCGGTCACGCTCCCCAGCGGCAAGTCCGTCTGGCACCAGTCCGACGGCAGGACCGAGACCCTGCCCTTCCGCCCGCCGAGCGACGACCTCGGCATGGAGTTCCTCCAGGGCCTCAACCACGACTGGGCGGGCGGCCAGCGGGCCTTCAACAAGGGCGCGTACGACCAGTGGGTGCCCGCGAAGACCAAGGCCACCATGGCCTACCTCACCCGCCAGGACATCCCGTTCCACTACGCGCTCGCCGACGCGTTCACGATCTGCGACGCGTACCACTGCTCGTTCATCGGCTCGACCGACCCGAACCGCTACTACATGTGGACCGGTCACACCGGCAACGACGGCACGGGCGGCGGCCCGGTCCTCAACAACGCAGAGGCGGGCTACGGCTGGACCACCTACCCCGAGCGGCTGGAGGCGGCCGGGGTCTCCTGGAAGGTCTACCAGGACATCGGCGACGGCCTGGACGCCGCCGGTCACTGGGGCTGGATCAACGACGCCTACCGGGGCAACTACGGCGACAACTCGCTGCTGTACTTCAACACCTACCGCAACGCCCAGCCCGGCAACCCCCTCTACGACAAGGCCCGCACGGGCACGAACGCCAAGGCGGGCGAGGGCTTCTTCGACAGGCTCCGCGCCGACGTCCAGGCGGGCACCCTCCCCCAGATCTCCTGGATCGCCGCGCCCGAAGCCTTCACCGAGCACTCCAACTGGCCCTCGAACTACGGCGCCTGGTACATCGCCCAGGTCCTGGACGCGCTGACCTCGAACCCGGACGTGTGGGCGCGTACGGCCCTGTTCATCACCTACGACGAGAACGACGGCTTCTTCGACCACGTGGTCCCGCCGTACGTCCCGGCCTCCGCTTCCCAGGGCCTGTCGACCGTCCCGACCACGCTGGACTACTTCCCCGGGAAGACGGGGTACGTCGCAGGCCCGTACGGGCTCGGCCCGCGCGTCCCCATGCTCGTCGTCTCGCCCTGGTCGAAGGGCGGCTACACCTGCTCGGAGACCTTCGACCACACGTCGATCATCCGCTTCATGGAGCGCCGCTTCGGCGTGCGGGAGCCGCAGATCTCGCCCTGGCGCCGGGCCGTGTGCGGCGACCTGACCTCCGCGTTCGACTTCACGCGTACGGACCCCCAGGCCGCCCCGCTGCCGCCGACCGACGGCTACTACCCGCCGGACCGCGAGCGCCACCCCGACTTCCTGGCCACGGCCCCGGCGGTCGGCACGATGCCCCGCCAGGAACGGGGCACCAAGCCCACCCGTCCGCTGAAGTACGCCCCGTACGTCGACGGCGCCGCCGACACGACCGCCGGCACCTACCGCCTCACCTTCAGCGGCGGCCCGTCCGCCGGCGCCCAGTTCTACGTGACCTCGGCGAACCGCACGGACGCGCCGTGGACGTACACGACGGAAGCGGCCAAGTCCCTCTCGGACACCTGGAACACCCGCTACTCCAAGGGCCTCACCGACCTCACGGTCCATGGCCCCAACGGCTTCCTCCGCCGCTTCCGCTCCCCCGGCAAGACCCCGCTCCCCGAGGTCCAGGCCCGCCACGACGCCACCACCGGCAACCTGACCCTGACCTTCACCAACCCCGGCACCACGACGACGGTCACACTCACCAACACCTACACGGGAGGCCCGACCACCCTCACGCTCCCGAAGGGCACGACGGTCACCCACACCCTCGACCTCGCCGCCTCCGCCCGCTGGTACGACGTCACCCTCACGACCCCGTCCCACCCGGACTACCTCCGCCGCCTGGCGGGCCACGTGGAAACGGGCGCGCCGGGGGTCTCGGACCCGGGGATCCTGACGTACTGAGCCCGCTGATCCACCGAAGGCCCCGGCGCGCCGGCAAGGCGCGCCGGGGCCGCCCCTCACCCCCCCGGCGTCAGCCGCTCAGCCACTTCTGCGCCGCCCACCGCGCCACGCCGCCGACGACGATCGAGACGATGATCGCCCCCCAGTCGATGACATGGGGAAGCCCGGGAAAGAAGGCGAAGAAGGCGATCGAGACGAGGAACCCCACGGCGAACCCCGCGATCCCGTTCCTCCGCCGCCGCGCCACGGCGGCCTCGTCCTGCCCCTGCTCGCTGTCGATCATGAACGACTCACTTCGTGATGTGATGGCACTGACTCACTCGGCGCACCCCGTTGACGAAGAGGTGCGCACACGCCTTGCCATAACGAGGCAGGGTCTGCGGGGAGTTGTTCCGCATGGGATCGATCTTGCACTCGGAGTGCGTCTTGCCCCGTGAGGTCCGGTACGTCCTGTTGTTGGTGTCGGCGTACGTGAAGTCGATCCGCCAGTTGCAGAAGCCGCTGCCCAGCGCCGCGACGAAGCCGCAGTCCACGCCGGCGTTCTGGTAGGTGATCTTCCGGCCCTCACCCCGGACGATGTGGGTGAACATGCAACCGGTCGGCACCTTCATCGTCACCCCGCCGACGCTGTACTCGAAGGTGCGCACCGGGGTCGTACCGACCGCGGACGCCTGTGCCGGAGCGGAGCCGGTCAGGGTGACGGCCGTGGCCATGGAGAGCGCGGCGAGGAGCCGGGACGCGTACGAGCTGACCATATGAAGGTCCTTCCAACGAAGGGGCGCTGACCACCGAAGAACCGCGCCGTCGCGATCATGGTTCTGACCGGCCGGGGCATTTCATTACAGAGAGTGATCAACATTCAGTACGCTGACCGGCTTTTGAGTACGCGGGCTCATGTGCGCCGTCCCGTCGCGCGGTTGGCTGGCCCCATGACCATGAACGATCCCGACGCGCGCGCCACCGGGGCCTGGATCGCCCCGCTCGTCTCCACGCTCGTGACCCTGCCGCTGGGCTTCCTCGTGCTGCTGTACGCCGGCCTCTCCCCCATGGCCTGCGACTCCTGCAACGGCGCCGAGGCGGACCGGTTCGACGCGAGCTTCGAGGTGGCCTTCCCGGTCGTCGTCACCGGGCTGCTCCTCGCCCTGGGCCTGCTGATCACGAGCTGGGCCCTCCCCCGGCGGGTCCGGCACGCCGCCCGGCGGGTGGGGTTCGCCGTCGCGGCGCCGGTGGTGGCCGTCGTCGCGGGGGTGGTGTTCGCCGGGCTCCTCGACGTGCCGTGACCCCGTAAGGTGTGGCGCCGTGAGCGAATGGCGAATATCCGAGGACGAGGGCGGCGCGCTCGCCGCCCGCTGGTGGCAGTGGGCCCTGTCGGCCCCCGAGCGGCGCAGCCCCGTGGCCGACACGACGGGCGAGTACGCGGCCTGGCGGCAGCCCGACGACGTCTGGTTCCTCGCCGGCACCTACGGCGGCCGGGTGGTGCGCCGCTGTGAGATCCCGGCCGACCGCCCGGCCTTCTTCCCGGTCC
Source organism: Streptomyces sp. NPDC126499 (assembly GCF_040302485.1). NCBI lineage: Bacteria > Bacillati > Actinomycetota > Actinomycetes > Kitasatosporales > Streptomycetaceae > Streptomyces > Streptomyces sp. NPDC126499. The sequence continues at coordinate 5,782 of NZ_JBEOUO010000032.1, read as the reverse complement.
TCAACGTCCAGCACACCAAGCTGTACTCGCGCACACCGCTGGCCATGGAGGTCTCCTCCGCGAAGGCCTACCTCAACGGCGCCCCGCTCCTCCTCCGGGAATTCGTCGCCCCGCCCTTCCGCGTGGGCCTGCGCAAGCACCTCGCCTGGGGCATCTGGGCCGGCCTCGCCCCGCTGCTGCCCGGCCAGTACGTCCTGGAGATCAAGGCCGCCTCGACCGGCGACTTCTGGGTGGACACGACGTACCACCTGACGGTGGTGGGCGGTGGGCCGGCCGGGTGACGACCGGCGTGTCGGTGCCGTGAGCCGGATCACAGGCGGTGCACCGTGGAACGCGAAAGCCCGCACCCCGAGGCAAAACCTTCCTGCGGGTGCGGGCTGTGGTGGGGCGGGTGGGACTCGAACCCACGGCCGACGGATTATGAGTCCGCTGCTCTAACCGGCTGAGCTACCGCCCCGAACACCACGGCGCGTACAAGTGTGCGCGCCGTCTGCCGCAGCATAGCCGCTCATACGATCTCCTGCTCCGGATGGTCGGCCATGCTCGATCCAGAAGACTCCAGGGCCGGGCCCTTGGTTCCCCGGGAAACGAAAAAGGACCCCGAAGGGTCCTCTTCCGCGTGGCTCCCCCGGCTGGACTCGAACCAGCAACCCTCCGGTTAACAGCCGAATGCTCTGCCAATTGAGCTACAGGGGATCGCGCTCCCCCGACTGGACTCGAACCAGTAACCTGCCGGTTAACAGCCGGCTGCTCTGCCAATTGAGCTACAGGGGATTGCTGCGTTGCACCGAACGGTCCACCTCGGACCTTCCCGGGCGGCGCTCGCTCGCTGCGACACATACATTAGCGCAAGCAGGGGGGTGCTCCGCCAATCGGTATCCCCAGGGGCTCCAGGGAAGGATCGCAGCGTGCGGTACAAGCTGGTCTTCGTCGCCGGACTGGGCCTCGGTTTCGTGATCGGGACGCGAGCCGGGCGAGAGGTGTACGAGCGGATGAAGACGTCCGCCAAGCAGGTCGCAGAGAACCCCGCGGTGCGCAACGCCGCCGAGTCCGCCGCCCAGTCCGGGCGGCAGGTCGCCGGCCGGGCGATGCACGTCGTCGGGGACCAGGCGCACCGGATCCGGTCGCGGCGCCATCACGACGGGCAGGTCGCCTCCTACGAGGAGGAGGACTGGGGCCCCACCAACACCTGACCTCGCCGCCCCCGGAAGTACGGCAGAATCATGTGCCATGGGGATAGTCGCCGGCCTGGACAGCTCTTCGGACTCCACGCGCATCGTCGTCTGTGACACGGACACGGGTGCCGTACTGCGGCAGGGCCATGCCCCGCACCCGGTGGACCCCAAGGCCACCGACGTGGATCCACAGGGCTGGCTGCTCTCCCTCGGCGAGGCCGCCGCCGGCGGGCTGCTCGAAGGGGTGCAGGCGATCGGGGTCTCCGCCCAGCAGCACGGGCTCGTGCCGCTGGACGCGCAGGGCGGCCTCGTGCGGCCCGCGCTCGTCGGCAACGACAAGCGGGCGCAGGTCGCCGCGGCCGATCTGGTCGAGGCCCTCGGCGGGCGGCAGGCCTGGGCCGACGCCGTCGGCACCGTCCCGCAGTCCGGCCTGCCCGTCGCCAAGCTGCGCTGGCTCGCCCGCAACGAGCCCGAGCACGCCCAGCGCGTCGCCATGATCCTCCAGCCGCACGACTGGCTGGTGTGGCAGCTGCTCGGCCGGCCCGCGCGGCGCACCACCGACCGCGGCGCCGCCTCCGCCACCGGCTACTGGTCCGCCCGGACCGGGTCCTACCGGCCCGACCTCGTCGAGCTCGCGCTCGGGCACCAGGCCGTGCTGCCCGAGGTCCTCGGCCCCGCCGAGGCCGCCGGCACCACCCCGGAAGGGCTGCTGATCTCCGCCGGCACGGGCGAGACCATGGCGGCCGCCCTCGGTCTCGGGCTCGGCGTCGGCGACGCCGTGGTCTCCCTCGGCGCCTCCGGCTCCGTCATGGCCGTCCACCACGAGGTCCCCGCCGACCCGAACGGCATGATCACCGCGTTCGCCGACGCCGCCGGCATGCACCTGCCGGTCGTCCACACCTCCAACGCCGTACGGGCCCTGCGCGGCACCGCCGAGATGCTCGGCCTCGACGGTCTGGAGGAGCTGTCCGCGCTCGCCCTCACGTCCACGCCGGGCGCCTCCGGGCTCGTCCTGCTGCCGTATCTGGAGGGCGAACGGACCCCCCAGCTGCCGCACACCGCCGGCACCCTCGCCGGGCTGCGCCGCGAGTCGATGAAGCCCGAACACCTCGCCCGGGCCTCCTTCGAGGGCATGCTCTGCTCGCTCGCCGACGCCATGGACGTGCTGCGCGGGCGGGGCGTCGAGGTGCGCCGGGTCTTCCTGCTCGGCGCGGCCGCCGGACTGCCCGCCGTCCAGGCCATGGCCCCCATGCTGTTCGGCGCGCAGGTCGTCGTCCCCCAGCCGGCCGACTACGCGGCGCTCGGGGCCGCCCGGCAGGCGGCGTGGGCGCTCGGCGTCTCCCAGGGCACGCTCGCCCCGACCGCTCCCCCGGCCTGGCAGGGTGCCGCCGCCCAGGTCTTCGAGCCGGGCGAGGAGCTGGCCGTCGGCCAGGCCGTGCGGCAGCAGTACACCGCCACCCGGGAGCAGATCCACCCGGGCGCGTTCGCCTCCTGACCCGGGCCGGGCCGAGGCGCCTCGGCCGACGCGACCCCACGCCCGACGCGCCGCGTCCCGCCCCTTCGTAAAGTCTTCGCCAGGGCTCGTCCGCCGCGCCTAAAACGAGTCGTAACGTCTCGGCAGTGCGGGCGATAGTAGAGCCCGTGCTCATAAGACTGCTCCGAACCTTCCTGCGACCGTACAGAAAACCCATCGGCCTGCTGGTGCTGCTGCAGCTGCTGCAGACCAGCGCCACCCTCTACCTGCCGACCCTGAACGCCGACATCATCGACAACGGTGTCGTGAACGGGGACACCGGCTACATCCTGCGGTTCGGCGCGCTGATGATCGGCGTGTCCGTGCTCCAGGTGGCCTGCAACATCGGGGCCGTGTACTACGGGGCGCGGACCGCCGCCGCGCTCGGGCGGGACGTCCGCGCCTCCGTCTTCGAGCGGGTGCAGTCCTTCTCGGCCCGGGAGGTCGGGCACTTCGGCGCGCCGTCGCTGATCACCCGGACGACCAATGACGTGCAGCAGGTCCAGATGCTGGTCCTGATGGCGTTCACCCTGATGGTCTCCGCGCCGATCATGTGCGTCGGCGGCATCGTCATGGCGCTCGGTCTGGACGTGCCGCTGTCGGCGGTGCTGGTCGCGGTGGTGCCGGTGCTCGGCGTCGCCGTCTCCCTGATCGTGCGCAGGATGCGGCCGCTGTTCCGGACCATGCAGGAGCGCCTGGACACGGTGAACCGGGTGCTGCGGGAGCAGATCACCGGCAACCGGGTCATCCGCGCCTTCGTACGGGACGACTACGAGCGGGAGCGGTTCAAGGGGTCCAACACCGAGCTGACCGACGTGTCGATGGCCACGGGCCGGCTGATGGCGCTGATGTTCCCGACCGTGATGACGGTCGTGAACGTGTCGTCGATCGCCGTGGTGTGGTTCGGCGCGCACCGCATCGACAGCGGCGCGATGGAGATCGGCGCGCTGACCGCCTTCCTCGCCTATCTGATGCAGATCGTGATGGCCGTGATGATGGCCACCTTCATGTTCATGATGGTGCCGCGGGCCGAGGTGTGCGCCGAGCGCATCGAGGAGGTCCTGGCGACGGACTCCAGTGTGGTGCCGCCGGCCGAGCCGGTGCGCGAGCTGGGCCGGCGGGGCCATCTGGAGGTCAGGAGCGCGGACTTCCGGTATCCGGGCGCGGAGGAGTCGGTCCTCAAGGACGTCGGGCTCGTCGCCCGGCCGGGCGAGACCACGGCGATCATCGGCTCGACCGGCAGCGGCAAGTCGACGCTGCTCGGGCTGGTGCCCCGGCTGTTCGACGTGACCGCCGGAGAGGTCCTGGTCGACGGCGTGGACGTACGGAAGCTGGATCCGGCGCTGATGGCGCGGACGGTCGGGCTCGTCCCGCAGAAGCCGTACCTCTTCTCCGGGACGGTCGCGACCAATCTGCGGTACGGCAAGCCGGACGCGACCGACGAGGAGCTGTGGCACGCCCTGGAGGTGGCGCAGGCCAAGGACTTCGTGGCGAAGCTGGAGGGCGGCCTGAACGCCCCCATCGCGCAGGGCGGCACCAATGTCTCCGGCGGTCAGCGGCAGCGGCTCGCCATCGCCCGGACGCTGGTGCAGCGGCCGGAGATCTATCTCTTCGACGACTCCTTCTCCGCCCTCGACTACGAGACGGACGCCCGCTTGCGGGCCGCGCTCGCCGAGGAGACGGCCGACTCGACGGTGGTCATCGTCGCCCAGCGGGTGTCGACCATCCGGGACGCCGACCGGATCGTGGTCCTCGACGAGGGCCGGGTCGTGGGCGCCGGGCGGCACCACGAGCTGATGGCGGAGAACGAGACGTACCGGGAGATCGTGCTCTCCCAGCTGACCGAGGCGGAGGCTGCCTGATGGCCGGACCACGTATGCCCATGGCCGGGGGCGGCCCGGGCGAGCGGTCGATGGACTTCAAGGGCTCCGGCAAGCGGCTGCTGCGGCAGCTGGCGCCGGAGCGGAGCGCGCTGTGGGTGATGCTGGTCGCCTGTGTGCTGTCGGTGGCGGCCTCGGTGATCGGGCCGCTGATCCTGGGCCGGGCGACCGACCTCGTCTTCGCGGGTGTGGTCGGGCGGCAGATGCCCGAGGGCACGACGAAGGAACAGGCGCTCGCGGCGCTGCGCGCCGACGGTGACGGCGGGATGGCGGACATGCTGTCCGGGGTGGACTTCACCCCCGGGCAGGGCATCGACTTCCCGGCGGTCGGCGAGGTCCTGGGCCTGGCCTTGGGGATCTACGTGCTGGCGGGCCTGCTGATGCTGGTCTCCACCCGCATGTCGATCAAGGTGATCAACCGGACCGTCTACCGGATGCGCGAGGACGTCCAGGCGAAGCTGGCGCGGCTGCCCCTGTCGTACTTCGACAAGGCCAAGCGCGGCGAGGTGCTGTCCCGGGCGACCAACGACGTCGACAACATCGGCCAGACCCTCCAGCAGTCGATGGGGCAGCTGATCAACTCCCTGCTCACGATCGTCGGCGTGCTGGCGATGATGTTCTGGATCTCGCCGCTGCTCGCGCTGGTGGCGCTGGTGACGGTGCCGCTGTCGGTGGTCGTCGCGACCCGGATCGGCAAGCGCTCGCAGCCGCACTTCGTGCAGCAGTGGAAGTCCACGGGCCGGCTCAACGCCCATGTGGAGGAGATGTACACCGGGCACGCGCTGGTGAAGGTGTTCGGGCGCCAGGAGGAGTCCGCGAAGGACTTCCACGAGCAGAACGAGGCGCTGTACGAGGCAGGGTTCAAGGCCCAGTTCAACAGCGGCGTGATGCAGCCGGTGATGTTCTTCATCTCGAACATCAACTACGTCCTGGTCGCGGTGGTCGGTGGTCTGCGGGTGGCGAGCGGCAGTCTGTCGATCGGTGACGTGCAGGCGTTCATCCAGTACTCGCGGCAGTTCTCGATGCCGCTGACGCAGGTCGCGTCGATGGCGAACCTGGTGCAGTCGGGCGTCGCGTCCGCCGAGCGGGTCTTCGAGCTGCTGGACGCGGAGGAGCAGGCGCCGGACGGGCCGGTGGGCGAGAAGCCGGCGGAGCTGAAGGGCCGGGTCTCCTTCGAGGAGGTCGCCTTCCGTTACGAGGCGGACAAGCCGTTG
>NZ_JBEOUO010000031.1:0-85636 GCF_040302485.1 Streptomyces sp. NPDC126499 | reverse complement strand
AGGAACCTCGACCATCCGAAGATGGACGGGGTATCAACTAATCTGGCGTTGATTTTTGGCACGCTGTTGAGTTCTCAAGGTGCGGACGCTTCCTTTGTACTCCCCCTCGCGGGCTTTCCTCCGGGCGCTTCCTTCGTTTCCGACTCTATCAGATCTTTCCGATCCGATTTCCTCGGTGCTTTCCGGGTCCTATTCGACTTTCGTCGTTTCGGGCCTTTCCGGCGGCTCCGACTTTATCAGAAGTTCTGAGTCGGATTTCCCGCCTCCCGGTTCACTCTCCTGGCGCACGGCGGCGCCCGGGGCTTCCCGTTCTGGCGGAGCCGTAAACGTACTGGAGCGGGGCGCCCCGATGCAAATCGAGGCGCCCCGCTCCGTCGTCGTGCCCTCGGGAGGGCCGGTCGTCAGACCTCGACGACCACCGGGAGGATCATCGGGCGGCGGCGGTAGGTGTCGGAGACCCACTTGCCGACCGTGCGGCGGATCAGCTGCTGGAGCTGGTGCGCCTCGACCACGCCGTCCTGGGCGGACTTGTTCAGGGCCTGGTCGATCTTGGGGAGCACCGCGTCGAAGGCGGAGTCCTCGATGCCGGAGCCGCGGGCGTGGACGTGGGGGCCGCCGACGATCTTGCCGGTCGTCGAGTCGACGACGACGTAGACCGAGATGATGCCCTCCTCGCCGAGGATGCGGCGGTCCTTCAGGGAGGTCTCGGTGACGTCGCCGACCGAGAGGCCGTCGACGTACACGTAGCCGGCCTGGACCTTGCCGGTGATGCGGGCGCGGCCGTCGACCAGGTCGACGACGACGCCGTCCTCGGCGATGACGATGTGGTCCTTGGGGATGCCCGTCATCGCGCCGAGCTCGGCGTTGGCGCGCAGGTGGCGCCATTCGCCGTGGACCGGCATGAGGTTCCTCGGCTTGCAGATGTTGTAGAAGTACAGCAGCTCGCCGGCCGAGGCGTGGCCCGAGACGTGGACCTTGGCGTTGCCCTTGTGGACGACGTTGGCGCCCCAGCGGGTCAGGCCGTTGATCACGCGGTAGACCGCGTTCTCGTTGCCGGGGATGAGCGAGGACGCGAGGATCACGGTGTCGCCGGGGACGATCCGGATCTGGTGGTCGCGGTTGGCCATCCGGGACAGGGCGGCCATCGGCTCGCCCTGCGAGCCCGTACAGACCAGCACGACCTCGTCGTCCGGGAGGTCGTCGAGGGTCTTCACGTCGACGACCAGGCCGGCGGGGACCCTGAGGTAGCCGAGGTCGCGGGCGATGCCCATGTTGCGGACCATGGAGCGGCCGACGAAGGCGACCCGGCGGCCGTACTCGTGGGCGGCGTCCAGGATCTGCTGGATGCGGTGCACGTGGCTGGCGAAGCTGGCCACGATGATGCGCTTCTGGGCGTTGGCGAAGACGTTCCGCAGGACGTTGGAGATGTCGCGCTCGTGCGGGGTGAAGCCCGGGACCTCGGCGTTCGTCGAGTCCGTGAGGAGGAGGTCGATGCCCTCCTCGCTCAGGCGCGCGAAGGCGTGCAGGTCGGTGAGGCGGTTGTCCAGCGGGAGCTGGTCCATCTTGAAGTCGCCGGTGTGGACGACCATGCCCGCGGGGGTGCGGATCGCGACGGCCAGGGCGTCGGGGATGGAGTGGTTGACGGCGATGAACTCGCAGTCGAAGGGGCCGAACCGCTCGCGCTGCCCCTCGGCCACCTCGAGGGTGTAGGGGCGGATGCGATGCTCCTGGAGCTTGGCCTCGATGAGCGCGAGGGTCAGCTTGGAGCCGATGAGCGGGATGTCCTGCTTCATGCGGAGCAGGTACGGCACACCACCGATGTGGTCCTCGTGGCCGTGGGTCAGGACGATGCCCTCGATGTCGTCGAGGCGGTCCTGGAGGGTGGTGAAGTCGGGCAGGATCAGATCGATGCCGGGCTGCTCCTCCTCGGGGAAGAGGACGCCGCAGTCGACGATCAGCAGACGGCCGTCGTATTCGAAGACCGTCATGTTCCGGCCGATCTCACCGAGCCCGCCGAGGGGGGTGACGCGGAGGCCGCCCTTGGGCAGCTTCGGCGGGGCGCCGAGTTCGGGATGCGGATGGCTCAAAAGTCTCTCCTCACCACGCGCGCCACGTACCGGCTCGGCACGTGGCGCGCATGACAATCGTGCACTTGCTGTTGTTTTCAGTTACGTCTGTTCGGTTGATCTGTTCAGTTACGCGTCTTCAGTTGTGAAGTTTCGTTGTCAGAGCTGTACCCCGCCGGCGGCCAGATCGACCTTGAGCTGGGCGGTCTCCTGCTCGGAGAGCTCCACGAGCGGCAGGCGCAGCGGGCCGGCGGGCAGGCCCTGGAGGGCGAGGGCGGCCTTGGTGGTGATGACGCCCTGGGTGCGGAACATGCCGGTGAAGACGGGGAGCAGCCGCTGGTGGACCTCGGTGGCCTTCTGGACGTCGCCCGCGAGGTGGGCCTCCAGGAGCGCGCGGAGCTCGGGGGTGACGACGTGGCCGACGACGGAGACGAAGCCGCAGGCGCCCACGGAGAGCAGCGGCAGGTTGAGCATGTCGTCGCCGGAGTACCAGGCGAGGCCGGAGCGGGCGATGGCCCAGCTGGCGCGGCCGAGGTCGCCCTTGGCGTCCTTGTTGGCGACGATCCGGGGGTGCTCGGCGAGCCGGACGATCGTCTCGGTGTCGATCGGGACGCCGCTGCGGCCGGGGATGTCGTAGAGCATCACCGGGAGCTCGGTGGCGTCGGCGATGGCCGAGAAGTGCCGGTACAGGCCCTCCTGCGGGGGCTTGTTGTAGTACGGCGTGACGGCGAGCAGGCCGTGTGCGCCGTCGCGCTCGGCGGCGCGGGCGAGCTCCAGGGTGTGGTGGGTGTCGTTGGTTCCGATGCCGGCGACGACGTGGGCGCGGTCGCCGACCGCCTCCAGGACGGCCCGTACCAGCTGCGATTTCTCCGCGTCGGTGGTGGTGGGGGACTCGCCGGTGGTGCCGTTGACGACGAGGCCGTCGTTGCCGGCGTCCACGAGGTGGGTGGCGAGTCGCTGGGCACCGTCGAGGTCGAGTGCGCCGTCCGCCGTGAAGGGCGTGACCATGGCGGTGAGGACCCTCCCGAAGGGGGTCTGCGGAGTGGAGATCGGAGCCATGGGTAACACGCTACTCGCTGCTCAACGCCGGGTCCCCCCTCGGGGGACGGGATATGCGGAGCCCGGCACTGCCTGCTCGGGGGTTCAAGCAGTGCCGGGTCCGTTTGATCAGCCTAGATGAACTTCACGAAACGTCGCAATACGGACACTTCGCCAGTGAAGTTCGTACGTATGTCCGCTGCGGGGCCACCGCGCTCGGAGATTCGGCCGCTTTGATGAAAAAACGGCACCAAACCTGCGGCTCGATCGTCTCTACCAGTGACCACACCCCCTACACCCACGCATAGTGATGCAAAGGAGAGTGACCCTGATGTCGCCCCGGCGAGAGGCCGTCCCGTTCGCGTTCGTCGCGGAGTCCGACCGCTTCCGCAGTAACGTCACTCCGCCGCCCCGCGAGCGTCCCACCGCATCCCAGATCCTCGGCCGTACCCTCCTCGGACTGACCGTCGTCGCGGGGCTCGTCGGCTCCCTCGTCTTCGGCATGCCGTCCCTGCAGCCCGGCGACGCGAGCGGGCACCAGCAGCAGTCCGAGGCTTCCCAGGGCCGCTGAGGTAGCCTCCCGGCACAGCCCCGAACGTGCTTGTGAGTGAGGACCCGTCGTGCCCCTGCCCTTTCTGACGGCCGACCGTGCATTCGACACGACCGACGACATCGCCCTGCCGTTCGACGACCACGACCAGTGGCGTCGGCCGTACCGGCCCGGTCCGTGGCGGGTGGGCATCGCCGCGATCGCGCTGCTGCTGGCCTCGTTCGTCCTGCTCGCGGCCGTGATCATCGCCGTCGCGGGGGCGTTCGGCGGGTCCCTGTTCACCTTCGGCCTGGCCACGGTGGTCATCTGCGCCGCCCTGCGCCTGCTGCGCATGGGAGTGTGGGTGAGCCGGGCCGGGCTGCGGCACGTCGCCTTCTTCTCGACGAGGACCGTCCCCTGGGACCAGGTCTCCGCCGTGCGCACCACGCAGCAGCCGGTGCGCTGGCTGGGGCTCCCCCGTACCGTGCAGGGCCAGGCCCTCGTCCTCGTACGGCCGAACGGTGAGCAGGCTCCCCTGCTCACCGATCACAACGCCGACTTCCTCTCGCGCGTCGAGGCCTTCGACCGCGCCGCGGACTCCATCGAGGCCTGGAACGCCGAATACGCCCCCGAGTACGCCGCCGAATACGCCGAGCCCGCGGGCGCCCAGGTCCGCTAGGCGTCGGCCGTACGGCCCTCGTGGAGGGCGATCGCCCGCTGCATCGCCTTGCGGGCGCGCGGGGTGTCACGGGCGTCGTGGTACGCCACCGCGAGCCGGAACCAGCAGCGCCAGTCGTCCGGCGCGTCCTCCGTCTCGGCCTTGCGCCGGGCGAACACCTCGTCGGCCGAGTCCCGGTCGATCCGGCCGCCCGCCGTCCGCTTCAGCTCGTCGACGGGCAGCCCGCCCTCGGCCTCCAGCTCCGCGGCCAGGCGGTTCGCCCGGCGCGCGAAGCGGGTGTTCTTCCACAGGAACCAGCCGCCGACCAACGGCAGCAGGAACGCCACCGCCCCCATGCCCATCGCCGCCGGCTCGCCGGTCAGCAGGAGCAGGACGCCCTCCATCCCCACCACCGCGAAGACGAGGACGAGGACGGTGCTGAGGAAGACGTACGTGATCTTTCCGCCCATGACCGTCAGCCCAGGTCCAGGAAGTGCTCCAGGCCGAAGGTGAGGCCCGGGGCGGTCGTCACGCGGCGGGCGCCCAGCAGGATGCCCGGCATGAAGCTGGAGTGGTGCAGCGAGTCGTGGCGGACGGTGAGCGTCTCGCCCTCGCCGCCGAGCAGCACCTCCTGGTGGGCGAGCAGGCCCCGCAGGCGTACCGCGTGGACGGGCACGCCGTCCACGTCCGCGCCGCGCGCCCCGTCGAGGGCGGTGGTCGTGGCGTCGGGCTGCGGGGCGCAGCCTGCCTTCGACCGGGCCTCGGCGATCAGCTGGGCGGTGCGGGTGGCGGTGCCGGAGGGGGCGTCCACCTTGTTCGGGTGGTGCAGCTCGACGACCTCGACGGACTCGAAGTACGGGGCCGCGATCTGCGCGAACTTCATGGTGAGGACCGCGCCGATGGAGAAGTTCGGGGCGATCAGGACACCGGTTGCGGGAGACTGGTCGAGCCAGCCCCGAAGCTGCGCGAGGCGCTCGTCGGTCCAGCCGGTGGTCCCGACGACCGCGTGGATGCCGTGGCGCACGCAGAAGTCGAGGTTGCCCATGACCGAGGCGGGGGTGGTCAGCTCGACGGCGACCTGGGCGTCCGCCTCGACCAGCGACTCCAGCTTGTCGCCGCGGCCGAGGGCCGCGACCAGTTCCATGTCCTCGGCGGCCTCGACCGCCTTGACCGCCTCGGAGCCGATACGGCCCTGGGCTCCGAGGACCGCCACGCGCAGCTTGCTCATTGCTCTTCCTTAAGGGACGGGTGGGTCAGGAGACCGCTTGGTGGAGGCGGTCCGCCTGCTTGTCCTTCAGCGGGCCGATCACCGACAGCGAGGGCCGCTGCTCCAGTACATCGCGGGCCACCTCGCGCACGTCGTCGGGGGTGACCGCGGCGATCCTGGCCAGCATGTCGTCGACCGACATCTGGTCGCCCCAGCACAGCTCGCTCTTGCCGATGCGGTTCATCAGCGCGCCGGTGTCCTCAAGTCCGAGGACGGTCGATCCGGAGAGCTGCCCGATGGCGCGGGTGATCTCCTCGTCGGTCAGTCCGTCGCTCGCGACCTTGTCGAGCTCGTCCCGGCAGATCTTCAGCACGTCGTGGACCTGGCCGGGCCGGCAGCCCGCGTACACGCCGAACAGGCCGCAGTCGGCGAATCCGGAGGTGTACGAGTAGACGCTGTAGGCGAGGCCCCGCTTCTCCCGGACCTCCTGGAAGAGGCGGGAGGACATGCCGCCGCCGAGGGCGGTGTTCAACACGCCCAGCGCCCAGCGGCGCTCGTCGGTACGGGCGAGGCCCGGCATGCCGAGGACCACGTGGGCCTGCTCGGTCTTGCGGCCGAGCACCTCGACCCTGCCCGCCGTACGGATGGTGCGCCGTCCGCCGCGCGGGGCGACCGGGACGGCGTCGGTACGGGTGAGGGCGCCGGCCTTCTCGAAGGCGCGGCGGACCTGGCGTACCACCGTGGCGTGGTCGACGTTGCCGGCGGCTGCGACGACCAGGTGGGTCGGGTCGTAGTGCTTCTTGTAGAAGCGGGCGATCCGGGCGCGGTCGAGGGCGGTGACCGTCTCGACCGTGCCGAGCACCGGGCGGCCCAGCGGGGTGTCGCCGAACATGGTCTTCGCGAAGAGGTCGTGGACCACGTCGCCCGGGTCGTCCTCGGTCATCGCGATCTCTTCGAGGATCGCGCCGCGCTCGACGTCGACGTCCTCTTCGAGGATGAGCGAGTCGGTGAGCATGTCGCAGACGACGTCGATCGCCAGCGGCAGGTCGGTGTCGAGGACCCGGGCGTAGTAGCAGGTGTACTCCTTCGCCGTGAAGGCGTTCATCTCGCCGCCGACCGCGTCGATGGCGGCGGAGATGTCGAGGGCGGACCGCTTGCGGGTGCCCTTGAAGAGGAGGTGCTCCAGGTAGTGGGTGGCGCCGTTGAGCGCCGGGGTCTCGTCGCGGGAGCCGACGTGCGCCCAGATGCCGAAGGTGGCGGAGCGCACGGAGGGCAGGGTCTCGGTGACGATGCGGAGGCCGCCGGGGAGGGTGGTGCGCCGGACCGTGCCGATGCCGTCCTTGCCCGGGAGAAGCGTTTGGGTACGGGCGACGGCCCGCCCCTCGGAGGAGGGGCGGGCCGTCGTCGCGGAACTGCGGGACGTCACTGGTCGGTGTCGTCCTTCGCCTCGTCCTCGCCCTCGATCACGGGGATGAGGGAGAGCTTGCCGCGCTGGTCGATCTCGGCGATCTCGACCTGGACCTTGGAGCCGACCGCGAGCACGTCCTCGACGTTCTCCACGCGCTTGCCACCGGCGAGCTTGCGGATCTGCGAGATGTGCAGCAGGCCGTCCTTGCCCGGGAGCAGGGAGACGAACGCACCGAAGGTGGTGGTCTTGACGACCGTGCCCAGGTAGCGCTCGCCGACCTCCGGCATGGTCGGGTTGGCGATGCCGTTGATCGTGGCGCGGGCGGCCTCGGCCTGCGAGCCGACCTGGGCACCGATGTAGATGGTGCCGTCGTCCTCGATCGTGATCTCGGCGCCGGTGTCCTCCTGGATCTGGTTGATCATCTTGCCCTTGGGGCCGATGACCTCGCCGATCTTGTCCACGGGGATCTTGACGGTGATGATCCGCGGGGCGTTGGGGGACATCTCGTCCGGGGTGTCGATCGCTTCCATCATCACGTCGAGGATGTGGAGGCGGGCGTCACGGGCCTGCTTGAGGGCCGCGGCCAGGACGGAGGCCGGGATTCCGTCCAGCTTGGTGTCGAGCTGGAGGGCGGTGACGAACTCCTTCGTACCGGCGACCTTGAAGTCCATGTCGCCGAAGGCGTCCTCCGCACCGAGGATGTCGGTGAGGGCGACGTAGTGCGTCTGGCCGTCGATCTCCTCGGAGATCAGACCCATGGCGATGCCGGCGACGGGGGCCTTCAGCGGCACACCGGCGTTCAGCAGCGACATGGTGGAGGCGCAGACCGAGCCCATGGACGTCGAGCCGTTGGAGCCGAGGGCCTCGGACACCTGACGGATCGCGTAGGGGAACTCCTCGCGGGTCGGGAGGACCGGCACGATGGCGCGCTCGGCGAGCGCGCCGTGGCCGATCTCGCGGCGCTTGGGCGAGCCAACGCGGCCGGTCTCGCCGACGGAGTACGGCGGGAAGTTGTAGTTGTGCATGTAGCGCTTGCGGGTCACCGGGGAGAGGGTGTCCAGCTGCTGCTCCATGCGGAGCATGTTGAGGGTGGTGACGCCCAGGATCTGGGTCTCGCCACGCTCGAACAGCGCCGAGCCGTGCACGCGCGGGATGGCCTCGACCTCGGCGGCGAGCGTACGGATGTCCGTGATGCCGCGGCCGTCGATGCGGACCTTGTCCTTGATGATCCGCTCGCGGACCAGCTTCTTGGTCAGCGCGCGGTAGGCGCCCGCGATCTCCTTCTCGCGGCCCTCGAAGGCCGGGAGGAGCTTCTCGGCGGCGAGCTCCTTGATGCGGTCGAGCTCGGCCTCGCGCTCCTGCTTGCCGGCGATGGTGAGCGCCTGGGCCAGCTCGCTCTTGACCGCGGCGGTGAGCGCCTCCAGGACGTCGTCCTGGTAGTCGAGGAAGACCGGGAACTCGCCGGTGGGCTTGGCGGCCTTGGCGGCGAGGTCCGACTGCGCCTTGCACAGGACCTTGATGAACGGCTTCGCGGCCTCGAGACCGGCGGCCACGACCTCCTCGGTCGGCGCCTCGGCGCCGCCCTTGACGAGCTCGATGGTCTTCTCGGTGGCCTCGGCCTCGACCATCATGATCGCGACGTCGCCGTCCTCCAGGACGCGACCGGCGACGACCATGTCGAAGACGGCGTCCTCGAGCTCGGTGTGCGTCGGGAACGCGACCCACTGGCCCTTGATCAGGGCGACACGGGTGCCGCCGATCGGGCCGGAGAAGGGCAGGCCGGCCAGCTGCGTGGAGCAGGAGGCGGCGTTGATGGCGATCACGTCGTAGAGGTGATCGGGGTTGAGCGCCATGATCGTCTCGACGATCTGGATCTCGTTGCGCAGGCCCTTCTTGAAGGAGGGGCGCAGCGGGCGGTCGATCAGGCGGCAGGTGAGGATCGCGTCCTCGGAGGGGCGGCCCTCCCGGCGGAAGAAGGAGCCGGGGATCTTGCCGGCCGCGTACATCCGCTCCTCGACGTCGACCGTCAGGGGGAAGAAGTCGAGCTGGTCCTTGGGCTTCTTCGACGCGGTGGTCGCCGAGAGGACCATGGTGTCGTCGTCGAGGTAGGCGACGGCGGAGCCGGCGGCCTGCTTGGCGAGGCGGCCGGTCTCGAAGCGGATGGTGCGGGTGCCGAAGGTGCCGTTGTCGATGACGGCCTCGGCGTAGTGGGTCTCGTTCTCCACTAGCGGTTTCTCCTACGTTTGCGTCTTTGCGTCCCGGGCCCGTATGGCCCGGGACGGTGCGGGAGAAGCGCTGTCGTGGCGGGGCCGGTCTTCGATCGAAGCACCCGGGGACGATGCCCGGGGGCCACTACCGAGGACCGGCGGCGTGCCGGCTGCTTCTCGCGCGTGGGTGTGGCGTTGTGTGACCAGACTAAGTGCCGGTGGGTACATCGCGCACGTACAGCAAAGGGAGCGGCCCCCTGAAAGTGGGAACCGCTCCCTTCAAGCGTCTTACTTGGCGCCGCCGGCCGCACCGCGGCGGATGCCGAGGCGGTCGACCAGCGTACGGAAGCGCTGGATGTCCTTCTTGGCCAGGTACTGCAGCAGGCGGCGGCGCTGGCCCACCAGGATCAGCAGACCACGACGGGAGTGGTGGTCGTGCTTGTGGGTCTTGAGGTGCTCGGTCAGGTCCGAGATGCGGCGGGACAGCATCGCGACCTGGACCTCGGGGGAGCCGGTGTCGCCCTCCTTGGTGCCGAACTCGGCCATGATCTGCTTCTTGACGGCGGCGTCGAGAGCCACGCGGATCTCCTCTTGGTTCGTGCGCCCACGAGTGCCCCTGGTCTTGGTCTCAGGGGAAACTTCCGTGACTCGGGAGCGAAGGTCCGATGAGCGCTGCTCCCCGATCTTCACGGGAGGCCCGTGGCTTTCCGGGAACGCGTACACAAACGGCCGTCACCCAGCGTACCAGCTCGCGGCCACGCCCCTGACGGGCCCCGGCCGGGCGGCCGGCCGCTCAGCCGGTCAGCGAGCGGGCCCGCATGAAGACGTCCAGGACCGCGAGACACAGCGGCACCAGGGAGAGCAGCACGAAGCCCTCGGTGAGGTCGAGCAGCCGGCCCCAGAAGGGCGAGAGGCCCTTGCGCGGGATGATCAGGCCGATCGCGGTGACCAGGGCGGCGCCGGCGGCGACGGCCGCCGACAGCCAGATCGTACGGATGTCCAGGCCGCCGCGGTCGCCGTACATGAGCAGGTCCTTGACCAGGTCGACCGGCGGGTTCAGGGAGAGGCCGAGGACCAGCAGGGCGATGGCGGCGAGGCCGGCCACCAGGACGCAGGTGACCTGGGCGGTGTAGCGGAACAGCCGGGCGCGCAGCAGCATCGCGAGGCCGGCGGCCAGGGCGAGGAGCTGGCCCCACACGTTCCCGGCGAAGCCGAGGACGGCGCAGGAGCCGACGACGACGGCCGCGCAGCCGCCGACCAGGCCGAGCAGCATCTCGTGGCCGCGGCGGGCCTGCAGGGCGATGCGCTCGCCGTCGACCGGCTGGGCCTGCTCGGGGGCCGGCTGGTGCGGGTCGGCGAGGAACTCCTCGTCGGTGGCGCTGCGCGGGGCGGCGTAGCCGATGGGGAGCCGGGCGAAGCGGGCGGACAGGCCGGGCAGGAAGGCGACCAGGCCGATGGCGACGGGCACGCACACGGACGCGGTCTGGGTGGCCGATGCCTCGGTGAGGATCGCGACGAAGGTGGCGAGGGTGCCGACGGCGGCCAGGAAGGTCGCGGCGACGAAGGGGGCGTCACCGCTCGGGGTGAGCGCGACGAGCGCGACGGCGGCCACCAGGACGGTGACGCAGCCGAGCAGGAACTGCAGCCGGCCGGGGCCCTGGCCCGCGTCGGCGGCGATGATCCCGGAGCCGGCGATCAGCAGCAGCGGCAGCGCGCCGAGGCCGAGGGCGACGGCGGTGGCCCGGTCGCCGTAGACCCGGGCGCGGACGCCGGCGAAGGCGGTGAGGAGAACGCCGGCCGCTCCGGCGATGATGCCGGGCAGGCTGTGCATGTCGTGGCGGACCGGGTCGGCGAACCAGAGCACGAAGCCCATGAGGACCAGGAGCAGGACGCCGCCGACGAGTCCGGCGCCGCGCAGCAGCTCGTCGCTCCACAGGTGACGGTCGCGGGTGACGGCGGAGGCGACGGCGTCGGAGACGTCGTCGTAGACGGCGGGCGGCAGCGACTGCGCGAAGGGGCGCAGCGAGAGCACCTCGCCGTCGAGGACCTGCTGGGCGGCGAGGGTGCGGGCGCCGTCGAGGACCGAGCCGTCGCGGCGGACCAGGTGGTAGCCGGTGGGGGCGCCGGCCGGCTGGGTCTGGCCGGTGAGCCGGAGGATCTCCGGGTAGACGTCGGCGACGGCGATGTCCTCGGGGAGTGCGACGTCGATGCGGCTGTCCGGCGCCACGACGGTGACGCGGCAGAAACCGGTCGCTGCGGTCGTACTCACGTGTCTGGACCCCCTGATTCGCGGTTGCGCACGATGCCGGGCCACCCTACCGGGCACCGGTGTCAGTGGCTGCAAGTAGGATCCTGGTCGTCTCGGGGGTCCGCATTGCACACAGCCGACGGGGGCGCCGGTGCGGAAGTTCCCTCCACGAGCCCGCCCGTAACGAGGGATTGATGCGCCGGTGAGCCAGATCGTCGTCAAACGCCCGCCGAGGTCCCTTCCTCCGGAAGTACCCAGCGAGGAACTGGTCCTGGAGTCTCCGCCGGAACTGCCGCGGGGACAGCAGGAGTCGGCGTTGATGCAGCTCCTGCCGATGCTCGGCATGGGCTCGTCCGTGGTGTTCTTCTTCATGACGCCGTCGCCGATCATGCGGATCATGGGCACGCTGATGCTGGCGTCGACCATCGGCATGGCGATCGCCCAGTTCGTCAGGTTCCGCCGGGGGTCGCAGGGGCAAATGGCCGATGTCCGGCGGGACTACCTCAAATACCTCGCCCAGACCCGGCGTACGGTGCGGCGCACCGCGCGCCGGCAGCGGGACGCGCAGCTGTATCTGCACCCGGCGCCCGAGCAGTTGTGGTCGGTGGTCGCCGAGGGGTCGCGGGTCTGGGAGCGCCGGGTCGGCGACGCCGACTTCGCGCAGGCCCGGATCGGGCTCGGCGCCCAGCAGTTGGCGACGCCGCTGGTGGCGCCGGAGACGGCGCCGGTCGACGAGCTGGAGCCGCTGTGCGCGGGGGCGATGCAGCAGTTCCTCGCGGTGCACGGCACCCTGGACGGGCTGCCGATGGCGGTGTCGCTGCGGGCCTTCTACCACGTGACGGTCTCCGGTGACCCGGAGGCGGCGCAGTCCGCGGCGCGCGCTCTGGTCGCGCAGCTGGTGACCCTGCACTCCCCCGAGGACCTGATGCTGGCCGTGGTGGCGGCGCGGGGCGCGCAGGAGCGCTGGGACTGGACCAAGTGGCTGCCCCACGCGCAGGTGCCGGGGACGGTCGACGGGGCGGGCACGAAGCGGCTGTTCGGGGACGACCTGGGCGAGCTGGAGCAGCTGATCCGCTCGAAGCTGGACGGCCGGCCGCGCTTCAGCCGGGAGAACCAGCCGGTCCTCGACCAGCCGCACGTGGTGGTGATCCTGGACGGCGGGATGGTGCCGCCGGACTCGCTGTTCGCGGCGGCCGAGGGCCTGCAGGGCGTGACCATCGTCGAGGTGGTCTCCGGCGAGCTCGACGAGCCGCGCGGCGGTCTGTCCGTGATCGTACGGCCCGGGCGGCTGCGCCTGGAGTCGGGTGGCGGTTTCGCGTACGAGGGCGTGCCGGACGTCATGTCGCTGCCGGCCGCGGAGGCGCTGGCCCGGCAGCTGGCGCCGCTGCGGATGGGCGGCGGGGACGACGACGAGCCGCTGCTGGCCAACCTGGACTTCACCGATCTGCTGAACCTGGGCGACGCGGCGTCGGTGGACGTGGCGCGGACCTGGCGGCCGAGGTCGGTCGCGGAGCGGCTGCGGGTGCCGATCGGTGTCGGCGAGGACGGCCAGCCGGTCATGCTGGACCTGAAGGAGGCCGCGCAGGAGGGCATGGGCCCGCACGGTCTGTGCGTGGGCGCGACCGGTTCCGGAAAGTCGGAGCTGCTGCGCACGCTGGTGCTCGGTCTCGCGGTGACGCACTCCTCGGAGACGCTGAACTTCGTCCTCGCGGACTTCAAGGGCGGCGCGACCTTCGCGGGCATGTCGCAGATGCCGCACGTGGCGGCCGTCATCACCAACCTCGCGGACGACCTGACGCTGGTCGACCGCATGGGCGACGCGATCCGCGGCGAGCTGCAGCGGCGCCAGGAGCTGCTGCGTTCGGCGGGCAACTACGCCAACATCCACGACTACGAGAAGGCGCGGGCGGCGGGTGCCCCGCTGGAGCCGCTGGCCTCGCTCGTGCTCGTCATCGACGAGTTCAGCGAGCTGCTCACCGCCAAGCCCGACTTCATCGACATGTTCATCCAGATCGGCCGCATCGGCCGCTCGCTCGGCGTCCACCTGCTGCTCGCCTCGCAGCGCCTGGAGGAGGGCAAGCTGCGCGGCCTGGACACGTACCTGTCGTACCGGATCGGTCTGCGGACGTTCTCCGCGGCCGAGTCGCGCACGGCGATCGGCGTGCCGGACGCCTACCACCTGCCGTCGGTGCCGGGTTCGGGTTATCTGAAGTTCGGTACGGACGAGATGACCCGCTTCAAGGCGGCGTACGTCTCGGGCACGTACCGCACGGGCGGTCCGCGCCTGGAGGCCGGGCAGCTGCCGATCGAGCGGCGGCCCGCGCTGTTCACGGCCTCGCCGGTGCCGGTGGTGTACGCGGCGCCCGACCCGGCGTATCTGACGGCGCAGCGGGCGGAGGAGGACGACGCGCTCGCGGACACCGTCCTCGACGTGATCGTGCGCCGCCTCGAGGGGCAGGGCGTGCCCGCCCACCAGGTGTGGCTGCCGCCGCTGGACCAGGCGCCCTCGCTCGACCAGCTCCTGCCGGGTCTCGCGCAGACCGCGGACCGGGGGCTCACGGCGACGGAGTACACCCGTCCGGGTGGCCTGACGGTCCCGCTCGGCCTGATCGACAAGCCGTTCGAGCAGCGGCGTGAGGTGCTGTACCGGGACTTCTCCGGCGCGGCGGGCCACATGATGGTGGTCGGCGGTCCGCAGTCCGGCAAGTCGACCCTGATGCGGACGCTGATCTCGTCGTTCGCGCTCACCCACACCCCGGCCGAGGTGCAGTTCTACTGCCTGGACTTCGGTGGCGGCGGCATGTCCTCGCTGGCCGACCTGCCGCACGTCGGCGGGGTGGCGTCCCGGCTCGACCCGGAGCGGGTGCGCCGTACGGTCGCCGAGGTGCTCGGCGTGCTCAACCGGCGCGAGGAGTTCTTCCGTTCGCAGAACATCGACTCCATCGCCACCTACCGGCGCAAGCGCGCGGCGGGCGAGCTGCCGAACGAGGCCTGGGGCGACGTGTTCCTGGTCATCGACGGCTGGGGCGGCTTCCGCAACGAGTACGAGGGCCTGGAGCCCCTGGTCGCCGACCTCGCGGCGCGCGGCCTCGGCTACGGCATCCACGTCGTGATCACCGCGGCCCGCTACATGGAGGTGCGGGCGGCGCTCAAGGACCAGATGCTCGGGCGTCTGGAGCTGCGGCTCGGTGACGTCATGGACTCCGAGTTCGACCGCAAGGTCGCGGCGAACGTGCCGACGGGCGTGCCCGGGCGCGGCCAGGTGCCGGAGAAGCTGCACTTCATGGGGGCGCTGCCGAGGATCGACGGGTCGAGCTCGGCGAGCGATCTCGCGGCGGGCACGGCGGCCTTCGTCGAGGCGGTGCGCTCCGCCTGGCACGGGCCGGCCACGCCGCCGGTGCGCCTGCTGCCGCACAAGCTGTCGGCCGACCGGCTGCCGAAGGGCTTCGAGTTCCCGCAGCACGGCATCGCGATCGGCATCGACGAGACGCGGCTTGAGCCGGTCTTCGTCAACTTCGACACCGACCCGTTCTTCCTCATCTTCGGCGAGAGCGAGTCCGGCAAGACGAACCTGCTGCGTCTGATCGCCAAGCAGATCGGCGAGCGCTACTCCCCCGACGAGGCGAAGCTCGTCGTGGGCGACTACCGCCGTGCGCTGCTCGGCAGCCTGCCGGAGGAGCACCTGCTGGAGTACGCGCCGATGGCGAGCTCCATGCAGATGCACATGGAGGCGCTCTCGGGCGTCTTCGCGCGCCGCCAGCCGCCGCAGGACGTGACCCCGCAGCAGCTGCGGGACCGCAGCTGGTGGTCGGGCCCGCAGGTCTTCATCATCGTCGACGACTACGACCTGGTGGCGACGAGCGCCGGGAACCCGCTGGCGCCGCTGGCGGAGTACCTGCCGTTCGCCCGGGACACCGGCGTGCGCTTCATCATCGCCCGCAACAGCGCGGGCGCCTCGCGCTCGATGTACGAGGCGTTCATGCAGCGCATCAAGGAGCTGGGCGCGCAGGGCGTGGTCCTCTCGGGCGACCCGTCGGAGGGCGACCTGCTCGGCACCGCCCGGCCGCGGCCGATGCCGCCGGGCCGCGGGTACTTCGTGTCGCGGCGCGGGGCCACGTCGCTGGTGCAGACGGGCCGTATGCCGGAAAGGTAGGGCTCGCGACGTCCGGGCCGGTTCCGCCCTGGTCATGGCGGAACCGGCCCGTACACGTCGTTGGACGTGAGCACTTCAGAAATGCAAACATCGACGTCATCGTGTGGATCACTGACGATCGTGTGGATCACTGACGAGGGGGACAGTTGCCGGAGCGACGCCTGACGACCCGTGGCAGGACCACGCTGACCGTCCGATGTGCCTTTGCGGCCGTCGCGGGAGCACTCTCGCTGACGGCGTGTGCCGGGGACGGCGCTCAGGTGGAGGAGGCCAACGACCGGCTCCGCTCGGCGTCGTTCCACTCCTCCGGCACCACGACGGCGTTCAGCGGTGGTACGCAGGAGGCGTGGTGGGACCCGGATCAGGGCTATCGGCTGAAGGCTTCCTGGATCGGTGGCACCGGCGAGATGTTCTGCAAAGACGGCAAGACGTACACCAGTGCCGCGCTGCTCGCCCACTCGCTGAAGGAGAAGGGGCAGTCGGTCACCGTGCCGGACCGGCTGGCCGGCACATTCGTCACGTCGGAGACGGACGGCGGCTGCGAGAGGTTCTTCGAGATTCCCGAGTCCGCCAAGCACGAGCCGGGGGACGACCGCACCTCGCGGGGCAAGCAGATTCAGGCGTTCGCGGTGGCCGCGGGCGGTGCCCGGGACACGTACTACATCGAGTCCGACACCTCGCGGCTCGTGGAGCTGGTGTCGGCCCGGAACGGGCGGTTCAGCACCACGCAGTACGACTCCTTCGGGGAATTCTTCTCGATCACGTTGCCCTCGGACGCGAACACGATGTCGATGGACGACTTCCGCCGGCACGTGACGGTGGGTTGAGCCATGGCGTGAGTGTTCGGACATGTCGGCTATCACAGGTGTGGTCCGCGGTGGGCCACGGACGGGGAGATCATCATGGGGTTCGACGAGGAGTGGGCGGCGCTGCGCGGGCAGACCGCTCAGCAGCAGGACACGAGCATGCGGCTGAACCAGTTGCCGGCCGAGCCCTCGGGGCCCACGCCGGGCGGCGGGCCGGGCGACTTCGGCTCGAGTCCCGCGGAGAAGAAGGCCGCGGCCAACACGATCGAGAACGAGCTGGAACCGAACACCAAGAAGGCCACGGACTGGGCCGACGAGGCGTCCAACGCCGCGGTCAAGACCTTCGACGGCTGGCAGACGTCCGCGGGGTTGAAGAAGGTCCAGGAAACGTGGGACCAGCAGGTGAAGACCCTCATGGGCCGGCTGTCCTCGGAGAAGGCCGCTCTGCGCGGCGCGTCGGGGTACTTCGCGCAGAACGACCTGGGCATCCGCGGACAGTTCGCGCCGCTTTCGAAGTCCAAGATCGACGGCATATAGGCACGGCGATGACGAGCACACGCATCACACGGGGGACGACGGCATGCTGACGTACGCAGAGATCATGACCACCGACTTCGCGGCGCTGACGACGGCCGCGGAGAAGTGGGAGTCGATGGCGGGTGAGATCAAGAAGGTCGAGGACCGCTACAAGGACACCGTCCAGAAGGTCACGATGGGGCCGAACTGGCTCGGCCTCACCGCGGGTGTCGCCCACACGAACTTCGCGGGCACGCGCTACGAGTACGCCGCGGCCCAGACCCAGGCCAAGGCCGTCGGGTCCCTTCTGCGCGATGCCCACACCCAGTTCGTCGACCTGAAGAAGAAGCTCGACTCCGCGCGCACCGATGCCATCGACGCCGGCATGACGATCTCGGAGGAGGGGCGGGTCTCCTTCGACTACGCCAAGCTCACCGACTCCGAGCGGCGCGCCTACCGGAACGACCCGGACGGCCAGCGGGCGATCAGCGAAGCCGTCGCCACGTGGCAGAAGCACATCGACGACAGGGTCAAGGCCGTCTCGGACGCCGACGAGGGCGTCAAGATCGCCCTGGAAGCCGTCGTCATCGACAGCAACAAGGACATCGGCGGCAAGGGCGACGACCAGCTCAACGGCTTCAACGCCGGCGCCAAGGGCGACATCGAGCTCTACGAGGCCGAGAACGCCAAGGACATCGCCACCCGCATCAACAACGGCGAGAAGGTCTCCGCCGCGGACTACGCGGAACTGAACCGTTCCTTCCGCGACAACGCCGACGACAAGAAGTTCAGCCAGACCTTCATCGGCGGAATGGGCGCCGACGGCACCATCAAGCTGGCCAACGCGCTGAACGACCGGGCCCATTCCGGCGACCAGTCGCAGCGCGGCCTGTACCGCGACGTGAACAAGGGGCTCGCCGACACGCTGGCGGGAGCCACGGCCGTGCCGGAGTTCAAGGGCTCCGACGGCAAGAAGCTCGTGTACGGCTCGAAGGCGTACCAGGACGCGTTCGCCGACTGGTCCAAGACGTCGGACGCGAAGTTCTACCACGACTTCATGGGTGACCTCAGGAAGTCCGGCGTCGAGAAGTACGAACTGGACGTCGCCGGCGACAAGATCTCGGTGGGCACCGGTCACGGCCAGGAGGTCCGGGGCTACCAGGCCCTGGCCACGCTCATGCAGCAGGGCAGCGGGTACTCCCCGCAGTTCCTGGGCGACCTGACGGACGACATGATCGCCGCGGAGAAGAAGGACAAGAACATCTGGGACCTCCACGGGTCCTTCGACGACAAGAAGGACGGCTGGTTCAAGAACGACCCCGTCGACGGCGTCCTCAACGTCATGAGCCGCGACCCGGAGGCCGCCACCGGGTACCTCGACCCGAAGAGCGGCGACGTGAATTCGGCGAGCGAGTACCGCGACCCGAAGGGCGAGGGCAACACGAATGACCGGCTCAAGTACCTGCTGAAGGACCGGGACTGGGACTTCGTCAACACGACGGACTGGCGGGGCAACATCGAGATCACGGGCAAGGACACCTTCGACAAGGACGTCCGTGCCGGTCTCGGTCTCGCGCTGGAGGCGGCGACGACGGGGCATGCAGCTGGAAGCCCCGGTACGGAGCTGGGACGCCATTCCGAGGCCCAGGCCCGCATCATGCACGACGCCATCAACCTGATCGACTACGGCGACGCCGAGGGCAAGGAAGGCGACCCGAAGCGCTTGGGCCGGGCCGACGAAGTCCTCGCGAAAGAGGACTACGCCAACATGCGTGATCCGTTGGCGCGCGCCATGGCCTCGTACACACCGGATGTGGTGGACACCATCGCCGGTGAGGGCCCTGGTAAGCGAGTGGGTCTGAATGAGGCCCTGGCGAATGGTGACGATTCCCAGATCCAGAACAGCCGAAGCAGTCTGTTGCGCTTCATGCGGGGTGTTTCGGAGGTCCCCGACGGTTCTGCCGAGTCGAAGAACTTCAACCTGCTTTACCAGTCGCAGCTGGGCTACATGTCGGAGCAACTCGCGACAGGCGACTTCTCCAAGCCGGACGCCCTGGAGAATCGCGCCCAGAAGATTGGTGAGGTGTACGGAACAATCACCGCCGTCGGCGGTGATCTCGACCTGGACATCCGGGATCAGAAAAACAGCGAGGCAGGGAACCAGCGGTTCTACGGCTACCACGTCATGGGTGGAGCGATCACCGGCATTCCGGTGATCGGTGACATGGCCCAGCGGACCGTTGACATCGTTCTCAACGAACGCCTTTCTGTCATCCAGTCGGAGAACGGGCTCTTGACAAAGGAAACCCTCGCCACCCAGAACGACAAGGCACACGACACCTTGGACAAGTTCTTCGCGGGCTGGAACGCGGAGCGCCATGCCGTCGACCCTGACACACTTGGACGGACCCAGAACGAGGCCAGGCAGAGTTACAACGGTGCACGGCAGATCACGTTCGAAGCATTGCGCAGCAGGAGCTGACAAACCACCCATCCGATCTTCCACACACATCCTCAAAAGGAACCTCAAGGAGTTCGACGCCTGTGTCGAATAGATGGAATCGATTTCGTTGGCTCACATGCGTGGGTGCGATTGCCTTTAGCGCCATCTCGTGCACCACTACAGAGCCGCCAAGCCAAGCGAAGGACAGGCTCTGCGAGATTTCGGAGGGCTCAGCGGAAGAAGCACTTCTGCACAGAACTCTGGCGGCGAGGTCTTACGACACCGAGTGGCTCCATCGCGACCGCGACTTCTCCGAACGGATGCAGGACATGCTCCGCCACTCGAGCACGCCATCGACTCCTCGCGTCGAAAGCTGTGGTTTCGCACCGCGTGACCAGCAATCAAACGCAAGAGATGTAGTCATCCATTTCTCCTGGACCCCGCGGGTCGATCCGAGCAAGCACCCACGCTTGAAGGAGCGAACCTACTACGAGCTGGGCAACTCATTCGGTGAATCGTCAGACGCGTTCACCGAGCTCCGCACCCCGTGCACTATTCCGGGAGATCTCCGCACAAAGTCGGAGGAACGCTTCCTGCACGCAAAGGCCACCTATTCCGCCGATCTCGACGCCGCGCCCGACACCACGATGCGGAATGAGCAGGTCTCCTTCCTCTATCTCATGGCCCGGCGTGCCACGAACGCTCTGGGATGCGAGGGGAATCCGCTGAAGGCGGATCCCGTCGCAAAGCCGATCGCGACGTCTTCCCATACCAGCGCCCCAGAAGGAACCAAGCGGTAAAGCGGCTGTGGGGGCCGGCGCGTCTCCGCGTCCCTCACAGCCTGCGCATTTCGACCGGCACGACCCTGGGCTCGCGACCGGCGACTTCCCCGACCGGAATGCGATCGAGGCACAAGTCCACAAGGTCGGCGAGGCATACGGAGCCCTCATCGCCGTGGGCGGTGACCTCGACCTTGACCGCCGGACACAGAGAACTCCAGCGCCGGAAAATCCCGTTTCTACGGTTACCACGTCACGGGCGGGGCGATCACCGGTATTCCCGTCATCGGTGACATGGCACAACGAGCTGTCGACATCTTACTGAACGAGCGACTAAGTGCCATTACAGCTAAGAATGGCCTCTTGGCAAAGGAAACCGTAAACAATCACAATCAAAAGACCGAAGGCAACCTGGGCTTGTTCCTCGAGGCAGCTATTCTACGACTCGCCAGACTGATTTCGAGGCATCGTGGGGAAGGTACCAATGGATTCGGATACTCCCATGCAGAGTTTCCAGGGAACCCCCTTGCCAACCAAACGCCGCAGGCGCGGCTGGGTCACCGCAACAGGAGGCATCACGGCGTTGCTCACGATGGCCGCACTGTTCGTCCACTGGAACACGAACTTCCTTGGAGAGCAGGAATTCTGTGACGGCATCGTCAGCTCGACCGAAATGAGCTCGGTCCTTGACGGTGCCGGGCGGATCTCGACGGTTTCGTCGCTCGGTAAAGTGACCCCAGCCTTCGCCTGCCGCGTCGAGCGCACCAGTAGATTTCTCGGGAAAGAATCCACAGAAATCCACATAAGCACCGGGGTGCACGAACCTGACTTCCCCTTCCAGACCCGCGTCTGGAAGGACCCGTCGGCCATGTCCTTCTTCTCGAACGGAACCACCGGAGCGGTTTCGGGCGAACGTGGCTGGGTGCTTCTTCCCGAAGTCTGCTGGACGAAGGTGGGTACTACCCAGCTGGCCCAGGTCCTACCACGCTCCGGCGAGGTCACCACTCTCGACGCCGTAATCGAGAACGGAACCGTCGATCGCCAAGCTCTCGCGAAAATGCTCGCCGCAGCCGCTCACCGCATCGCCGAGCGAGCAGGTTGCGGTGTCGGCGGGCCGGTCGAGACGCCCCGGCTCCAGCCCGTGAAGACGGCTCCCACCACCGCCGGGGCCGTGTGCGGTCTTCCCGGCTTCACCCTTCCCCGGAAGGCTTTGATCGACGGCGAGGCCACACTCGGGACAGAGCAGACCAGTGGCAGGGCGTCGGATACCTGGGCTTGCGGAATGCACCTTTCAGGCAGCGCCCAGGCAGTGATCTGGTTCTCCACCACCTCGGACCCCCGCCTCGTCGGTCCGGCGCTCCTCGGCGACAAGAATTTCAGGGACATCGCCGACGGCGCCGGAAAGGTCAACAGGTCCCGGTCCACTGCTGCCCTCACCTGCGGTGCCGAGAAGGTCTTCTTCAGCATGCGCTGGAGTGACGAATACAGCGACGCCACTCGAGACGATGTCATTCAGGTTTCACGGGCAATGTTCCAGGGCTTCATCGACTCGGCCGGCAAGCGACACGGATGCCCGGCCGTGAAGCTCGCGTCCTCCTGACGCGGCCGGATGGCCAAGGACCGTGCGTAGACGCATGCCCCGAAGCAGGGGAACGCCGAAGCGACCACACCGTGACAGCAGTGGACCGACATGACGAACAGCAGACCTGAAGGAGGCCGCATGAAGGACAGCACATCCCGCAGGACAACCCGTGCGAGAACGCTGATCGCGCTCGGCATAGGCCTGGCCGTACTCGGAGGGGGCACCACGTGGCTGCTGCTCGGCAGGGAGAACGCTGTGCCGTGCAACGGCCTGCCCGGGAACGAGCGAGTGCGTACATCCCTGGGCGCTGCCGTGCAGCCCGACATGAGCTGCGCCGCCTTCGGTGAGGCCGTGATGAGGACCACGGTGGGGGAAAGGCCGGGCGTTCACACCGAGGCCCAGGCACGGGCACTCAAGGATGTCCTCGTCGCCCTCGACTCGTGGGAGTCGAAGAGCGTCGACCTCGATCCCGCGCTCCGCGCCCCCCTCGCTACGGCCCTGGCCGACTACGCACCGGACCTCCACGCCATGCTCGGAGGCAACGATGCGGACTACATCACCAAGGCCGGACCCAACACCCCGCCCTGGGAATCCGAGGGGACTCACCACATCGCCGTCTTCCCCAGCACCCTCACCAAGGTTCTGCGGGCGATCGCCGAGGATCCTGACGCGTACGCCGTGCTGCGCATGGCGGAGACCCGGTCTGCGGCCCAACGGCTCGCCGCAGTCCCGGCTCAAGCCTCTGGCCACGCTCTCACTGTCCCTCCAACTGAGAGCGCGCGGGCACTTGGCACTCTCGACGGCGTCGCTGACCTCGTCACGCGGTCGCGGAACGACGAACAGGCACGCGCCTGGCGCGCCACGGTCGTCGACGAGCTCCTTCGGGAGCCCGCCGCCACGGGCGGACTCGACGATGGCGCCGCCGCTGACCTCATCGAGGCCTGGCTGAACGCTCTCAAGGCCACCCCGGAGAGCCGGAGAGCCGAACGGCTGAGCACCCAGGCGGTCGACCTGGCCCGGGCATGGGCCGAGGGACGCAAGGCGGACTCGGCGGCCACGGGGGAGCTGCTGGAGAAGGTCCAGAAGAGCCATTCCACCGCTCGTCAGGAAGTTACTGCTCCCTGACAGGGCTGTGCCCACCGGTGACGGCAGCGATCGCGCAACGAGGGACCTCGTCCGACGCCGCCCCACCGCCGAAGCCACCACAGCGTGCCCGCACCAGACCGACGTGTCGAACAGCAGACCTGAAGGAAGCCGCATGGAGGACAGCAAACCCCACACGGCAGCTCGTGTGAGAACGCTGCTCGCGCTCGGAACATGCCTGGCCGCGCTCGGCGGGATCGGCGGCTGGCTCTTGTTCGGCAGGGATTCCGGCGAACGCTGCAACGGGTTGCTCGAGAACCTCTCACCCCGTCCGAGGGGCACCGCATCGAGCTCGATCCGGCGCTGCGTCCCTCGCCGGCACCGGCTCTGGCGGATGACGGCCACGACATCTACGCCCGGCGGCACTCCCTGGATCCCGCGTACACCACCCGGCGGGGGCCGAGGTCCCGCCCTGGCAGGATGCTCAGGGCGTACACATGGCGGTGGACTACATCCACCTGCTGAACGTCCTCACGGCAGCCGCGGAGGACCCCAAGGCGTAGGCCGCCATCCGGCTGGCCGCCACCCGGACCGTCGCAGGTGACCTCGCGTCCGTCCCGGCCGGCGCTGCCGGCGATGCTGTCGACGCCCCCGCAATGCGAAGCGCACGAGCCCTTGGCGCCGTGAACGGCGTGGCGACCACGGTTGTGGAACGTCTGGGCGACGAGGAGTCCCGGACCTGGCGAACCCGGTTCCCGAGGAACTTCTGGCGTCCTCGGCAGGAGCTCCCATCGGCGACGGCGGCGTCGGCGACCACATCACGTCGACGTGGACGCGCGATCTGCGCGCCACCGCCCCGGAAGCAAGGCACTTGGAAGCGAACGGCATCCTTCATGGAGAGAGACCGGAATGAGCGCAGCCCCTCCCGCACCGCACACATCGCGAGGTAAGTATGTCGGATGGGCCATGGCGGCTCTTCTGGCCGTGTGCGGACTCTACGCGTTTCTGAATACGAACTTGTTCGGTGCTTCGAAGCTCTGCGGGGGGCTCGTGACCTCCTCCGCCGCGGAAGCGGGCTTCGAGCGATCCGGGAAGATAACGGACCGGGAGGGTGCTCTCGCGGATTCCGGTAAGGATGCGTTCGCCTTCCACTGCGAGATAGTCAACTCCACGGTCATCCCGGGGCAGGAAGAACAGTGGATCTCCCTGCTGGGCACGACGGAGGACCCCGACTTCGCCTTCAACGGCGCCCCCTGGCCCCACCCGGCCCGTATGTCCTTCTTCTCCGGTGACGTGACCGGCGCGGTCGGCGAGGGCAGGGGTTGGGTTCTGCTCCCCGAATCCTGCTGGAGCGGCAGGCCTCGCGTCCTCGAGGCTTCTGCGGACAAGAACACCGACCGGCTCGGCCTCGCGCGGCTCATGGTGGAGACCGCACAGGCTTCGGCCGAAGCGAACGGGTGCGGATTCCCGAAAAAGGTCCACGCCCCTGACACGCTGACGCCTGAAGCCAAGTCGAGGCAGACCGACGCGAGCCGCGTCTGCGGAATCGCTGGCTTCACCCTCGCCGACGTCTACACGGAGCCGGGCGTCAGGGCCCACGAGACGGCCCAGCGGACGCCCGGCGACATCTGGTCCTGCAGCCTCACCCTCGACAAGACGTTCGCCGACGCGCCAAAGGGCTCGGATTACGTCACCTACTCCGTCGTGCAGGACCCTCACATCATTGCCGGCCTGAAGAGCTCCCCCAGGCATTCGGAAGAATCTCCGCTCAAGGGCCGGAAGGCAACCGGCATCCACCCCACCAACGTGGTGGTCATGTGCCGCGGCAAGGAGACCTACTTCACCATGGAGCAGGGCCTTCAGCACGCGGAGCCAGGGGACTCCTTCCGGCCCCCGTCCTCCGAGCTGTTCACCAGGTTCATGGACAAGGTCGGCGCCTCCTTTGGGTGCGCATGACTGCGCCTGTGACGAAGAGACTGGCTCGTCACCTGCGGATCACTCTGGCGGGTGCCCACGCACTCGGCGGGGTGTCCTGCACCACCGGAACGCCACCAGCCCATCAGACCGACGATCAGCTCTGTACGGTCTCGGAGGTCTCCGCCGCGCACGGATTCCCGCGCGGGCGCTGGGGTCGGCATCGTTCG
This sequence comes from Streptomyces sp. NPDC126499, assembly GCF_040302485.1. Lineage (NCBI taxonomy): Bacteria > Bacillati > Actinomycetota > Actinomycetes > Kitasatosporales > Streptomycetaceae > Streptomyces > Streptomyces sp. NPDC126499. The sequence continues at coordinate 60,769 of NZ_JBEOUO010000031.1, read as the reverse complement.
AGACCGAGTGGCTGCACCAGGACCGAGAGTGGAAGAGCCTGACCAGCGTGCGACGCATGCTCTGGGCTGTGTCGGTGACCCGTTGAAGCAGGCCCCCGTACCAAAGCCGGTCGCCGGAACCAGACCGTGAAAGCAGCGGACCGACATGACGAACAGCAGACCTGAACGAGGCAGAGTGAAGAACGACAAACCCGGCAGGGTGACACGCCTGAGGACGTTGATCGCGCTCGGTATATGCCTGGCCGTACTCGGAGGGGGCGCCGCGTGGCTGGTGCTCGGCAGGGACGACGGCGTGCCGTGCAACGGGCTGCCCGAGGACGAGCGCGTGCGGAAGTCGATGGGGGCGGCCGTGCGGCCCGGTATGAGCTGCGCCGAATTCGGTGAGGCCATGTTGAAGGCCACCACGGGGGACAAGCCGGGGCAGCACACCCAGCAGCAGGCCCAGGCATTGAAGGACGTGCTCTTCGCCCTCGGGTTCGGGCAGCCTGACGACTTCACACTCGACCCGGCGATGCGGCTCCCGCTCGCGACCGCGCTGGCGGACTACACGCCGGACGTCCACGAGATGCTCACCACCCTCGACACCGAGCACGCGGAGAGGGATGGCCGATGGGAACCGCCGTGGGAGTCCGGGGGCACCTACCACCTTTCCGTGTACAGCACGTTCTTCCGGGACATCGTGCGCGCGGCTTCCGAGGATCCCCGGGCCTATGCGCTGCTGCGTACGGCCGAGAGCCGGCACGTGGCGGGAGAGCTGGCCGCTGTGCCCGCCGACGCCCAAGGAGCGGCCTTCTCCTTGCCCGCCACCAAGGGCGCGCGTGCCCTCGGCGTTCTCGACGGCATCGCCTCCGTGGTCGTGGACCGTCTGGACAGGGACGAGGCGCGGGCCTGGCGTGCGGCGGTCGTGGATGAGGTCACACGCGGTCTGGCCGCCCGGGAGGACGGGACGAACAGCGCGGACGCGCTCACGGCAGGCTGGCTCCAGGACTTCACGAAGGCGCCGGAGGGGCAGCGATTCGACCGCCTGAGTACGCAGGGCGTCGATCTGACCCGCAGCTGGCTGAAGAACCGGAAGACGGACGAGGCGACACAGCAGGCCCTGCTCGCCGACGTGGAGGACAGCGCACTCGGCGGTTCCCGCGAAGTGAAGCTCTGAGCCGCCTTCGAGGCCGCCTATCCCTCGTAACCTACCTCACGGGAAACACGAAGAAGGACCGAGAGCGGAGACAATGCGGGACACGATGAAACAGTACGTCGGTGCAGCGGCCATGGCCTTCCTCCTGGCCACGCTGGTCGGCTGCGGCGCGACGGCTGCGAGCAGTTCCGAGACCCTGACCCTGGACCGGCTCACCGGGCTCCGGGGGAAGGTCGGAAAGGACGGGGCGGACAGCTGTCCGATCCCGTACGACCCCGGGAAGGCGGCGTCGATCGTCGACCTGGGCAAGGGGGTCGAGCCGGGCGCGCCGGGCGCCGAGCCGGGTGATCCCGTCGCGACCGCCGACGGCGGGCAGAAGACGGACCCGCAGTCGCCGTGGGCCGGCAAGCCGGGCGCGGTCATCAGCTGCGTGTACCACGCGGGTGACGAGAAGCTGGAGATCAGCACCGTCGCGGTCGCCGAGGGCAGCGGGGTGTACGTCCTCGCGCCTCTCATCCAGTACTCCGGCGGCATGAACCCGGCCGCCCTCCAGACGTACACCAAGAAGGCCGCCGAGGCCGAGCTCCGCAAGCCCGTCCAGAGCGACGGCGGGAACGTCGTGACGGTCCGCTTCCGCTCCGGCGACCAGGGCGATGTCGCGATGGTCCTGACCGTCGGCGAGCACGGCAAGACCGCGCTCGAGCCGGAGAAGATCCTCGAACTCGCCACAACCCTCGCCCACCAGGCCGAGTGAACCGGCGGGGCCGATTCCGGAGTCCGGCTGACAGCCGGGCCCCGCGGGACCCATGATTGACCTGCAACGACGCGTGTGCGCGTGTTCCACCGCTGTACGAAGGAGCCAGATGGGCACTCAGCAGGAGAAGGACGAGCTGTACGCGCTCGACATCAGCGGCGTCGAGTGGCAGGGCGCCCCGGGGACGAGCCCCGACGAGGAGCGCGTGGAGATCGCCCACCTGCCGGGCGGCGCCGTCGCGATGCGGTCCTCGCTCGACCACGACACCGTGCTGCGGTACACGAAGGCCGAGTGGGACGCGTTCGTCCTCGGCGCCAAGGACGGCGAGTTCGACCTCCAGTAGGCGGGTCGGGGAGACATACGGAAGGGGCCCGCTCCGGGAGGAGCGGGCCCCTTCTCGCGTACCCGAGGGTCAGTACGACTCGGTGAACAGGCGCGAGGCCTTGACGTCCGTGGAGCGGTAGCTGTCCTTGCCCTGCTCGACGATCTTCGCCGTCTGCTCGAGGCGGTTCTTCATGTCCTCGGCGCGCTTCTTGTACTTGCCCTGGAGGATCTCGTACTCGCGGTGCGCGTCACCGTCCCAGGTGTCCGTGACGACGCGGAGCGCGGCGTCCATCTCCTGGATGTCCTTGATGATGTTCTGCGAGACGGTACGGATGCGGTTCGCCATCTCCTGAACGCTCTCGTACCGGACCTTGGTCCCTGCGTTGTCGGCAGACATGGTGCTCCCCCTTTACGTCAGATGTTGTTGAGCGACGAGTTGTTGACGGCGGCGAAGGTGGCACGCACCTCGTCGTCGTTGGCGTTGCTGAGGTTCTTCGTCTCGCCGACGGCGTTCAGCAGAACGTTCAGCAGGCGACGGATGACGTCGTGGTCCTCGTTGAGGAGCGTCTGGGCCTGCTTGAAGCCCGCCGCACCCACACCGGTCCAGCCGGCGCTGCAGGTCTCGAGGATGTTGGCGAGCTCACGGGCCTGCTTGGTGACGGCGTCACCGGTCTCCATGATCTTGTTCTTCGCCTGGACGATCGGATCGTCTGCGAGTCCGAACCCACCCGGAGTGCTCATTGAAGCTCCTCGTTCTAGTCGATGGCGTTGTTCATGCGTCTGTCGACGCTCTCCTGCGTACGCCCGCCGCGACGACGAGGCCGATGACGGCCACGACGGCGACGGCACTCGCGACAATGGCCCAGAGCGGGAACCCGCCCTCGTCGGACCCTGCGGCCTGGTCCTTGACCTGGTCGCTGCCGCTTGCCCCCGTGTTCTCAGGAGAGGGGGAGGTTTGTGAAGCCTGGGAAGGCTCAGAAGGCTTGGAGGTCGGTGACTGGCCGCCGCCTTGCGCGGCGAGCAGCGGATTGACGTGGGGATCGCCCGGGTTCCCCTTGCCTTCGAGGAGCACCTGGGCGGGACGGACGGATCCGTAGCCGATGTACTTGCTGGGGACGGGGCCGTTGTGGCCGGCCGTCTCCATCATGACGCGGAGGACCTGGTTGCCGGTCCAGTCGGGGTGTGCGGACCAGATGAGGGCGGCGGTGCCGGAGGCGATGGCGGTGGCCTGGCTGGTACCCCTGTGGGCACAGTACTGGTTCTTGTCGTCGGTGCAACGGCCGGGGATCTCGACGCCGGGGGCGGCAAGGGCGAGGTGGGGGCCATAGTTGGAGAACTTGGCGACCTTGCCCTTGGTGTCGAGGGCGCCGACGGCGATCACGCCGGGGATGGAGGCCGGGTAGACCTGGTCCCCTTCCCCGTCGTTGCCAGACGCCGCGAAGACCAAGGCGCCCTTTTTGCTGGCGTAGTCCACGGTTGCTCGCCAGGCTGCAGTGTCCTCTTCCAGCGCTGGCCCGCCCTTGGAAATGTTGATTACGCGAGCACCGCTGTCTACCGCGTATCGAATGCCCTTGTGCGCCGACTCCCAACTGAAGGTCGAAAAGGCACCCGTCTTCACGGGAAGGATCGTGGCATCGGGGGCGATGCCCTTGATGCCACCGCCGGCCCCGCTGCCAGCGATTGCAAGGGCCATGTTCGTGCCGTGGCGATCGGTGTCCTTATCGTCCACTCGCCCCAGGCCACCCGTGTCGAAGTTGCGCCCGGGCAGCACCTTTCCGCGGAGCTCTGGCAGCGTCGAGTCGACACCGGTGTCGATGACGGCGACGGTGATGCCCTTGCCCGTGGCCACCTTCCACATCTCGTCGGCCTTCATCGCGTCCAGGTACCACTGGCGCGACCGCATGTCCTCGGCCTGCGCCGCCGGCGCCGCGACGGTCCAGGTCGCGACGACGGCGGCCATGGCGCCGAGCAGGCCGACCGCTCGGTTGCGAGCGGCCCGGGTGAGGGGGGACATCAGAGAGTGCTCCTAGTCGATGACGGGCGGGACGATCGGGCGCTGGCCCGAGTTCCACGTCTCTTCGTCCTCGGACAGGTAGTCGGGACGGCGGCGCGACTGGCGCCGCTCCTCCTGGCCCGGCTCAGACGAGGCGGGGGGACGGACGAGGCCCGTACCGCCAGGCGTGAAGGCCGAGCGTCCCGTGACTCCGGGCGCGGCGGCACCGCCCACGGTTCCGCCCGGCTGCGTCGCCAGGCGACGACCGGATCCAGCACCGGGCCCACCGGGGCCACCCGGAGCGCCGGGGCCGACGGCTCCAGGGCCGTGGAGGCCGGCCGCACCGCGACCGTACGGGGAGTGCTTCTCCTCGCCGATGACGGTGGCCATGGGGGGCCGTCCCATCGGCTGCCCCATGCCGGGTCGGCCGGGGACCTGGCGGCCGCCGGTGATGCCCTCGGCCCTCGGCCCCGGACCCAGCGGGCTGGGCGTGAACGGGTTGCTACGACCGGCAGGACCCGGAAGGCCCGGGTGGGACGTCCGGCCCTGCGGACCGATGTGGGGATTGGTCTGCGGGCCGAGCGGCGGAGCGACCGGCGGCAGCACGACCGGCTGCGGGCCGTTCGTCGTCGGCGGCTGCACGGTCGGAGGCTGCACCGTGGGCTTGGTCGGCGCTTCCGGCGTGATGGTCACCGAGTCGAGGTTCGTATCGACCTCGGACTCCGGCGGACGCGTCGGCGCGGTCGGCGGCAGGGTGACCCGCTCATCACGGATCTGCCGGTCGGTGCCGCTGCTCGACGTCGACTCATCGGCGCGCCGAAGGGACGTGTGGCTGGACTCGGTGGAACCCGTACCCGTCCCTGAGTAAGTTCCGGAACCGGTACCACTGCCCGTGCCGTACGCACGCTCTCCTTCACCGAACCCGTCATTAACGGTCATCGGCTTGAACTCGGGCTGCCGCTCCGACGAAATCCGGTGGTTCGTCTCCGTGTAGTAAGACGACAACCGATTCATCGCCGTGATCGCTTCCTGAAGCTTCGGCCCCGTCTCCGCCTCCTGGCGGGCCTTCTCCTTCTCCGGGTCCGCGAAGCACATGCCCGCCGGCTTCGGCACGGAGGACTTCGCCTCCCGCAGTGCCGCGCCCGCGCGCTTCATCTCCTCGGAGACGATCTTGGTGAAGTCACCCAGGACGAGCGTCTCCGAGACCATGTCGGCGCCCCACTTGCGGAAGGCCTCGGCGCCCTCGCCCTCCCACTGGACGCGGGAGATGTAGTGGCGCAGGTCGGCCGCGATGTCGAGGATCTTCGGCACCGCCGCCGCGAGGGCCTCGCCGGTGCTGGTGATCTCCTCGGGCTTGGCGGACGCGATCATCGCGTACAGGGCGTCCAGGGACTTGCCCTCGAACTCTCCAGACATCTTGGTGCACTCCCCCGCTTAGCTGAATCCGCCGGAATCGCCGGTGTTGGTCGTCGGCTTGGGCGCCGGCTGGTTCGGGCCGGCCGGGCCGGTCGCCGGCTGCTGGCCGCCGCCGTGGCGCTCTTCGTAGTCTTCCTTGGCACGCTTCTGGATCTCCGCGAAGCGCTGCCGCTCCTCTTCGTCCACGCCCGCGTAGCCCTTGTCGGCGATCTGGGCCCGGATTCCCATGGCCTCGATCGTCTCGCCGAAGATCCTCGTCAGCTCCTCGAGCCGGGTGCGCACCTTCTCGTACGCCCCGTGGAGCTCGGTCGCCGCGGCGAAGCCCGTGCCGTACGAGTCCGCCGTGACCTTCTGCTCGCCGATCTTCTTGTGTTCGGCGGGTGAGCCCTTCAGATCGTCGACCAGCTTCTGCATGCGTGCCTGGAAGGTCTGGAGGGTGACGTCCCCGACTTCCAGACCCTGCTTGCCACTGCCGTCCCCGTTCGGCCCTGCCACTTCAGTTCCCCCTCGTCACACGCTCGAACTCGCTCACTCTAACGACTTGGTACGACAGTTCCAACTGCAAAGCTACCTAGGTATTCCTACTCATCCGATGCCGCATGTGACGGCTCATCGGGTGGCCCCGCGTCGCCGGCTGTCCCGGATGACGACGGCCGTTCCGGACACGACCGCGACCAGCACGGCGCCGATGCCCAGCGCGTAGGTGGCGAGGCGTTCGGAGCGCTCCTGGGGAGTCTCCGACATCGCCATGTGGGCCGGTTCGGGTGCCGGTGGCTTCGGGGGGCCGGGGTCCGGGGTGGGACCGGACTCCGGTGGTTCGGGGCCGTCGGCGAGTGCTCGTACCGGATCGACGACTCCCCAACCTACGTGGTTGTCACGGCCGTTGATGGAGCGGATGGCCGTCTGCTCGATTCTCGTCACGATCTGGGCGGCCGTCCACTGCGGGTACTTGGCGCGCAGCAGCGCCGCGACTCCCGCGACGTACGGGGCCGAGAAGCTGGTCCCGTTGTCGACGCACTGGCCGCCGCCGGGCACCGTGGAGACGATGTCGACGCCGGGTGCGGCGACGCCGACGAAGGTGCCGGACTGGGAGAACGCGGCGCGTTCGTTGTTGCGGTCGGAGGAGGCGACGGCCAGGACGCCCGGGAAGGCCGCGGGGTAGGTGTCCTTCAGCTTGCCGTCCATGCCGTCGTTGCCGGCGGAGGCGACGACCACGACGTTCTTGGCGAGGGCGCGGGCGACGGCCTTGGCCATGAGCGATTCGGGACCGAGCGGCTGGGTGGTGTCCTGGGAGATGTTGATGACGTGGGCGCCCTTGTCGACCGCGTGGTCGATGGCCTGCGCCATGGTGTCGGACTTGCCGCTGTTCTTCTCGTCGTTCTGCCGGATGGGGATGATCGTCGCCTCGGGCGCGAGGCCGACGAAGCCGGTGCCCTTGCGAGGGCGGGCGGCGATGATGCCGGCGACCTTGGTGCCGTGGCCGACCTCGTCGACGGTGCCGTCGGTCTTGCCGCGCTGGTCGTTGCCGCTGCTCGCGCTCTCCTTGTCGGGCTTCAGGTAGTCCTTGCCCAGTTTCGCGTCGACGGCGGGCTTGAGCTGCGGGTTGACGTCGTCGACGCCCGTGTCGATGACGGCGACCTTGACGCCCTTGCCCTTGGTGTCCTGCCACAGTTCGTCGAGCAGCACCCGCTGGAGCGACCAGGGGATGCCCTCGATCTGCTTCTTCATCGGGAAGGTGCACTCGCCGCTGCCGTCTATGTCCACCGGGCTCTCGGCGGCCGCGGGCGGTGCCGCGAGGAGGCCGGTCAGGGTCGCGGCCGCGAGCAGGGCGGCCGCGCGTCGGGGCACCGCCGCACCACGTGCCGTCACCGCACCCCGTGCCGTCACCGCACCACGCGGTGTCACCGCACCCCGTGCCGTCAGCGCGCCTCGTACCGTCGCCGTACGCCGTGTCGTCACCTCGTGCCCCCTCACGAACCCTGCGGCTGGCGTGCGCTGTTGGTGTCGAGACGCGGGCCCTTCGACAGGAACTCCGACCACTCCAGCGGTACGAGCACCGGGGTGACCTTCTCGTAGCCCAGACGCTTCTGCGCGTCGCTGGGTTCCGGGCGGCCGTCGGTCTGCTGGTTCTGTTCGGGGGCGCCGATCTCGGAGCGGCCCGAGTCGCTGTCGCCGTTGGCCTGCACCGCGTAGCGCAGTCCGGTGTCGGTGACGAGGAAGAGCGAGCCGTCGGGCCGGGACTGGTTGCCCTGGACCTGGGTGTAGAGCAGGCCGGTGCCGGGGGTGACGTACGTGCTGGTGCCGCCGGCCGTGATGTCGGCGGGGTACTTGGTGCCGGCCCAGGTGGAGAGGGTGGGCCTGCCCTTGGAGTCCACGCTCTCCAGGACGGAGCAGATGGTGTCGCGGGAGCCCGCGCCGCCCACGGAGTTGACCTGGGTGGACTTGAGCTCGGGCCAGCGCAGTCCGGCGCCGAAGTACGCGGAGTCGGGGCTGAGCGAGATCTGGTCGACGGCGGAGGGCTCGCCCTTCATGTCGAGCATGTCGGTCTGCGGGGAGTTGATGAGCAGCCAGGCGGTGAAGCCGGAGACGGGCTGGACCTTGCCCTGGAGGACCACGTAGTGCTGGGGGCCGGAGCCCGTCTGGGCGAGGAGCACCATGCCGACCCGGTCCTGGGCGGGGTTGAGTCCGCCGTCGACGTGGGCGTCGGCGCCGACGGGGCCGGGGATCTGCGGGAAGTCGACGGGGCTGCCGGTCTTCAGGGTGGCCAGCCAGTCGTCGGTGACCTGCTGGGGCTCGCGGTTGACGCCGAAGAGCGCGGTGGTGAGTCCCTTGGCCTTGTCGTTGACGAGGTACTTGGTGCCCGTGTGGTCGACCAGGTACTGGGCGCTGTCCTTCTGCCCCTTGACGTAGAGGATCTGTCCGGCCTTCAGCTTGCTGCTGTTGTCGGTGCGGCCGAGGTCGCGCTGGGCGAAGAGGAAGGTGGCCTTCTGCACGCTGCCGCCGTTGCCGCCGCCGGGCTGCTCGCACACGGCCCAGCGCTTGGCGGTGCCGGCGTCCTGGGCGCCGGGGAGGCGGTCGGGGGCGTACGGGATGCCGAGGATCGGGCCGCGCGGCGGCTTGCCCTCGTCGAGGGTCTTGTCGTCGACCTGGATGACCTTGAAGTCGTCGGGGTTCAGCAGCAGCCGGGCGGAGGCCAGGTTGAGGACCGGGTGGAGCAGGGTCTTCTTGTCCTTGCCCTTGCCGGTGGTGAGGACGACGTAGCGGGTGGTGGACTGCTTGCCGACGATCACCTTGGTGCCGGGCTCGTCCCACCCCTTGGGCGCGGTGGGCTTGAACATGCCCCAGGCGCCGAAGCCGGCGATGACGAGCGCGCCGACGATGAGACCGGGGAGCACCGCGCGCAGCGGCCGGGGCGCCCCCTCCTCCGTACCGGAGGGAGAGGGTTGGAGGAATGCCGCGACCGTGCGCTTCTTCGCAAAGGTGTACGCGTTGAGCTCGTCCCGCCGTGATGCCATGAGTCCCCATTTTCGTCAGGCGCAGTCTTCGCGCGGGAGTCCGGGGAGCATGGCGCCCGGGCCCCGGCTGTCGGACCGGCCCCCTACTATGCCTGCTGTCCGCCGGTGCTCGTGGGGCGGGTAGGGTGATCCAGCCGCCAAAGGCCTGGCGAGCGAGGGTGATCGGGACGAATTGAGGGGGATTCTCCATCATGGCTTCCGCGACGCGGACGCGGCCCGCTGCGGCCACGTCCACTTCCGCGCCCCCCGCTGTCCCCTCGCAGGGGTCCGGTTCGCCGGTTCCGTCCTCGGTCTCACCGAGGCTCCAGGCGCGCCCGGGACACTTCGGTGCGTTCCGATTGCAACAGCTCGTGTTGATCGAGGTGGCGGCGGCGCTGCTGTTCGTCGCCGCGGTCGTCGACAAGCTTCTGCTCGTACCGGCCGGTGTGGTCGCGGCGCTGCTGGTGCTGCTCGCGGTGGTGCGCCGGCACCGGCGTTCGCTGCCCGAGTGGCTGTCCACCTTTCTGACGCTGCGGGCCCGTACCCGCCGGGCGGCCTCCTTCACCGTGCCGGAGGGCACGGAGCCGGGGCTCGCCCCGGTGGTGGAGTGCGACCCGGCGCTGCGGACGTACACGTACAGCGACCGTGACCGGCGGCCGATCGGGATGATCGGCGACGGCACCTTCCTCACCGCGGTCGTACGGGTCGAGTCCGAGGGCTCGGCGCTGCGCCCCGACCGTGCGGCGCGGCCGCTGCCGGTGGGCCTGGTCCGGGACGTGCTGTCGGTGGACGGCATCCGGCTGGAGTCCGCGCAGATCGTGCAGCACACGCAGCCCGCGCCCGCGCCGCACCTGCCCGCGCAGTCCATGGCGGCCCGCAACTACGGTCCGCTGCAGGCGCAGACGGGTTCACCGGCGGTCCGCATCACCTGGATCGCGCTGAAGCTGGACCCGGAGCTGTGCCCGGAGGCGGTCGAGGCGCGCGGCGGCGGCCTGACGGGAGCGCAGAAGTGTCTGGTGCGGGCGGCGGACCAGCTGGCGAGCCGGCTGTCCGGCGCCGGGTTCCGCGCCACGGTCCTGACCGAGCAGGAGCTCACCTCGGCCCTGGCCACCTCCACGTGCGCCAGCCCGATGGCGATAGCGCAGGCGGGCCGGGGCCAGGCGCCGGGCCGCCGCACCCAGGAGACGGCGCGCACATGGCGGGTCGACGACCGGCGTCACACGACGTACTGGGTGGGGCGCTGGCCCCAGCTGGGCGCTGCGGGCGGTGCGGGGGCGTCGATGCCGCAGCTGGTGGCGCTGCTCACCTCGCTGCCGGCGCTCGCGACGACCTTCAGTCTGACGCTGAGCGGCGGTGACCGCCAGGAGGTGACGGTCACCGGACATGTACGGATCACCGGGCGCAGCGACGAGGAGCTGGTGGCCGCCCGGCACGAACTGGAGCGCGCGGCGCGCGGTGTGAAGACGGGTCTGGTGCGGCTGGACCGCGAACAGGTGCCGGGCATGCTGGCGACGCTGCCGCTGGGGGGTGCGCGCTGATGACGACTCCGGCGACGGGGCGGCCCGGTCCGGGCGGACCGGTGGCGGGTGGACCGGCAGGCGGGCCCGTGGCGGGCGGACCGGTGGCGGGTGGACCGGCAGGCGGGCCCGTGGCGGCAGGTGGGCAGATGGGCGGCGGGCCGGTGCACGGTGGGCAGATGGCCGGTGGATCGGTGGCGGCCGGTGGGCCGGTGCACGGTGGGCCGGTGGCCGGTGGACAGATGGCGGCCGGTGGGCCGGTGGCCGGTGGGCCGGTGCACGGTGGACCTGTGGCCGGTGGGCAGATGGCGGCCGGTGGGCCCGTGACGGGTGGCTTCGTGGCGGGCGGTGTGGCCGGTGGGGGCCCGGCCGGGGCGTCGGGCGGGATGCCCGGCGGTACGCCCGCGCGGCGGGCCCGCGCGGGCGGCGGACGGGCCGCTCGGCGTGCGGGGCGGAGCACGAAGCCCCGGTTCGGCTTCGGGCTCATCGGCCCGCGCCGCGACCGTCACTCCGTCCCCCTGGACCAACTCGACGCTCTGACGCTGCCGGTGGGCGACGACGGCGTGGTCATCGGCGTGGACGCCGAAGGGCGGCCCGCGGTGCTCGGCATCAACCAGCCCAGCCCGTACGACGTCACGCTCATCGGCGGTCTGTGGACCGCGCAGGTGCTCGCGCTGCGGGCGGCGGCCACCGGTGCTCGCATCGCGGTGGAGACCGGCCGGGCGCAGGCCTGGACGGCGCTCGCCCAGGCGGCCGGCGGCGGACAGCCCTGTGTCACCCTGCACGACGTGGGCCGCGTGCCGCCGCAGGGCGCGTCGGCGGGCAGCCCCGTGGTCGTCGTCCGCGACTGCGGCATGCGGCCGCCGCGCGGCCGGGTCGTCTCCGCCCCCTGGCAGTCGGTCGTCACGCTCCTCCCCTATCTGAGCCCGGTCGCCCCGCGACTGCTCGAGAAGTCCTCGCTCGTCGGGGTGCAGCGGGTCTCCCCCGACGAGGCCGCGCAGATCGGCCGCATCATGGGTCTGCAGCGCGCCGAGTGGGAGGCGCTGTCCACGCTGGCCGACGGGGTCACGCTCTGGTGCACGCCGAACGACCGGCGGTTCGTCATGACGCAGGCGACGGACGCCGAGACCGGACTGCTGGGCGGCGCCCGGCGGATGGACTGAACCGGGTCGGGCCCGGGGAGCACACGAGAATCACAGCGGAACCACACGAGATTCAGCCGAACCTGTCCGCTTTTGTGTGGGTTCGGGGCACCCGGGGTTTCACTCTCCGGTACCTGCGGGTCACTTGGGGACGCGCGCCGTCGGCGCGAGGGGCGGCGGCGGGCCGACGGCCCTGCCCGGCGGACCCGGTTGGCGTTTAGGGTGGGATGTGCCCGCCCACGACTGCACAAGGGTGCGCGACCACACCAGGAGGCAAAGTGAACCGCGATCGGGACGAGATCAACGGGGGTTGGAACCCGCCCGTCGACGATCAGTCCGACGCAGATCCCGCCGAGATGACGGGTGAGTTCACCATCGACTACACCCCGCCGGCCTGGTACACGCAGAACGCGTCGTCGGGCGGTACGGGTGGCGGGGTCCCCACGCCTCCACCGCCGACCGGCGCCCCGGTCGCGGTGCCCGGCGTCCCGACGGGTGGCGGTTACGAGCCGACCTGGGCCCCGACGCCTCCGCCGCCGGCCGCCCCGGTGCCGCCGGCCGTTCCCACACCCGCTGCCGCACCGGAGCCCGCCTCCGAGCCCGCGCCCGCACCTGCGCCGTTCGGCGGCGGGGACGTGGAGAGCGGGGCGACCATGCGCTTCTCCCCCGCCGCGCTGAAGCGCGAGATGGCGGCACTGGCAGAGGAGCAGGCGGCCCCGGCCGACACCGCGCCGGCCCCGGCGCCGGCCACCCTGGACACCACCGGCCGCGTGGACGGCCAGGACGCGGCCACGGCCGCGCGCCCCGAAGTCCCGCCGCAGCAGGCCGAGGAGACCGTACGGGACTCCGCGCAGGAGCCCGTCGGCGCCACCGGCGCCGTGGAAGAGGCGACCGCCGCACCGGTCACGACCGAGGATGCGGGCGGCGGTGCGGCCGACGACGCGGGAGGCGCCGCCGAGGGGTCCGCTACCGATGCCGCCCACGCGACCGGCTCGGGCACCGAAGGTGCCGAGAGCGCCGAGGGAGCCGAGGCGACCGTGAGCGCCGGTAAGGACGACGCTCCGGCGGCCGGCGGCGACGCGGAGACCGGGTCGCCCGCGGGCGACCCGACGGACACCCCGGCCGCCACGGCCGACACATCGGACGCGCCGGGTGCCGACACCGGTGGCACCGAGCCCGGCCCGGACACGCCGGAGACGGCCCCGGCCGACGACAGCGACACCGCCGCTGCCACCGGCACCGGCGACGCCCCGGACGCCGCCGCGCCCGCCGGGCAGCCGCAGGACGCCGCACCGGCCGCGCCGCTGCCGCCCGTCGGGGCCCCGCTGCCGCCGCAGAGCCCCGGGCTTCCGCCGCTGCCGCCGTCGTTCCAGCCCGCGACGCCCGCCTCCGCGCCCCAGTGGCCCGCGCAGGGCGCCCCGGGCGACCAGCCGCAGCCCCAGGCCGCGCCGCTGCCGGCCGCCGGGGCCTGGCCCCCGCCTCCGGTGCCGGGCGCCCCCGGCCCCGTACCGCCGCAGGGCGGCTACGGCTTCCCGCACCCCGGCCAGCCCGGACAGCCGCAGACCCAGCCCCAGCCCCCGGTCCAGCCGCCGCACGCCGGCTACGGCTTCCCGCATCCCGACCAGCAGCCCGGACAGCCCCAGGCCCCCGGTCCGCACGCCGGTTACGGCTTCCCGCACCCCGGCCACCAGCCCGGACAGCCCCCGGCCCCGGCCCCCGGCCCGCAGGGCGGCTACGGCTTCCCGCACCCCGGCCAGCAGCCCGGACAGCCGCAGGCCCAGCCCCAGCCCCCGGTCCAGCCGCAGCCCCAGGCCGCCGCCCCCGGTCCCGTACCGCCGCAGGTGCCCCAGGCTCCGCACGCGCCCCACGCGCCTCAGCCGCCCCAGGGCGGCTACGGCTTCCCGCAGGCCGCGCCGCCCGGGCCCGGCTCGCCGGGGATCGATCCGCGGACCGGGGCCGCGTGGCCGTCGGCGGTGACGCACGACCAGCGTGAGCGTTCGGTGCCGGGTGCCCCGCTCGGGTACACCGCGGCCGTCGAGCTGTCCTCCGACCGGCTGCTGCGCAACAACAAGCAGAAGCCCAAGTCCAGCCGCAATCCGGGTGCTTCGGCCCGTTTCAAGCTGGGCGGCAAGAAGGAGGAGGCGGAGCGCCAGCGGAAGCTGGAGCTGATCCGGACGCCGGTGCTGTCCTGCTACCGGATCGCGGTCATCTCCCTCAAGGGCGGCGTCGGCAAGACCACGACGACCACGGCCCTCGGCGCGACCCTCGCCACCGAGCGGCAGGACAAGATCCTGGCCATCGACGCGAACCCGGACGCCGGCACGCTCGGCCGGCGGGTGCGGCGCGAGACCGGGGCGACCATCCGTGACCTGGTGCAGGCGATCCCGTACCTCAACTCGTACATGGACATCCGCCGTTTCACCTCGCAGGCGCCGTCCGGTCTGGAGATCCTCGCCAACGACGTGGATCCGGCCGTCTCGACGACCTTCAACGACGAGGACTACCGGCGGGCGATCGACGTCCTGGGCAAGCAGTACCCGATCATCCTGACCGACTCCGGCACCGGTCTGCTCTACAGCGCGATGCGCGGGGTGCTCGACCTGGCCGATCAGCTGATCATCATCTCGACTCCGTCCGTGGACGGTGCCTCCAGCGCGTCGACGACGCTCGACTGGCTGTCCGCGCACGGGTACGCGGAGCTGGTGCAGCGGTCGATCACGGTGATCTCCGGGGTCCGCGAGACCGGCAAGATGATCAAGGTCGAGGACATCGTGCAGCACTTCCAGACCCGCTGCCGCGGTGTGGTCGTGGTGCCGTTCGACGAGCACCTGGCGGCGGGCGCCGAGGTCGACCTCGACATGATGCGGCCGAAGACCCGCGAGGCGTACTTCCATCTGTCGGCGATGGTGGCGGAGGACTTCGTACGGGCGCAGCAGGCGCAGGGCCTGTGGACGGGTGACGGTCAGGGCGGGATGCCTCCGCACATGGCCCCGCCGATGCCGGCCCAGGCCGGCCCCGGCCAGCCGATGCCCGGTGGCCAGCCGATGCCCGGCGGTCAGCCGATGCCCGGCGGTCAGCCGATGCCGGGCCAGCCTGGGGCCGGTCAGCCCTATCCGCAGCAGCAGCCCGCGCCGGGGCAGGTGCCGGGGCAGCCGTACGGCGGTCCGCCCGCGTCCGGGCAGCCGTTCCCGCAGCAGCCGTACCCGCCGCAGCAGGCCGCGGGTCAGCCGTACGGAGCACCGCCGGCACCCGGACATCCGTACGGGGCGCCGCCCGCTCCGGCCGGTCAGCCGGGCATGCCGCAGGGCTGGCAGCAGCCCCCGGCGCAGCCGCTGCCGCCGCACGCCGACCCGCAGAGCCAGGGCCAGGTCCCGGGCCAGACTCAGGCTCCGGGCCAGGTGCCGCCGCCGAACTGGCAGCAGCAGCCTCCGCAGGCGCCGCCAGCCCCTCAGCAGTAGGGCGTCACAGGAGTAGACCAATGAGGCCCCGTACCGGTGTTCCGGTACGGGGCCTTCTGGCATTCCCGCAGACCACACGGGGTTTGAGGGATCGTTGACGACGGCAGACCACCGCTGATACACCTTCGCTTCATCCATCGTCAGCCCAAGATCCACGGCACTTCCCCCGACGCACGCATCCCGACGCGAGGTCACGCCCCATGGTCATGGTCACGAAGGCTCCACCCCGTCCGGCACCCACCCACCGAGCCGTCCGCCTGCTCGCCGCGGCCGGCGTCGTCGCCGCCTCGCTGATGGCGGTCCCCCCGTCGGCGCACGCGGCCCCGGCGGCGCAGGCGGCCCGGGCGGCACAGGCGGCGGCCCGGGCGGACGACAAGCCCGCTCCGACGACGCTCACCGTCGCCGTCTCGCAGAGCGTCGACTCGCTGTCGCCGTTCCTCGCCCAGAAGCTCGTCTCCACCAGCATCCACCGGCTGGCCTACGAGTACCTGACCAACTACGACGTGAAGGACGCGCGCCCCATCCCGGGCCTGGCCACCGCGTGGAAGACCTCGCCGGACAAGCTGACCTGGACGTACACGATCCGCGAGGACTCGCTGTGGTCCGACGGGAAGCCGGCCACCGCCGAGGACGCCGCCTGGACCTTCAACACGATGATGACCGACCCGAACGCGGCCACCGCCAACGGCAGCTTCACGGCCAACTTCAAGAAGGTCACCGCGCCCGACCCGCAGACCCTGGTCATCGAGCTGAAGAAGCCGCAGGCGACGATGACGGCCCTGGACGTGCCGATCGTGCCCAAGCACGTCTGGGAGAAGGTCACCGACTTCTCGAAGTTCAACAACGACCGGCAGTTCCCGATCGTCGGCAACGGCCCCTTCGTCATCACGGACTTCAAGGTCGACCAGTACATCAAGCTGAAGCCGAACAAGAAGTTCTGGCGCGGGGCGCCCAAGTTCGACGAGCTGGTCTTCAAGTACTACAAGGACGGTGACGCGGCCGTCGCCGCCCTCCAGAAGGGCGAGGTGTCCTTCGTACCGAACCTGACGCCCGCTCAGGCCGCGGCTCTGAAGTCGCACGAGAACATCAAGGTCAACGACGCGCCCGGCCGCCGCTTCTTCGCCCTCGCCACCAACCCGGGGGCGCGCGCCAAGGACGGCCGGACCTTCGGCAACGGGCACAAGGCCCTGCTCGACCCCGAGGTGCGCAAGGCGCTGTTCCTCGCCGTGGACCGCGCCACCCTCGTGGACAAGGTCTTCCAGGGGCACGCCGTCGAGGGCGAGGGCTACATCCCGCCGCGCTTCTCCTCGTACTTCTGGAAGCCGGCCGAGGGGCAGAAGCGCTCCTACGACCCCGCCGAGGCGGCGCGGGTGCTGGACGCCGCCGGTTACCGGCTGAACGGTGCGGGCAAGCGGGTCGGCAAGGACGGCAGGCCGCTGGACTTCCGCATCCTGTGCCACGCCACCGACCCCAATGACAAGGCCGTCGGCAAGTACCTGCAGGAGTGGTGGGGCAAGCTCGGCATCGGGCTGAAGGTCGAGTGCCTCGACAGCGTCTCCGACCCGTGGGTGAAGGGCGACTACGACCTCGCCTTCGACGGCTGGTCGGTGAACCCCGACCCTGACTACGTGCTGTCCATCCACACCTGCGGCACGCTGCCCGCCACCCCCAAGGACACCGGCGCCACCGACAACTTCATCTGTGACCGGGAGTTCGACGCGCTCTACGCGCAGCAGGCCGCCGAGTACGACCCCGCCAAGCGCGCCGAGATCGTCAAGCGGATGCAGTCGCGGCTCTACGACACCGGCTACATGAACGTCCTCGCGTACCCGAACGCCCTGGAGGCCTACCGCACGGACCAGATCGGCTCCATCACGACCATGCCCGAGGCGGCCGGCAACCTGTGGGGGCAGGACGGCTACTGGAGCTGGTGGTCGGCCGTGCCCGCGGCGCGGACCGCCGGCGACGGCTCCGGCGGCGGGTCCTCCGCCGGTGTGGTGACCGGGATCGGCGCGGCCGTCGTGGCCGTCGTCGCCATCGGGATCTTCCTCGGGCTGCGCCGCCGCTCCACCGCCGACGACCGCGAGTAGCCCGTGACGAGCGCAAGCACTCCCGCCCCGGTGACGCGGACCGGCACCGGCACCGGCAGCGACAGCGACAGCGACAGCGACAGCGGTGCCGGCACCGGCTCGGTCCGCGCCTCCGAGGGCGGCGCGCGGGCCCGTACCGCCGCCGCCTACCTCCGTCACGCGGCGGGGAAGGTGGCCGGCGCGGCCGTCTCGCTCCTCGCCGTCCTGGTCACCAGCTTCTTCCTGTTCCGGATCATCCCGGGCGACCCGGTGAAGACGATGACCCACGGGATGCCCACCACCGCCGAGCAACTCGCCACGCTGCGCAGACAGTTCGGCCTCGATTTGCCGCTGTGGCAGCAGTTCGCCGACTACTGCGCCAAGGCGCTGACCGGC
Source organism: Streptomyces sp. NPDC126499 (assembly GCF_040302485.1). NCBI lineage: Bacteria > Bacillati > Actinomycetota > Actinomycetes > Kitasatosporales > Streptomycetaceae > Streptomyces > Streptomyces sp. NPDC126499. The sequence goes on along the minus strand of NZ_JBEOUO010000031.1, from coordinate 43,071 downwards.
GACCTCGGCCTGTCGTACCAGTTCCGCGCGCCGGTCGGCGAGCTCATCGCGCAGAAGCTCCCGGCGACGCTGCTGCTCACCGGCACGGCCGTGGTGCTGTACTCGGCCCTCGGTCTGTGGCTCGGCACCCGCTCCGCGTGGCGGCACGGCAGCCTCGGCGACCGGCTGAACACGGGCGTGGCGCTGACCCTGTGGTCGGTGCCGTCGTTCTGGCTCGGGCTGCTGCTGATCATCGTGTTCTCGGTGGGCGTCGGACCGGTCCCCGGGCTCTTCCCGACCGGCGGCATGGAGTCCGGCACGGGCGAGACCGGCTTCGCCCATGTGCTCGACGTCGCCCACCACATGGTGCTGCCGGTGCTCACCCTGGTCGCCGTGGGCTATGCGCAGACCCTGCTCGTGATGCGGTCCTCGCTGCTCGACGAGATGGGCGGCGACTATCTGACCACCGCCCGCGCGAAGGGGCTGCGCGACGACGCCGTACGACGCCGGCACGCCGTACCGAACGCGCTGCTGCCGACGGTGACGATGGTCTTCATCAACCTCGGCCATGTGGCGGCCGGCTCCATCCTGGTGGAGACGGTGTTCTCCTGGCCGGGCCTCGGCGGCCTGTTCTACCAGGCGCTCAGCGTGCCCGATCTGCCGCTGGTGCAGGGCCTGTTCGTGGTGTTCGCCGGCGCGATGATCGTGATGAACCTGATCGCCGACCTGCTCTATCCGCTGCTCGACCCCCGGGTGGGCCGATGACCTCGCCGACGAAGACCGAAGCGCAGAAGACTCCATCGACGAAGACCGCACCGACGAAGACCTCGCTGACCTGGCAACGCAGACGCGGCACGGTCGCCCGCTTCTGGAAGCGGTACCGGAGCCACCGGGCCGGCCTCTACGGCCTGCTCGGGCTCGCCCTCATCGGGCTCGTCGCGCTCGCCGCGCCCCTGCTCGTCGGCGCCGACGTGCAGTCGGTGACGAACGCGCCCGGCACCGCGCTGGAGTCGCCGAGCGCCGAGTTCCCGCTGGGCACCGACCAGTTCGGGCGCTCGCTGCTCGGCCTGCTGATCTGGGGCGCGCGGATCTCGCTCCTGGTCGGCCTCATGGCCGCGGCGCTGTCGGTGGCCATCGGCACCCTCGTGGGGATCGTCGCCGGGCACTACGGCGGCTGGTTCTCCACCGTCCTCATGCGGATCACCGACTGGTTCCTGGTGATGCCGGCCCTGGTCCTCGCGATCGTGCTCGCGACCGTGATGTCCCGGTCGATGTGGACGGTGATCCTGGCCATCGGGGTGACCAGCTGGCCGACGACCGCCCGGCTGGTCCGGGCGCAGACCATCGCGGTCGAGTCCCGCCCGTACATCGAGCGGGCGAGGGCGCTCGGCGGCGGTCACGGACACGTCATGACCCGGCACGTGCTGCCGAACGTGATGCCGCTGGTGCTCGCCCAGACCACGCTCGGCATCTCGACCGCCATCCTCACCGAGGCGACCCTGGCCTTCCTGGGGCTCGGCGATCCGACCGTGGTCTCGTGGGGCGGGATGCTCCAGGACGCCCGCGAGGCGGGCGCCGTCTCGTCCGGGCACTGGTGGTACCTGGCGCCGCCCGGGATCGCGATCGCGCTGGTCGCGCTCGCGTTCACCCTGTGCGGGCGGGCGATCGAGTCTGTCCTCAACCCGAGGCTGGGGGTGGGGCGTTGAGCACGCGCCCGCTGTTGGAGGTACGGAACCTGAGCGTGACGTACGGGTCGGGGGCGGCCGCCGTCCCGGCCGTACGGGGCGTCGACCTCACCCTGCCGGCCGGGCGGAAGCTCGGGGTCGCGGGCGAGTCCGGGTGCGGGAAGTCGACGATGGCGCTCGCGCTGCTCCGGCTGCTCCCGGCGTCGGCGCGGACGACCGGGGAGATCCTGCTCGACGGCGAGGACGTCCTCACCATGAAGTGGGGGCGGCTGCGGGCCGTGCGCTGGGCGGGCGCGTCGATCGTCTTCCAGGGCGCGATGCACTCGCTGAACGCGGTACGGCGGATCGGCGACCAGATCGCCGAACCGCTGCTCGTTCACGGCCGGGCCACCCCGGCGGCGGCCCGCGCCCGGGTCGGGGAGCTCCTGGAGCACGTGGGTCTGCCGGCCGCGCGGGCGGCGGCGTATCCGCACGAGCTGTCCGGCGGGCAGCGGCAGCGTGTGATGATCGCGATGGCCCTGGCCTGCGATCCGCTGCTGATCGTGGCGGACGAGCCGACCACCGCGCTCGACGTGATGATCCAGGCGCAGATCCTGCGGCTGATCGAGCGGCTCGTCGCCGAGCAGGACATCGGTCTGCTGATGATCAGCCACGATCTGGCGGTGCTGGCGGACACCTGCGACCGGCTGGCCGTGATGTACGCGGGGCGGGTGGTCGAGGAGGGTCCGGCGAAGGCGGTGTACGAGGCCGCCGCCCATCCGTACGGGCGGGCGCTGTCCTCGGCGTTCCCCCGCATCGGCGATCCGGCGTCGCGGCGCGCCCCGCGCGGGCTGCCGGGCGACCCGCCGGACCCGGCCGACCTGCCGGGCGGCTGCACCTTCCATCCGCGCTGCCCGGTGGCCGTGGACGGGTGCGCGGAGCGGGACCAGGAGCTGCGGGAGGCGGGCGAGGGGCGCCGGGCGGCCTGCGTACACGTCGGAACCCAGGTGGGGAGCACGTCATGAGTTCTTCCGGGCCGCTGCGGCCGCTGCTGTCGGCGAAGGGCCTGCGGGTGGAGTTCCCCGGGCGGCGGGGCGCGCCGGCCGCGCGGGCGGTGGACGGGGTGGACCTGGACATCGGCGCGGGCGAGATCGTGGCCCTGGTCGGCGAGTCGGGGTGCGGCAAGACGACGCTCGCCCGCTCGCTGCTCGGCCTGGTCCGGCCGAGCGGGGGCACGGTGCGGTTCGCGGGCGAGCCGCTGTCGTACACGGGGAAGGCGCTGAGGGCCTACCGGAAGCGGGCCCAGCTGGTCCTTCAGGACCCGAGCGGTTCGCTGAACCCGCGGCACACGGTGTACGACGCGGTGGCGGAGGGGCTGCGGATCCACGGGTACGCGGGGGACGAGCGGGCGGCGGTCGCCGAGGCCCTGGCGCGGGCCGGGCTGCGGCCCCCGGAGCGCTTCTTCCTCCGTTATCCGCACGAGCTGTCCGGCGGGCAGCGCCAGCGGGTGGTCATCGCGGGCGCGCTCGTCCTCGCGCCCGAGCTGATCGTCGCGGACGAGCCGGTCGCCTCGCTCGACGCGTCGGTACGCGGTGAGATCCTGGCCCTGCTGCTGCGCCTGCGCGACGAACTCGGCCTGTCGGCCCTGGTGGTGACCCATGACCTGGGCCTCGCGTGGAACATCGCGGACCGGGTGGCGGTCATGTACCTGGGCCGGATCGTGGAGACGGGGCCCGTCGAGTCGGTCCTGACGAGCCCCCGGCACCCGTACACGCGGGCGCTGTTGTCGGTCCTTCCGGAGTCCGAGGGCGATCCGGTGGTGCTGACCGGCGAGCCCCCGGACCCGGCCCGCATCCCGTCCGGTTGCCGCTTCCACGTGCGCTGCCCGGTGCTGGCCTCGGGTGAGGCGGCCGGGGTGGCGGAGCGCTGCCGTACGGAGGACCTTCCGGTCCTCGCGGCGGGCGCGGACCGGGTGGAGGCGGCCTGTCACTGGGCGCGGGCCGGACGGGTGTGACGGGTGTCCCGTCCGGCTTGTGCGGGCTGTGCGGGTCGTGCGGCCCGTCCAGACCGGACGGGCTGCGCCGGTCGTGCGGGCCGTGCCGGCCGTCCTAGAAGGGCGGCGGCACCAGGTTCGGGAACGGCTGCCCCTGGTCCTGCGGCGGCTGTGCCTGGTCGTGCGGCGGCTTCACCTCGGAGTGCGGGGCCGTGGGGTCCTGCGGCGGCTGTGCCTGGTGCTGGTTCTGCTCCTGGTTCGGGTTCTGCTCCTGGTCCTGGTTCTGGCCCTGCTCCTGGGGCGGCTTCGCCGCGGAGTCCGGGGCTGCCGGGTTCTGCGGCTGGCCCGCGGGCTTCTGGGGCACGGAGCCCTTCGGGAGGATCTCGCAGGAGCTGATGGAGGTCCGGGTGGAGACGGACTTCACGGTGCAGGTGTCCTTGCCGACGCCGGCGTCCACCGTGCCCCAGTGCTCGCCCACGATCAGCACGGCTCCGCCGGGGCCCTGGATGGTGTCGTCGCCGGGGCCGGACTGGATCATGCCGCCGGACTCGGGGCCGAGCGCGGCGGCCTCGATGGTGTCGTTCTCGCTGCCGCCGAGGACCCGCCCGGAGAAGTCGATGACGCCGGTCTTGATGGTGTCGGCGCCGTCGTTGCCGGTGACGATGCCGCCGCCGCGGTTGAACTGGCCGGGCGCGCCGTGGACCGAGCCGGTGGTGATCTTGTCGTTGCCGTCGTCGCCGTGGACGACGGCACCGAGCTTGGCCCCGTCGCCGTGCACGGTGGCCACCTTGATGACGTCGTTGCCCCGGTTGCCGCGCACCATGCTGAAGGTGGTCTGCGGCACCAGGTGCTTGGCGCGGATGACGTCGTCGCCCTCACCGCCCAGCACGGCCGAGTCGATGACCAGACCCCTGATCTCGATCATGTCGTTGCCGTTGCCGCCGGAGACGGTGACGCCCTCGATGTCGCTGTCGCAGAAGATGTGGTCGTCCTGGGGCGTGCCGTTGACCTGGGCGCCGGGCGGGGCGGGGACGTCGTTGATCCAGCACTGGTGCATGGGGACACGGGCGGAGGCATGGGCGGGCACGCCGGTGAGGGAGGCCGCGGCGACCAGGACGGCGAGGGCGGCGGGGCCGCGCAGCGATCTGCGGAGGGAGGGTGGCGTGGCGGTCATGGGAATCTCCTCTGCGGTGGGGAGCGGGGCGGTACAGGGGGTGGGGTGAGGTCGGGGACGCGGCCGGGCCGGGAGCGGAAGCGCCGTACGGGCCCGGTGCGCGGTCAGGCGGCGGTGGTGCGGACCGGGGTGGCGTGCCGGGGCGAGTAGCCCACGATGCGGCGCGCGTTCAGGCTCGTCTCCTGCGCGGGCTGCCCGTTCGTCCACCGCCCCAGGCACATCTCGGCGGTGATGCCCGGGCCGAAGCCGGCCAGGATCCCCCGCGCGCCCTCGGGCAGACCGCCCTCGTCGAAGAGCCGGCGCACCGCGTCCAGGACGACGGCGCTGGCGATGTTGCCGTACTCCGTCAGGGTGGCCCGGCTGAAGCGGAAGTCCTCCGGGGGCACTTCGAGGAAGCGGCTGAGGTCGTCCAGGATGCGCGGGCCGCCCGCGTGGATGATGTAGAAGTCCAGCTTGCCGGCGTCCCAGCCGTGCTCGCCCGCGAGTTCGCGCAGCGCGGGCGCGAGCGGCTCCATGGTGCCGGGCACCCGCTTGTCGAGCAGGAAGTGGAAGCCCGTGGCGCGGACGCTGTAGGCGATCCAGTCCTCGGTGTCGGGCACGAGGTAGGAGTTGTTGCGTTCCAGGGCGATGCCGGTGCCGCCGCGGCCCCGGACGACGGCGGAGGCCACCGCGTCGCCGAACAGGCCGTTGGACAGCAGCGATCCGACGCCCAGGTCGGTGGGCTGGTAGCACAGCGAGCAGAACTCGCAGGCCACGATGAGGACGTTGGCGTCCGGGTACGCCGTGCAGAAGTCGTGTGCCCGGTTGACGGCCGCGCCGCCCGCCGCGCACCCGAGCTGGGCGATGGGCATCTGCCGGGTGTGGCTGGGGAAGCCCATGGTGTTGATCAGCCAGGCGGTGAGCGAGGGCATCATGAAGCCCGTGCACGACACGTACACGATCATGTCGATGTCCTCGGGGCCCAGCCCGGCGTTGTCCAGGGCCTCCTTGATCACCGCCGGGACGCGGGCCTTCGCCTCGGCCTCGTAGAGCGCGTTGCGCTCCTCGAATCCGGGATGTTTCAGGGTCTCCTCGATCGGCTGCACGATGTGCCGACGGGTGACCCCGGTGTTCCCGATCAGCCGCAGGGCGAGGGCCAGTTGGGGGTGGTCGGCATGGCGTGAGCGGGCGAGGTCGAGGGTCTCCTCCATCGTGATCACGTACTCGGGTACGGACACCGCGGGTTTGCACAGAGTCACCACGACACGCGCTCCTTCGTCTCGTTCGCCGTGAACTGGGCCCACACTCACCCCGCCGTCGCGAGCCCGCAACCGCGAGAGCGACCGGCCGGTCGCGGAACGTGACCTCGGCCGGGACCGGCGCGTCCTCCGTTCAGGGGGCTGTCGGCGCTCGGCGTGTCGCCGTCGGGCCCCGCCGGGAACAGCCCTCTCATGACCTCCGAACCCACCACCTCCCCGCCCCCGGCGGCCCCTCCCCCGGCCCAGGCCCCCGCCCAGGCCCCGACGGCCGGGTCCCGGCCGGTCCGCACCTGGGCGGTCGAAGACCTGCCGGCCCTCGACTTCGACCCGCTGCTGCTCGAACTGCTCCATGACGAGCCCGTCGCCCGGATCCGGCTGCCGTTCGGCGCGGATCACGAGGCGTGGCTGGTCACCCGGTACGACGACGTCCGTGCGGTGACCTCGGACCCGCGGTTCAGCCGGACGGCCCTGCTGGAACGCCAGGTGACCGGGATGACGGGCCACATGGTGGCCTCCAAGGCGGCGCTCAACTACGCCGATCCGCCGTACCACACCCAGCTGCGCAAGGCGGTGACGAAGGCGTTCACCGGGCAGTCGACCAAACGGCTGCGCCCGCTCGCCCAGGCGACCACCGACCGGCTCCTCGACGCCATGGAGCGGGCGGGGCGTCCCGCCGACCTGATGAGGCACCTGCACGGCCCACTGCCGATGGCGGTGGTGTGCGACCTGCTCGGCATCCCCGAGGAGGACCGGGCCGAGCTCGCCTCCTGGCCGGATCTGATCCTGTCCTCGGGGCCCGGCCCGGAGAGCAGCCGGGCGGCGAAGGCCCAGATCCACGGCTACATCTCCCGGCTCCTCGAACAGCGCGGGGCCGAGCCGTCCGACGACCTGGCCGGCGTGCTCGCCGAGTCCCTGGCCGAGGGCCGCGTCGACGTCGACGAGGCCGTGTCGCTCGCCATGGCGATCCTGATCAGCGGCGCGCACGCGGTACGGAACAACAGCGCCAACATGGTCTACCTGCTGCTCACCCGGCCGGACCTGACCGCCCGGCTGCGCGCCGAACCGGAGCTGCTGCCGCAGGCCGTGGACGAGCTGCTGCGCTGGATCCCGCACCGCAACGGCGTCGGCCTGCCCCGGATCGCCCTGGAGGACGTGGAGGTCGGCGGGGTGCTGATCCGCGCGGGCGAGGCGGTGTACGCCTCCTACCTGGCCGCCAACCGCGACCCGGAGGTGTTCGAGGACCCGCACACCGTCGACTTCGACCGTACGGGTGTCGGGCACGTCTCCTTCGGCCACGGGCCGCACCACTGCATGGGCGCGATGCTGACCCGGATGGAGTCCGAGGTGATGCTCTCGACGCTGCTCACCCGCTATCCGGAGCTGCGGCTCGCGGGCCGCCCCGAGGACACGGTGTTCCAGTCCAAGGGCCTGATCCGCGGGCCCAAGGAGCTGTGGGTCACGTGGTGACGGTCACGGGATGACGGTCACGGGATGACGGTCGCCGGATGACGGGCGGTCACGTGGTGACCGGGCGCTCGCCCCGGTCGTAGGCGGCCGTCAGCTCACGGCACTTCTCGACGTCGTCGGCCATCGCCGCGAGCAGGTCGTCGAGGGTGTCGAACTTGAGCATCCCGCGGACGTAGGCGAGGAAGTCGACGGTCACGTGCAGGCCGTACAGGTCGAGGCCCTCGCGGTCGATCGCGTACGCCTCCACGGTCCGCTCCGTGCCGTCGAACTGCGGGTTGGTGCCCACCGAGATCGCGGCGGGCATCCGCTCGCCGTCGGCGGTCAGCCAGCCCGCGTAGACGCCGTCGGCGGGGATCGCGGTGTGCGGCAGGGTCTCGACGTTGGCCGTCGGGAAGCCGAGCTCGCGGCCGCGCTGGGCGCCGCGCACGACGATGCCCTCGACGCGGTGCGGGCGGCCCAGGATCTCGGCGGCGCCCGCCATGTCGCCCTCGGCGACGAGCCGGCGGGCGAGCGTCGAGGAGAACGGCTGCCCGCCGCCGGCGGTGCCGCTCACCCGGAGGTCGATCACCTCGACGTCGTAGTCGTACGTGGCGCCGAGCTCGGCCAGGAAGTCGACGTTGCCGGCGGCCCGGTGGCCGAAGCGGAAGTTGGGGCCCTCGATCACGCGCTTGGCGTGCAGCTTGTCGACGAGCACCTTGACGATGAAGTCCGCCGGGGACAGCTGCGAGAACTCCGCCGTGAACGGCAGGATCAGCACCGCGTCCACGCCGAGCTCGGCCATCAGCTCGGCCCGCCGGTGGTGCGGGGCGAGCAGCGGCGGGTGGCTGCCGGGGCGGACGACCTCGGAGGGGTGCGGGTCGAAGGTGACGACCACCGAGGGGATGCCCAGTTCGCGGGCGCGCTCCACGGCCCGGCCGATGATCAGCTGGTGCCCGCGGTGCACGCCGTCGTAGGAGCCGATGGTGACGACGCTGCGCCCCCAGTCCTGGGGAATGTCCTCCAAGCCACGCCAGCGCTGCACTGTGACCGCTCCTCGTCCGCCTGTACCCATGTCCGCGTGTACGCCTGTTGGCGCAGGTCTAAGACTGCCATGAGCATGCGGCTTCGTAGGCATCGGCATGGTGTTGGCCATGTCTCGGAGTTCGGCGCACAGCTCTGTGCGCAGGAAGCGTGAGGCGCCGGTGCCGGGGGCGGCCAGGACGGGAGCGAGGGCGGCCCGGGTCGCCGGGAGCGTCAGGAGACGGATCACCAGGGGGTGCAGGACGCAGCGGGCCTCGGGCCCCTCTTCGAGGCGGCGGTCGACGAAGGCGGCGACCAGCGGGGCACCCTCCGGGTGCCGTTCGGCGTACTCGGCGACGAGGCCGGCCGCGCGGCGCGCGAGGCGGGGCGTGTCGACCTCGGCGAGGGCACGCAGGACGGGTGCGGCGTCGGGGCCGTCGAGCCGGGCCCGGAAGGCGTCGAGGACCGGTTCGGGGTGACTGGGCAGCGCGGCGGCGAGGGCGTCCACGGGCACCCCCGGGTCGGCGACCGCGCGCGGCAGGAACCGGCCGCGCACGTCCGGGTCGCGGAGCAGCAGCCCGAGGGCGGCGCCGTGCAGGGGGCGGTCGTCGGGGCGGGCGAGCAGGGCGAGGGCCGCGTAGCGCAGGGTGCCGCGGTCGGCGGGGTCCGTGGCGTGCGGGGCGACGAGGGTCCCGTACGCCGCTGCCGCCGCGCGCCGCTCGGGCCGGCCGTCGTCGTGCGCCCACCGGTCGACGGCCCGGCACACCGCCGCCGGCTCGTCCTCGGCGAGCGCCGCGAGGAGCCCTTCGGCGAGCGGGTGCGCGGTGGCGACCAGGGCCTCGCAGAGGTCGTCCACGGCGAGCGACCGGTGGGTGTGCAGGAGCGCCTGGGCGGCGGTGCCGACGGTGGCCCCGGGCGCGGCCACGAGGGGCCGCTCGTCCCCGAACCACCGGCACAGCAGGGGCTGCACGCCGCGCGGGTCGGCGACGAGCCGCGCGGCGGCGAGGTCGAGGAACCGGGGGCCGCGCGTGGCGGGCGGGGGGTCGGCGGCCGGGTCGAGGAACCGGGGGCCGCGCGTGGCGGGCGGGGGGTCGGCGACCACGAGCCGCCGCAGCAGATCGAGCCCTTCGCCCTCCCCGACCCGCAGCCCGCCCCAGAACTCCACCCCGAACCCGTGCACCGCGCCCGCGCCCACGAGATCGGCGAGCCGCCGCACCACGGCCAGATACGGCCGCGCGTCCCGCACCTGCCCGAGCACCCCACGCAGCAACCGCGAGGCCCACCACACCCCTTCGGCGCGCATGCCCACCACCGCCGTACGGGGCCGGGGGACCCGCACGGGAGGCTCGGCGCCTCGGAGCGGACCGAAGGAAGGACCCACCGGGACGGGCCCACCGGAAGCGGACGCGGGCTGGGGCGTGGCGATGTCCCGGGGGGCCGCTGCTGCCGCCCTCTGCCGGAAGCCCCCGGCAGTCCCCGGCCGGCCGGCGGCCGCACCGGGGGCCAGGTCCTGGGGCGGGGTGTCCGTGGCGGGGGCAGCGGCTCGGGGCAGGGCAGACGCGGGCGCGGGCGAGTCGGCAACCCCTGTCTGGTACGAGGTGTCCGTGACGGGGCCTGCGGCTCCGGGCACGCCGGGCGCCGCCGAGTCCCAGGCCGCCGCGCCGGTAGCCCATGCCTGATACGGGGTGTCCGTGGCGGGGCCTGCGGCTGCGGGCGCCCCGGGCGCGGGCGCGTCCCAGGCCGCCGCACCGGCGGCACTCACCGCGTCTGCGATGTCCGTGGCGGGGCCTGCGGCTCCGGGCACGCCGGGCGCGGGCGCCGCCGAGTCCCAGGCCGCCGCACCGGCGGCCCATGCCTGATACGGGGTGTCCGTGGCGGGGCCTGCGGCTGCGGGCGCGCCGGGCGCGGGCGCGTCCCAGGCCGCCGCACCGGCGGCCCATGCCTGATACGGGGTGTCCGTGGCGGGGCCTGCGTCTCCAGGAACGCCAGGCACGGGCGCCGCCGAGTCCCAGCCCACCGCACCGGCGGCCCATGCCTGATACGGGGTGTCCGTGGCGGGGCCTGCGGCTCCAGGAGCGCCGGGCACGGGCGCCGCCGAGTCCCAGGCCACCGCACCGGCGGCCCAGGCCTGGTACGGGGAGCCTGTGGCAGGGTCTGCGTCTCCGGGCGCGCCGGAGGCTACGCCCGGCGTGGCAAGGCCATGCGGCGCCACCGGTCCCCGCCCTGCCGGACCTTCGGCGGCCGGCCCCTGCCGCAGGCCGTCCTCAGCCGCGTGTCCGCTCTCGCCGAAGCCAGGCCCCGCTGAGGTGAGCCCGGCAGGGTGTCCGGTCTCCGTGGTGGCCGGAGCCCATCCCTCTGCCCTGGCAGCCCCCGCCGGAGGCGCCGTGCCCGTAGTGCGGAACACCGCGCCTGGGCGTCCAGGGGCGGGCGCCGCCGCGACAGGCCCGGCCGAAGTCCAGGTCGCCGCATCGGCGGCCCATGCCGCGGGCGCGGTGTCCGCAGCGCGGGGCGCCGTGCCCGCACGTTCGTCAGCGGCCGACACCGGCAGGACAGGTCCGGCCGAGACCCACACCGCTGCGTCGCCGACCGGCGCACCCCGGGACCCCGTCCCTGGCGGGGTGACGCCGCCCTGGGCCACGGCCCCGTCGCCTGCCGTCCGCTGCCGGAGGTCTGCCTCGGGCAGTGCCGCGTGCGCACCGCCACCGACGCCAGGCGGCATCGGCGTCGTGCCGGCCGTCCTCGCCGCTTGCGTCGCCTCCCTGGCCCGGGGCACCGCGCCTGCGCGTCCGTCAGGGACGGGCCCGGCCGAAGCCCACACCGCTTCGCGTCCGAGGGGATCGCCCTCGGATCCCGACCCGGGCGGGACGACACCACACGGTGCCACGGCCGCGCCGGGTCCGGGCCGCCCTGCCGGATCGTCGGCGGCCGCCCGCTGCCCGGAGGCAGGCCCCACGGGCGCCGTACCGGGAGCGGCGTCCTCGGGCCACACCCGGTCGATGCCCGAGGCTGCGCCTCGGGGCGCGCCGGACGTACCCGCCGGGACGGGCGCCGCGGAACCCCACGCGACCGCGCCCGCGCCCGCGCCCCAGGCCGGATGTGCGCTGTCCGTCGCCGGGGCTGCGCCTCGGGGCGCGCCGGACGTACCCGCCGGGGCGGCCGCCGCAAAACCCCACGCGCCCGCGGCCCAGGCCCCCGGGTGTGCGCTCTCCGCCAACACCGGGGCGCCTCCGGGCGCGGGCGGTGCTCCGGCAGCCCGCGCCCAGGCGGTGGTCTCCATAGCCAGGGCTGCGCCTCCGGGCTCCCCCGACGTCGGTACGGGCGCAGGCCCCGCCCCCGAGTCGTCTGCGGATGCGGGCACCGGGGTGACGGCGCCACGCGGCGCGACCACCCCCGTCCCCGTCCCCGGCCCCGGACCCGGCCTCAGGGAGCCGTCCCCGCTCGCGCTGTACCAGGCTCCTGCCGGGGCCTCGTCGGCAGCCTCGGTCGGGTGGGCGGCCTTCAGCGCCGCCCCCGCCTCCGCGCCGGAGGTCCACGCCGCATCCGCGGGGTCCGTGCCGCTCTGCCCCCCGCCGTCCGGCCCGCCGGCCGCAGGCCGGCCCCTCGTCCTTGCGGCCCCGGCGGACGGCACGCCGCCGCCGATCGGGACCGAATCGGTACCGCCGAAGGCGCGCGGCGCCCATACCCCGGCATCGGATTCCGGGCCCGGCCCGCGTCCCACCGCGCCGGAAGGGCGGTCAGGCGGGTGGGTCCCGGACCGGCCCGGACCGTCGCGCCACGCCTCGGCCTGGTCGGCTTCCGGCCGTCCTGGTCCGGTCGCACCCGTCGGCGCCGGACCCGCCCGGTGACGGCCCCGGGCCGGAGGAACGGCCAAGGGCCCCCGGCCCGTGGCGGGGGACGGAGCGGCAGGCGGGCCCGAGGAACCTCCCGTCCAGGGGGCCCAAGGAGCTCCCGAGGCCCCTGGGACGGGAGCGGACGGTGGGTCATCGGGCGCCTCCGGCGCGGCCACCGCCCAGCCAGGTGCCCCCGGGGCGACCAGTGGCCCCGCCCCGGTCACGGACCCTGGGGCCAGAGGCGCACTGGACACGCCTCCCGCCCCGGCCACGGACCCCGGCACCCCAGGCGCCCCCAGCCCCACCGACCACCCCACGGCCGCCCCGGTCACGGGCCCCTCCGCCCCCTCCGTCGCCCCGCCGTCCCACCCCGCACTCGCACCCGCACCCGCACGCCCCGCGAACTCCTCCAGCGCGTCCACCAGGCGCATGAGCCGCGGGGTCAGGCCCGTCGGGCCGTCGTCGTGGTGGAGGTGGTGGAGGGACTGGAGGACGGGGCCGATGCGGTGGCGGGGGACGGGGAGGGGGGCCGGGTGGTGGATCAGGCTGTCGAGGGCGCGGTCGATGTCGAGGTGGGTGCCCTGGAGCCAGTCGGCGACCTCCTCGTGGCAGAAGCGGTAGCCGGCGCCCGCCGGGACGAGGAGGGACTCGGTGAGGACGGCGGAGGCCCAGCCGGTGCGCCAGGGGAAGAGCTCCTCGAAGGAGGCGCGGTCCAGTTCGCCCTGGCCGGGTCCGAGGCAGCGGCGGGCGGCCTCGTGGACCTGGCCGCTGACGCGGGCGGCGAGGCGGCGTACGGCGGTGCCGCGCAGGACGGGGCGCTGGGCGGCGGCGATGCGTACGGCGACGCGCAGGCACATCAGGTCCAGGTGGGCCTGGAAGATCTGGTGCCGGTCGGGCCGCCCGGGCAGGTCGCCCCGTGTGGCCGCCCGGAGCTCGCCGAGGAGCCGCAGGGCGAGGGGGTGGCGGGCGTCCTCCTCGGCGATGGCGTCGTCGGGGACGCCGTGGCGCCGCCGGGCCTCGGCGGCCTCCGCCTCGGTGAGGTCGTCGAGGACGACGGCCCGGGGCTCGGCCTCGTACAGCCCGCGGGCCTGCTCCCAGTGTTCGGGGCGGCAGGCGACGACGAGGCGGGCGCCGTGCTCCGCGAGCCACCGTTCGGTGGCGGTGGTCCAGGCGGCGAGGCGGTGGGCGAGGTGCGGCGGCATCTCCTCGGGGCCGTCGAGGAGGACGAGGAGGGGGCCGTGGGCGGCGGCCTGTTCGGGGGTGACGGCGGCGGGGTCGCCCGGGGTGCCGGAGGCGGCGGCGACCCGCCCGGCCCGGCGCAGGGCGCGGCCGATGGCGTCGGCGACGCAGCGGTCGTCGGCGCGCAGGTCGGCGCCGCGCAGCCAGACGGTGGGCTCGGGCTCCGGCCCGTGGGCGCGGGCCGCGGCCAGGTTGGCGAGGGCGGTGCTGCGGCCGGTGCCGGGGGCGCCGACGACGGCGAGGACCGGGGTGGTGCCGTCGTCGTGGACGCGGGCGGGCGGGAGGTCCTCGTGGGTCCCGGTCGTGGTGGCGGTGAGCTCCAGGACGCCGGCCGGGTTGAGGTCGCGACCGTAGCAGGGGACGGTGACGGCGTTGCGTCGCAGGAGCGGGGCGAGCGGGCCGGCGGGCGGGATCGGCAGGGCGTGGCCGGCGGCGCGCCGGTCGCCGTGCCGGGCGGTGCCGAGGACGGCGAGGACGGCTCCGGTGACGGGGTCGAGAACGGGGCCGCCGGCGGCGGGTCCGCCCTCGCGCAGGGCCTCGGCGCCCTCGGTGCCGATGGCGAGTTCGAGCGCGGGTCCGGCGGTGGCCCCGAGCACGCGCGCCTCGCGCCAGCCGTGGGCCTCGATCCGCACGTACGTACCCGGTTCGAGGTCCTGCCGGGTGGACAGCGGCAGCGGGCGGGCGTCCAGGCCCTCGGTGCGGACGACGGCGAGCCCGCTGTCGGGCAGCGGGGTGATGGCGGCGGGCGCGACATGGACGCTTCGGCCGCCGGGGGCGCGCAGCAGCAGGCCTTCGGGGCCGGCGCCGGCGACGACCTCGTGGCCGGTGAGGACGGTGCCGTGGTGGTCGACGAGGAATCCGGTGCCGACGGACCGGCCGGACGGATCCTCGATCCGTACCAGCGTCGTCCGGTTCCCGCTCCCCATGGTTCGACGGTAGGCGTCCGGTGATCACCGGGGCAGTGCACCTGCCGAACGCGCCCCCTCGCGCTCCCCCCGTTCACTTCGAGCGCCCGCCCGAAGGGGTGAAGGAGGGAGAAAAGAGGGGCGGGGCACCCCCAGGGGTGCCCCGCCCACGAGCCCGACGGCCGCGCTACGGCTCAGCCGAAGACGGCCAGGCTCTTCGCCTTGCCCCGCTGCGCCTCGACCAGGGCGAGGAGCCGCCCGTCCGGGCCGAAGACCGCGACCGGGCCGGCCGGGTACTCCGGCATCTCCAGGCGGACGCCGTTCAGCAGCAGGCGCGCCCGCCTCTCGTCGACGTCCCAGCGCGGGAACGCCGCCGCGGCCGCCTCGGCGACCGGCATGACCGTCAGCTCCTCCTGGAGCTGGTCCAGGGTGCGGGCCGCGTCCAGCTTGTACGGGCCGACCCGGGTGCGGCGCAGGGCGGTCAGATGGCCGCCCACGCCCAGTCCGGCGCCCAGGTCGCGGGCGAGCGCCCGGATGTAGGTGCCGGAGGAGCAGACGACGGAGACGACGAGGTCGACAACCGGGGTGCCGTCCTCGGCGGTGGCCTCCCGCACGTCGTACACCTGGAAGGAGGAGACGGTGACCGGCCGGGCCGGGATCTCGAACTCCTCGCCGCCGCGCACGCGCGCGTAGGACCGCTTGCCGTCGATCTTGATGGCGGAGACCTTCGACGGCACCTGCATGATGTCGCCGGTGAGCTCGGCCACGCCCGCGTCGATCCGCTCGCGGGTGACCTTCGACGCGTCGACCGACGCCGTGATCTCGCCCTCGGCGTCGTCGGTGATCGTGGTCTGCCCGAGGCGGATCGTGCCCAGGTACTCCTTCTCGGTCAGCGCGAGGTGACCGAGCAGCTTGGTCGCCCGCTCGACGCCGAGGACGAGGACGCCCGTGGCCATGGGGTCGAGCGTGCCGGCGTGCCCGACCCGGCGGGTCCTGGCGATCCCGCGCATCTTGGCGACGACGTCGTGCGAAGTGAAGCCCGACGGCTTGTCGACGATGACAAGGCCGTCGGGCGTGGTGGTGGTTGCCTTGCTCATTCGGCGGCTTCGTCCTCGCCGGGCTTCTTGTACGGGTCGGCGTCGCCGGCGAACGTGGCGCCCGAGGACGCCTCGCGCACCTTGGCGTCGGAGGCCCGCGCCTGGTCGAGGAGGTCCTCGATGTTCCGGGCGGTCTCCGGGAGGGCGTCGGCCACGAAGGTGAGCGTCGGGGTGAACTTGGTGCCCGCGGCCCGGCCGACGGCCGAGCGCAGGATGCCCTTGGCGCTCTCCAGGCCGGCGGCGGCGCTGGCCCGTTCCTCCTCGTCGCCGTAGACCGTGTAGAAGACCGTGGCCTCCCGCAGGTCACCGGTGACGCGGGTGTCCGTGATGGTCACGTGCGTACCCAGGCGCGGGTCCTTGATGCCGCGCTGCAGCTTCTCGGCGACCACCTCCCGGATGAGGTCCGCCAGTTTCTTCGCCCGCGCGTTGTCGGCCACTGGTCCTTCTCCTTCTTTGCCTTGCTCGTTCAGTCTTCATCAGTGTGGAGTCTGCGGCGCACCGACAGCAGCTCCACCTCGGGCCGGGCCGCGACCAGCCGCTCACAGCGGTCGAGCACGTCCGACACGAATCCCGCGTCCCCGGCGACCAGCGCGACCCCCACACGGGCCCTGCGATGGAGGTCCTGGTCGCCCACCTCGGCCGCGCTCACGGAGAACTTGCGCTGGAGCTCGGCGACGATGGGCCGGACGACGGAGCGTTTCTCCTTCAACGAATGAACGTCGCCGAGGAGCAGATCGAAGGACAGAGTCCCCACGTACATGTGGTGCCGGATGTCCCGCCGGTTCGGGTTCGACGGCCTGCCGGGCGACGGCCCGGAAGGAACATCAAAACCGTACACGCAACGGCCGGGGCCGATCGACGGAAATACTCCCGCCGACCGGCCCCGGTTGTCGCGCTGTGCGTTACGAGCGCGGCTTCTCGCGCATCTCGTAGGTCGCGATGACGTCGTCGACCTTGATGTCGTTGAAGTTTCCGAGGTTGATACCACCCTCGAAGCCCTCGCGGATCTCGGTGACGTCGTCCTTGAAGCGGCGCAGACCCTCGATGTTGAGGTTCTCGGCCACGACCTTGCCGTCGCGGATGAGGCGCGCCTTGGTGTTGCGCTTGACCTCGCCGGAGCGGATGAGGACACCGGCGATGTTGCCCAGCTTGGACGAGCGGAAGACCTCGCGGATCTCCGCCGTACCGAGCTCGACCTCTTCGTACTCCGGCTTGAGGAGGCCCTTGAGCGCCGCCTCGATCTCCTCGATCGCCTGGTAGATGACCGAGTAGTACCGGACGTCGACGCCCTCGCGCTCCGCCATCTGCGCGGCACGGCCGGCCGCGCGGACGTTGTAGCCGATGACGATGGCGTCGGAGCCCATGGCCAGGTCGATGTCGGACTCGGTGACCGCACCCACACCGCGGTGCAGGACGCGGATGTCGACCTCTTCACCGACGTCGAGCTGGAGCAGCGAGGACTCGAGAGCCTCGACCGCACCGGACGCGTCGCCCTTGATGATGAGGTTGAGTTCCTGGACCTGACCGGCCTTGAGCACCTTGTCGAGGTCCTCGAGGGACACGCGGCGGACGCGCTTGGCGAAGGCGGCGTTGCGCTCCCGCGCGGCGCGCTTCTCGGCGATCTGGCGGGCCGTGCGGTCCTCGTCGACGACGAGGAAGTTGTCGCCGGCGCCCGGGACGTTGGTGAGACCCAGGACCAGGACCGGAGTCGACGGGGTCGCCTCCTCGACGTTGTTGCCCTTGTCGTCGAGCATGGCCCGGACACGGCCGTACGCGTCGCCGACGACCATCGTGTCGCCGATGCGCAGCGTTCCGCGCTGGACGAGGACGGTCGAGACCGCACCGCGGCCGCGGTCGAGGTGGGACTCGATCGCGATGCCCTGCGCGTCCTGGTTCGGGTTGGCCCGGAGGTCCAGGGCGGCGTCGGCGGTCAGGACGACGGCCTCGAGCAGCTTGTCGATGTTCAGGCCCTGCTTGGCGGAGATGTCGACGAACATGGTGTCGCCGCCGTACTCCTCCGCGACCAGACCGAACTCGGTCAGCTGACCGCGCACCTTGGTCGGGTCCGCGCCCTCGACGTCGATCTTGTTGACCGCGACCACGATCGGCACGTCGGCCGCCTTGGCGTGGTTCAGCGCCTCGATCGTCTGGGGCATCACACCGTCGTTGGCCGCCACCACGAGGATCGCGATGTCGGTCGACTTCGCACCACGGGCACGCATGGCGGTGAACGCCTCGTGACCCGGGGTGTCG
This sequence comes from Streptomyces sp. NPDC126499, assembly GCF_040302485.1. NCBI lineage: Bacteria > Bacillati > Actinomycetota > Actinomycetes > Kitasatosporales > Streptomycetaceae > Streptomyces > Streptomyces sp. NPDC126499. Next base: position 25,233 of record NZ_JBEOUO010000031.1, on the reverse strand, counting down.
ATGAAGGTGATGGCCCGGTCCTCGTCGTTGACGCGGGTGGCGACCTGGTAGGCACCGATGTGCTGGGTGATGCCACCGGCCTCGCCCGCGACCACGTTGGTCTTGCGGATGGCGTCGAGGAGTCGGGTCTTACCGTGGTCGACGTGACCCATGACGGTCACGACCGGCGGACGGGAGACCAGCTCGTCCTCGCCGCCCTCGTCCTCGCCGAACTCGATGTCGAAGGACTCGAGCAGCTCACGGTCCTCCTCCTCCGGCGAGACGATCTGAACGGTGTAGTTCATCTCGTCGCCGAGGAGCTGCAGCGTCTCGTCGGAGACGGACTGCGTGGCCGTGACCATCTCGCCGAGGTTCATCATGACCGCGACGAGCGACGCCGGGTTGGCGTTGATCTTCTCCGCGAAGTCGGTGAGGGACGCACCGCGCGACAGGCGAATGGTCTCGCCGTTGCCGCGAGGCAGCATCACGCCGCCCACGGACGGGGCCTGCATGGCCTCGTACTCCTGGCGCCTCTGCCGCTTCGACTTGCGACCGCGACGCGCGGGGCCGCCGGGACGGCCGAAGGCGCCCTGCGTGCCACCACGGCCACCGGGGCCGCCGGGACGGCCGCCGAAGCCGCCGGGACGACCGCCGAAGCCGCCGCCACCGCCGCCGGGACCACCCGGACGACCGCCGCCGCCACCCGGACCGCCGGGACGGCCGGCGAAGCCGCCGCCACCGCCGCCGGGACCGGCCGGACGACCGGCGAAGCCGGGACGACCGCCGCCGCCACCGGGACCGCCGGGACGGCCACCGGGGCCACCCGGGCCACGGCCGCCGGGGCCCGGACGCGGGCCGGCAGCGGGACGCTGCGGCATCATGCCCGGGTTCGGACGGTTACCGCCGGGCGCGCCGCCCGGACGGGGAGCCTGCGGACGGGGCATGCCACCGGGGGTCGGACGCGCACCCTGGCCCTGCGGACGCGGGGCGCCGGGAACGGACCCGGGACCCTGCGGACGCGGAGCGCCCGGAACGGCACCCTGGCCGCCGGGACGCGGCGCGCCGCCACCCGGACGGGGCGTCTGCGGACGCGCCATGCCGGTGGAGCCGCCGGAGGTGAAGGGGTTGTTGCCCGGACGGGGACCGGCCGGACGGGCACCCGGACGCGGGGCCTGCTGGCCGCCGGGACGGGGAGCCTGCTGACCGGGACGCGGAGCCTGCTGGCCCGGGCGGGCGCCGGTCGGGCGCGGACCGGGGGCCGCGCCGGGGCGCGGACCGGCGGCCGGGGCCGACGGAGGCGCGGTGAACTCCGGGGTGGTCGGAGCCGGGGCGGCCGGCGCCGGCTTGGGCGCGGGAGCCGCGGGCCTCGGACCCGGGGTCGGACGGTTGCCCGGGGCGGCGGGCGCCGCTGCCGGGGTGGACTTCTCGGCCGCCGCGGGCTTGGGCGCCGGGGTGGGCGCGCCAGGCTTGGGGGCGGCCGGACGTGCGGCCTGCGCCGGGGAGGGCGCCGGGGCCGGCTTGGGGGCGGGCGTCGCCTTGCGGGGCGCACCCGGCTTCGCAGAGGTCTTGCCGGCGTTGCCGCCGGGACCCTGCAGTGCATCAGTCAACTTGCGCACGACCGGCGCCTCGATCGTCGAGGACGCCGAACGGACGAACTCACCGAGTTCTTGGAGCTTGGCCATGACGACCTTGCTCTCCACACCGAACTCCTTGGCGAGTTCGTATACCCGGACCTTAGCCACTTCGCTCCTTTGAGGTCCGGTTACCGCCGGACCGTCGCTACTTCATGGGCGTACTCATCGCGTACTCATCGAGTGCTCATCGCAATCTCGACCTACTTCCAACTCGCGAGGTACCTGACCGCACGGGGTTCCGTGCCGTACTTCTTCGTGCCGTACATCTCTACGGTGCCGCCTGCTCGACATGTTCGCGAAGCGCCGTCGTGTCGAGCGGTCCCTGGACCCTGAAGGCCCTCGGGAACGCCCGGCGACGCACCGCCAGGTCGAGACAGACCGAGGCGGGGTGCAGATAAGCACCCCGGCCGGGCAGCGTACCGCGATGATCCGGGACGCACTCGTCCTTGTTCATCACGATCCGCAGCAGATCGCTCTTGGCCGCTCGCTCCCGGCATCCCACACAGGTTCGCTCAGGGCACGCGCGGGCATGCGTCCGGCCAGACACGCTTAAGTCTACCTCCCCGTACCGACCTCACCCGTTCGGGGCAAAAATCGAACAGTCGTTGGCCAAAAAGAATCAGTGGGCGGCGTCGTCCTGCTGCTCGGTGTCGGGCCGGATGTCGATCCGCCAGCCGGTGAGCCGCGCGGCCAGACGGGCGTTCTGGCCCTCCTTGCCGATGGCCAGCGAGAGCTGGTAGTCGGGCACCGTCACCCGGGCCGAACGGGCGGCGAGGTCGACGATCTCGACCTTGGAGACCCGCGCCGGAGACAGGGCGTTCGCCACCATCTCGGCCGGGTCGTCCGACCAGTCGACGATGTCGATCTTCTCGCCGAGCAGCTCCGCCATCACGTTGCGCACCCGGGCGCCCATGGGGCCGATGCAGGCGCCCTTGGCGTTCAGGCCCGAACGGGTGGAACGGACGGCGATCTTGGTGCGGTGACCGGCCTCACGGGCGATGGCCGCGATCTCGACGGAACCGTCGGCGATCTCCGGCACCTCCAGGGCGAAGAGCTTCTTCACCAGATTGGGGTGCGTGCGCGACAGGGTGACGGACGGGCCGCGGACGCCCTTGGCCACCCGTACGACGTACGTGCGCAGCCGCAGACCGTGCGTGTACTCCTCGCCGGGCACCTGCTCCTGCACCGGCAGGATGGCCTCCAGCTTGTCGTCCAGCTTGACCAGGACGTTCTTCGGGTCCTTGCCCTGCTGCACCTGGCCGGCCACGATGTCGCCCTCGCGGCGGGCGTACTCGCCGAAGGTGACGTCGTTCTCGGCGTCCCGCAGCCGCTGCTGGATGACCTGGCGGGCGGTGCTCGCGGCGATCCGGCCGAAGTCCGACGGCGTGTCGTCGAACTCCTTCGGCTGCTGACCCTCCTCCAGCTCGGAGGGGTCTTCCTTCGCCCACACCGTCACGTGACCGGTGTGCCGGTCCAGCTCCACGCGCGCGTGGCGCCGCGCGGAGGGGGTCCGGTGGTACGCGATGAGGAGGGCCGACTCGATCGCCTCGACCAGCATCTCGAAGGAGATTTCCTTCTCCTGCGCCAAGCCCTTCAGGAGCTTCACGTCGATGTCCACGGCTACGCCTCCTCTTCCTTCTTGTCCTTGCGGTTGAACTCGATCTCGACACGCGCCTTCGCGATCTCGGAGAACTCCACGCGGCGGGCGGTGGCCTTGCGGCCCTTCACGCCCGGCACCTCGGTGTCCAGACCGTCCTCGTCCACGGCGAGAACGCGCGTGACGAGCTCGCCGCCGCCCGCCTCGGGCGTCAGCTGCAGCTTCACGAGACGGCCGGTGGCGCGCACGTAGTGGCGGTGCTGGGTGAGCGGGCGGTCGGCGCCCGGCGAGCTGACTTCGAGGACGTACTCGCCCTCGCCCATCGCGTCGGTCTCGTCCAGCTTCTCGGAGATCACGCGGCTCAGCTCGGCGCAGGCGTCCAGCTCGACGCCCTCGTCCGAATCGACGATGACCCTCAGCAGTCCTCGGCGGCCGGCCCGGGACACCTCGATCTCCTCGAGGTCGAGGTCCTTCGCGTGAACGAGCGGCTCCAGAAGACCGCGCAGCCGTTCGCTCTGGGTGGTGCTCATCCGGGTGACTCCTCGGCCGCGTGTGCTGTTGTGGGTTCGTCGCGTGTCAGACCAAAGGGTATCCGGTCCAGGAGGGTGTTGCCGTCCACCGGGCCGGGGGCCGCGGGTACGCTCGCCTGCGGTGATCTTCGAGTCGTTCGAACACGCGAGGGAGTAGGCGTGACGACAGTGGGCAGGCGCGCGCTCCTCGCGGCGGGCGCGGCGGTGACCCTCGCGGGCTGTACGTCCGGCGGGAACGACGGACCGAGGAAGCCCGGTGCGGCCGATCGGGCGGCGGCCGCGGAGGCGGCCCTGCGCACCCGTTCGGCGAACGCCAGCCGGGACCTGCTGCTCCGCTACGACGCGGTCGTCTCCGGGCACCCGGCGCTCGCGGACCGGCTCGCGCCGCTGCGGGCCTCGGTGGCGGCCCATGTGAAGGCGCTGGGCGAGGACGGCACGGCCCCGGCGCCGGGCTCCCCCGGGTCCGCCTCCCCCTCGGGCTCCCCCGCGCCCTCCGGTTCCCCGTCGCCGTCCCGGTCGCTCGCCTTCGTCCGCGTACCGGCCGATCCGGCGGCGGCGCTGAAGACGCTCGCCTCCGCCGAACGGGCGACCGCCGACACCCACATGGCCGCGCTCCTGACCGCGCCGCCCGAGTACGCCCGGCTGCTCGCCTCCGTCGCCGCCGCCGGCGCGGCCCACGCCTTCCTGCTGACCGCTCCGACGACGACTCCTACGACCGAAGGGGGCCGGGGATGACGGCGCTCGACGCGGCCCAGGCCGCACTCGCCGCCGAGCACGCCGCCGTGTACGGCTACGGGGTCGTCGGCGCCCGCGTCGGCGACGGCCGGCGCGGGGAGGCCACCGCCGCGTACGAGGCCCACCGCGCCCGGCGCGACGCGCTGCGCCGCACCATGCGGGACCTGGGCGGCGAACCGGTCGCCGCGGCCGCCGGCTACGCGCTGCCGTTCCCGGTGCCCGACGGCGCCGCCGCCGTCCGCCTCGCGGCCGTCCTGGAGGACCGGGTCGCGGGCGTCTACTCCGACCTGGTCCGCTCCGCCGACGGGCCGCTGCGCCGGGACGCGGCGGCCGCGCTGCGCGAGGCGGCGGTGCGGGCGGTCCGCTGGCGCGGCAGCGACGTAACCTTTCCTGGGCTCGCCGAACGGGCCTGAGCCGAGCCGAAGGAACAACGCACGCATGGGTTTCGAACCGCCGCAGCGACTGGTGCGGGCTCTCGGCGAGACGTACGGGGACGCTGCCGCGGCCGAGTGGCTCGGAAAGCTCCCGGAGCTCGCCCGGGACACGCTGGAGCACGCCGGTCTCGCCACCGAGCGGGTGGTGGCCCCCGGCGGGCGCAGCAGCCTCGTCGTGCTCGTCCCCGACGCCGTCGTGAAGATCGCGCCCGGATTCACCCGTCCGGACCTGGAGCGGGACGCCCTCGCGCACTGGAACGGCTGGGGCGCGGTCCGTCTCCTCGGCGAGACGGAGGAGGGCGCGCTGCTCCTGGAGCGGCTGCACCCCGACGTGTCGCTGCGCTCGCTGCCGGAGGCGAAGGCCCTCCTGGAGGCCGCCGGGACGGTGCGCAAGCTCTGGGTGGAGCCGTCGGCGGGCCACGGCTTCGAGTCGGTGGCGGAGCGGACCGCCCGCCAGGCCGCGGCCATGGCCTCCTACGGGGCCGACGCCGAGGCCGGTGAGCTGGTGGCCGCCGCGCTCACGGCCCGTGACGAGCTGGTCGCCGGGGGCGCGGAGACGCTGCTGCTGCACGGCTGCTTCCGGCAGGGCAAGGTGCTGGCGGGCGACCGCGCGCCGTGGCTCGCGGTCGGGCCCGATCCCCTGGTGGGCGAGCGCGCCTACGACCTCGCGCGGCTGGTACGGGACCGGGTGGAGGACCTGGTGGCCGGCTCGGCCGGCGCGTCGGCGGCCCGGCGCCGGGTGAACAAGCTGGCGGACTCCCTGGAGCTCGACCGGGAGCGGCTGCGCGGCTGGACCCTGTTCCGCGCGGTCGAGTCGGCGACCCGGGCGCTCACGGCGGGCCGGCGGACGGACGCGGAGCTGCTGCTTGAGTTCGCGGGCTGGCTTTAGGGGAATACGCTGGCTTTAACCCTTCCCCGAGGGGGCCGTGATGATCGAAGAGCTCTTGATGGCGGCCGGCGGAGCAGGTGCGGCGGCCGTGGCGTACGTGGGTGCCGCCGCGCGCGTGGTGAAGCAGTACGAACGGGGCGTGGTGTTCCGCTTCGGGCGGTTGCACGGTGACGTGCGCAAGCCCGGCTTCACGATGATCGTTCCCGGCGTGGACCGGCTGCACAAGGTGAACATGCAGATCGTCACGATGCCCGTGCCCGCGCAGGAGGGCATCACCCGGGACAACGTGACGGTGCGGGTGGACGCGGTCGTCTACTTCAAGGTGGTCGACGCGGCCGAGGCGCTGGTGCGGGTGGAGGACTACAAGTTCGCCGTCTCGCAGATGGCGCAGACCTCGCTGCGGTCGATCATCGGCAAGAGCGACCTCGACGACCTGCTGTCGAACCGGGAGAAGCTCAACCAGGGTCTGGAGCTGATGCTGGACTCTCCGGCGATCGGCTGGGGCGTGCAGATCGACCGGGTCGAGATCAAGGACGTCTCGCTGCCGGAGACGATGAAGCGGTCGATGGCCCGGCAGGCGGAGGCGGACCGGGAGCGTCGGGCGCGGCTGATCAACGCGGACGCGGAGCTGCAGGCGTCGAAGAAGCTGGCGGAGGCGGCGCACCAGATGGCGGACGCGCCGTCCGCGCTGCAGCTGCGGCTGCTGCAGACGGTGATGGCGGTCGCCGCCGAGAAGAACTCGACGCTGGTCCTGCCGATCCCGGTGGAGCTGCTGCGCTTCCTGGAACGTGCGGCACCCACCGGGCCGGGATCGGGGCAGCACCACCTGTACCACGAGCCCACGGTGCCGCCGCGCAGCGACGCGTACGGGGCGGGGCGGGCGGCGGCCCAGGACGCGATCGAGGACCTGACGGGCACCTCGGTGGAACCGGCGCCGCACGAGGACGGCGGCGGCTGAGGGGTCCCTGGCGGGACGGGAGCGGGGGCTTGTGCGGGGCGCCCGGGTGCGCGCACCCCTGCGGGTCCTGGCTGCCGCCCGTGGAGCCCCGTGGCCGGACGCCTTGCGGGCCCAGGGCCCGCTGTTCCGGGCTTGCGGCACCGTTTCGGGCCGCCGCCCCGCCCCGTCCGGGCCTTGCCCCCGGCCACGTGCGGGGCCGTCGCCCCACTCCGTTGTGGGCATTCGTTCCTCCCCCAGACTTCGTCCGGGGGTAGCTCCAGGCGGAACGGGTGGGCACCACGGAACGGCGCCCCTTGCCGGGCTAGGCTCCCTGCGCCTTGACCCGCACCACTGGTGCGGCTCACTCGTGGTGCGGGCAGGTGCAGGTGCGGAACGCGCCGCATGGGCGCCGTCCCGTGTGCCCACCCGTCCCGCCCCAGCGGGACGATTGCCCACACGGGCGTGGGCGAAGGCCCTTGCAACGGGCGCGCCCCGCGCCGGGGCGGGGGGCGCCGCACCGGTAAGGCCGGCACCGGTGGGCGGCGGAGGGCCCGCAGCCTCGACACGGGCCCGGCGCTGCGGGTGGGCACCGCACCCGTGGCGAGCGGAGCGCCCGCAGCACCGCACAGGGCCCGGCGCTGCGGGGGCACCGCACCGGTGGGGCGGGTAGCCGGTGGGCACCGCACCGGTGGGGGCGGAGGGTCCGTAGGCCGACCTCCCCGGCACCGTGCACGGGGCCCGTGCGTCGTCAGGCGCTGAGGCGGGCGATCGCCTCGTCGACCGTCAGTTCCTCGCGCTCGCCCGTGCGGCGGTCCTTCAGTTCCAGGACGCCCTCGGCCGCCCGGCGGCCCGCGACGAGGATCTTGGGGACGCCGATGAGTTCGGAGTCGGTGAACTTGACGCCCGGGGAGACGCCGGCGCGGTCGTCGACGAGGACGCGGAGGCCGGCGGCGGAGAGCTTGTCGGAGACGTCGAGGGCCAGCTCGGTCTGGAGGGCCTTGCCGGCGGCGACGACGTGGACGTCGGCGGGGGCCACCTCGGCGGGCCAGCACAGGCCCTTGTCGTCGGCGGTCTGCTCGGCGAGCGCGGCGACGGCGCGGGAGACGCCGATGCCGTACGAGCCCATGGTGACGCGGACCGGCTTGCCGTTCTGGCCGAGGACGTCGAGCTTGAGCGCGTCGGCGTACTTGCGGCCGAGCTGGAAGATGTGACCGATCTCGATGGCGCGGTCCAGCTTCAGGCCGGTGCCGCACTTCGGGCAGGGGTCGCCCTCCTCGACGACGACGACGTCGACGTACTCCTCGACCTCGAAGTCACGTCCGGCGACGACGTTCTTCGCGTGCATGCCCTCCTTGTTGGCGCCGGTGATCCACGCGGTGCCGGGCGCGACGCGCGGGTCGGCGACGTACTTCACCTTGTCGAGGCCCTGCGGGCCGACGTAGCCGCGGACGAGGTCACGGCGCTCGGCGAAGTCCGTCTCGGTGACCATCTCGACGGTCGCGGGCGCGAAGTGCGCCTCGACCTTGCCCAGGTCGACCTCGCGGTCACCGGGCACGCCCACGGCGACGATCTCGCCGTCGACCTTCACGAGGAGGTTCTTGAGCGTGGCGGAGGCCGGGACGCCGAGGGAGGCGGCGAGGGTCTCGATGGTGGGGGTGTCCGGGGTGGGGATGTCCTCGGCGGCGGGCACACCGGCGGCGTCCACCGGCTTCAGCTCGTAGGCGATGGCCTCGGTGTTGGCGGCGAAGTCGCAGTTCGGGCAGTCGGCGAAGGTGTCCTCGCCGGCCTCGGCCGGGGCGAGGAACTCCTCGGACTTCGAGCCGCCCATCGCGCCCGCGGTGGCGGCGCAGATGCGGTAGTCGAGGCCGAGGCGCTCGAAGACGCGCTGGTAGGCCTCGCGGTGCAGGGCGTAGGAGTGGGCGAGGCCCTCGTCCTCCAGGTCGAAGGAGTACGAGTCCTTCATGAGGAACTCGCGCCCGCGCAGGATGCCGGCGCGGGGGCGGGCCTCGTCGCGGAACTTCGTCTGGATCTGGTAGAGGATCACCGGCAGGTCCTTGTAGGACGAGCACTGGTCCTTCACCAGCAGGGTGAAGATCTCCTCGTGGGTGGGGCCGAGGAGGTAGTCGCCGCCCTTGCGGTCCTTCAGGCGGAACAGCTCGGCGCCGTACTCGTCCCAGCGGCCGGTCGCCTCGTAGGGCTCGCGGGGCAGCAGCGCCGGGAGGGAGACCTCCTGGGCGCCGATGGCGTCCATCTCCTCGCGGACGATCCGCTCGACGTTGGCGAGGACCTTCTTGCCCAGCGGCAGCCAGCTCCAGATGCCGGCGGCGGTGCGGCGGACGTAGCCGGCGCGGACGAGGAGCTTGTGGCTGAGGACCTCGGCGTCGGCCGGGTCGTCGCGCAGCGTCTTCGCCATCAACTGGGACATGCGCTGGACCGGTGCGTTGGCCATGGTTCTCGTACTCCTGCCGGATGTTTAGGTGATGGCTAGGAGGTTAGCCGGGCGGGCCCGGGACGGTGAAATCAGTTCCGTGTGCCGTGCGCGCGCTTCAGCGGCAGCGGAGCGCCCATCACCGCGTACGGGCGGGGCGCGCTCGGGAAGTGGACGCGGCGGGCGAGGTCGGTGTAGCCGAGCGAGCGGTACAGGCCGCGGGCGGGGCTCTCGGTGTCGATGGCGGACAGGATCGACTTCGGGAGGTCGGAGCCGTCGGTGATCGTGGTGATCAGCGCGCGGCCCACTCCCCTGCCCTGGTAGTCGGGGTGGACGTGGAGCTCGGTGATGACGAAGGCGTCGTGGAGCCAGGCGGCGTTGCCCTCCGAGCGGAGGTACGGCTCGACGATGGTGGACCACCAGTGGGTGCGGTCGTTGGGCATCCCGTAGACGAAGCCGACGAGCCGGTCGTCGGGGGTCGTCGCGGCGTAGGCGCGGGCGCCGGGGCTGAGCAGGTGGCGCAGGACGATGTGGCGGCGTACGGCGACCTCGGTCTCGTCGAGTCCGAAGGCGACGGCCTGTACGGCGAGGGCCTCGTCGACCCGTGCGGCGAGATCGACCGGCGCGATCGCGACCTCGGTGTCGTTCCCGCGCTCATCCATGCGCTCATCCATGCGCCGCACCCTACAAGCCGGTCAGAACAGCACGCTCATGAAGGCGCCGACCTCCTGGAAGCCGACCCTGCGGTAGGCGGCGCGGGCGGGGGTGTTGTAGTCGTTGACGTAGAGGCTGACGACCGGGGCGATGTCGGTGAGCGCGTACTGGAGGACGGCGGCCATGCCGGTCTCGGACAGGCCCTTGCCGCGGTGTTCGGGGGCGACCCAGACGCCCTGGATCTGGCAGGCCTGGCGGGTGGCGGCGCCGATCTCGGCCTTGAAGACGACCTTGCCGTCCTCGATGCGGGCGAAGGAGCGGCCGGCTCCGACGAGTTCGGCGACGCGGGCCTGGTAGAGCAGTCCGCCGTCGCCGGCCATCGGGGAGATGCCGACCTCCTCGGTGAACATGGCGACGCAGGCGGGCATGATCACGTCCATCTCGTCCTTGCGGACCCGGCGGACGAGCGGGTCGGGCGGGACGGTGGCGGACGGTTCCTCGGCGATCATCAGGGGCTGGTGGGCGCGGACGTCGCGGGCGGGGCCCCAGCTGGGTTCGAGGAGGCTCCAGAGCCGGGCGGTGGGTTCGGCGGGGCCGACGATGGAGGAGCAGCGGCGGCCGACCCGGCGGGCCCGGTCGGCGAAGGCGCGGACGGCTTCGGGGCCGGCGCAGATGGGGACGAGGTTGGCGCCGGAGTAGCACAGGGAGCGCAGTTGTCCGTCGGCGTACCAGCCCCACATCTCGCCGCCGAGGCGCCAGGGGTCGAGGCCGGCGATCTGGACGCGGGCGGTGACGAAGGCGTTCTCGACGGGGGCGCTGTCCAGGACGGCGAGCGCGGCGCCGAGGTCGGCGGGTTCGAGGACCCGCGTCGATGATTGCGTCAACACGTGGGGCCTCACCGTACGGTTCTGCTGGTCTTGGCACTTTACCGCCCCTTCCCGCCGGCGGGGAGGTGTGAAAGAAGCCCCTCCCGTGGCGGGAGGGGCTTGTTTCGGTACGGAGGGCCGGCCGAGGACCGTACGGAGGATCGTGCCGAGGGGCCGGAGGGCCGGCCGGGGGACCGTGCCGGTGGGCCGGAGAGTCAGCCGGTCAGCCGGCGACGGCGACGGTCGGCTCGCCGGAGGCGACGCCGTCCTTCTCCATCTGGTCGGCGATCTTGAGGGCTTCCTCGATGAGGGTCTCGACGATCTTCGACTCGGGGACGGTCTTGATGACCTCGCCCTTGACGAAGATCTGGCCCTTGCCGTTGCCGGAGGCGACGCCGAGGTCGGCCTCGCGGGCCTCGCCGGGGCCGTTGACGACGCAGCCCATGACGGCGACGCGCAGCGGGACGGTCATGCCGTCGAGGCCGGCGGTGACCTCCTCGGCCAGCTTGTAGACGTCGACCTGGGCGCGGCCGCAGGAGGGGCAGGAGACGATCTCCAGGCGGCGCTGGCGCAGGTTCAGGGACTCCAGGATCTGGATGCCGACCTTGATCTCCTCGGCCGGCGGGGCGGAGAGGGAGACCCGGATGGTGTCGCCGATGCCCTCGGCGAGCAGGGCGCCGAAGGCGACGGCGGACTTGATGGTGCCCTGGAAGGCGGGGCCGGCCTCGGTGACGCCGAGGTGCAGCGGGTAGTCGCACTGGGCGGCGAGCTGGCGGTAGGCGTTGACCATCACGACCGGGTCGTTGTGCTTGACCGAGATCTTGATGTCCTGGAAGCCGTGCTCCTCGAAGAGGGACGCCTCCCAGAGGGCCGACTCGACGAGGGCCTCGGGGGTGGCCTTGCCGTACTTCTGGAGCAGGCGGCGGTCGAGGGAGCCGGCGTTGACGCCGATGCGGATCGGGACGCCGGCGTCGCCGGCGGCCTTGGCGATCTCCTTGACCTTGTCGTCGAACTGCTTGATGTTGCCCGGGTTCACGCGGACCGCGGCGCAGCCGGCGTCGATCGCGGCGAAGACGTACTTCGGCTGGAAGTGGATGTCGGCGATGACCGGGATCTGCGACTTCTTCGCGATGATCGGCAGCGCGTCGGCGTCGTCCTGGGTGGGGCAGGCCACGCGCACGATCTGGCAGCCGGAGGCGGTGAGCTCGGCGATCTGCTGCAGCGTGGCGCCGATGTCGGAGGTGCGGGTGGTGGTCATCGACTGCACCGACACCGGGGCGTCGCCGCCGACGGCCACCGACCCGACCTGGATCTGGCGGCTCTTGCGCCGCTCGGCGAGCTTCGTCGGAACGGACGGGATACCGAGAGAGATCGCGGTCATCAGCTGTACAACCCCAAGGTGTGGTTCATCGGGCTCAGGTCTTCGAGATTACCGCCCCGCGGGCGGGCGGCCGGACACCGCACGGGTCCGGCCGCGCGGCGGGTCACGTGAGCTTCACCGGATTGACGATGTCGGCGACGAGGACGAGCAGGGTGAAGCAGACGAAGACGCCCGCCACGACGTAGGCGGCCGGCATCAGCTTGGCCACGTCGAAGGGGCCCGGGTCGGGCCGCCGGAAGATCCGGGCGGTGTGGCGGCGGATCGACTCCCACAGCGCGCCGGCGATGTGGCCGCCGTCGAGCGGGAGCAGCGGGAGCATGTTGAACAGGAACAGCGACACGTTGAACATGACCAGCAGGTTCAGGAAGAACACCAGCCTGGTCTGCGGCGGGGCCTCGATGGCCATCAGCTCACCGCTGATGCGGGCGGCGCCGACGACGCCGACCGGCGAGTCCTGCTTGCGCTCGCCGTCGCCGAAGGCGGCGTTCCACAGGTCCGGGATCTTGCCGGGCAGGGCGATGACGGACTGGACCCCGGCCTGGAGCTGGTCGGTCATCCGGTCGGCGGACTGGCCGAAGGTGAGCGGGACGACCTCGCGGCCGGACTCGAAGCCGAGGTAGCCGGCGGAGACGTACTGGAGGGGCTGGACGACGTTTCCGTCCGCGTCCTTCTTGAGGACCTTGTTCTCCAGGAGCGTGGCGTGGAGGTCGAGCTCCTGGCCGTCGCGCTGGACGGTGACGGTGGCGCGCCCGGTGGTGGCGCGGATGCGGTCGGAGAGGGTGTTCCAGTCGGAGACGCGTTCGCCGTTGAAGGCGACGATCCGGTCGCCCTTGAGCAGGCCGGCCGCCTTGGCGGGCGACGGGCGGTCGCTCGGCTTGCAGGTGTCGCGCTTCTCGCTCTGGTCGATGACGCAGCTGGTGACGCCGGCGACCTTGGTGGTCTGGGTCTCGAAGCCGATCGCCATGGCGCTGCCGAAGAACAGCAGGACGGCGAGCACCAGGTTCATGAAGGGCCCGGCGAACATGACGATGATCCGCTTCCACGGCTTGCGCGTGTAGAAGAGCCGGGACTCGTCGCCGGGCTGGAGCTCCTCGAAGGAGGCCTCGCGGGCGTCCTCGATCATGGAGCGCCAGGGGGAGGTGGAGCGGGCCTCGATCCGGCCGTCCTTGCCGGGCGGGAACATGCCGATCATGCGGATGTAGCCGCCGGCCGGGATGGCCTTGATGCCGTACTCCGTCTCGCCCTTCTTCCTCGACCAGAGGGTCGGGCCGAAGCCGACCATGTACTGCGGCACCCGGATGCCGAAGAGCTTGGCCGTGGACAGGTGGCCCAGCTCGTGCCAGGCGATGGAGACGAGGAGTCCCACCGCGAACAGCACGATGCCGAGGACGGTCAGGAGTGTGGTCATGCGCGCGCCTCCGCAATTGCCTTCGCCGCGAGTTCCCGGGCCCGGGCCCTGGCCCAGGTCTCCGCTTCCAGGACGTCCGACACCGTGAGCGAGGTTCCCCCGGCGGGGGCACCGTGCTCGGTGACGACTGCGGTGACCGTATCCATGATTCCGTTGAAGGGCAGCTTTCCGGCGAGGAAGGCGTCCACGCACTCCTCGTTGGCGGCGTTGAAGACGGCGGGGGCGGTGCCGCCGAGGGTGCCGACGTGCCGGGCCAGGTTCACCGACGGGAAGGCCTCGTCGTCGAGCGGGAAGAACTCCCAGGTGGAGGCCCGGCTCCAGTCGAAGGCGGGGGCCGCGTCCGGGACCCGCTCGGGCCAGCCGATGCCGATGGCGATGGGGCCGCGCATGTCGGGCGGGGTGGCCTGGGCGAGGGTGGAGCCGTCGGTGAACTCCACCATGGAGTGGACGTACGACTGGGGGTGGACGACGACCTCGATCCGGTCGAAGGGGATGTCGTAGAGCAGGTGGGCCTCGATGACCTCCAGGCCCTTGTTGACGAGGGTGGCGCTGTTCACCGTGATGACGGGGCCCATGGCCCAGGTGGGGTGGGCGAGGGCGTCCTCGCGGGTGACGCCCTCCAGCTCGGCCCGGGTGCGGCCGCGGAAGGGGCCGCCGGAGGCGGTGACCACCAGCTTGCGGACGTCGGCGCGGGTGCCGGCGGCGAGCGCCTGGAACAGGGCGGCGTGCTCGGAGTCGACCGGGATGATCTGACCGGGCTTGGCCAGCGCCTTCACCAGCGGGCCGCCGACGATCAGCGACTCCTTGTTGGCGAGGGCGAGCGTCCGGCCGGCCTCCAGGGCGGCGAGGGTGGGCGCCAGGCCGATGGAGCCGGTGATGCCGTTGAGGACGGTGTGGCACGGCGAGGCCGCGAGCGCTGTGGCCGCGTCGGGGCCCGCGAGAAGCTCGGGGAGCGGCTCGGAGCCGTACAGCGCCTTCAGCGCCTCGCGCAGCTCGGGCAGCGCGTCCTCGCGGGCGACGGCGACCGCGCCGACCCGCAGCCGGTGCGCCTGCTCGGCGAGCAGCTTCACCCTGCCGCCGGAGGCGGCGAGGGCGGTGACCCGGAACCGGTCGGGGTTGCGCAGGACCAGGTCGATGGCCTGGGTGCCGATGGACCCGGTGGAGCCGAGGACGACGATGTCCCGGCGGCCTTCGGAGACGTCGAAGGCGATGTGCGGGTCGGCGAGAGGAGAGGGGCGGTCGCTCATGCCCCCCATTCTTGCCGCAAAGACGGTGCGCTCTTCACACGGCCCGTCGCACCGGCGCCCTGACCGGCACCCCCGCCGGCGCCCTCACAGGTTCCGCGCGAACGCGGCGAAGGCGGTGTGGAAGTCCGGGAAGGTCTTCCGCACGCAGCCCGGGTCGTCGAAGGTGATGCCCGGGGTGCGCAGGGCGGTGACCGCGAAGGACATCACGATGCGGTGGTCGCCGCGGGTGGCGATCTCGGCGGGGCCGGCCGGGGTGCCGGGGTGGATCTCGATCCGGTCGGGGCCGGTGGCGACGGTGATGCCGAGGCGGCGCAGGTTCTCGGCGCAGGCGTCGAGCCGGTCGCACTCCTTGACCCGGGTGTTGGCGACGTCCTCGATGCGGACCGGCCCGTCGGCGAAGGGCGCGAGCGCGGCGAGGGTCGGCATCGTGTCGGAGATGTCCCGCATGTTCACGGTCAGGCCGCGCAGGGTGCCGGTGGAGCGGACGGTGGTGCCGTCGGCGTCGGTCGTGACCTCGGCGCCCATGCGGCGCAGGACGTCCGTGAAGGCGAGGTCGCCCTGGAGTGCGCCGGTGCCGAGGCCGGGGACGGTGACGGCGGCGCCGGGGGTGAGGGCGGCCGCGGCGAAGAAGTAGCTCGCGGTGGAGGCGTCCGGCTCGACGGCGTACGTGGTGGCCCGGTAGCCGGTGGGGGCGACGGTGTACGTACGTCCCTGGGGACCGTCCTCGCGGGTGACCTCGGCACCGAAGGCCCGCATCATCGCGAGGGTGATCTCCACGTACGGCTCCGAGACCAGGTCCGTGACGGTGATCGCGAGGCCCTCGGCGGTGAGCGGGCCGAGCAGCAGCAGGGCGGTGAGGTACTGGGAGGACTGGCCGGCGTCGAGCCGGATCGCGCCGCCCTTGATGCCGCGGCCGGTGACGGTGAGCGGGTGGTGGCCCTCGCGCTCGCCGTGGGTCAGCTCGACGCCCAGCTCGCGCAGGGCGGTGGTGAGCGGGCCGAGCGGGCGGCGGCGCATCTGGGCGGAGGCGTCGAAGCGGAAGGTGCCGTGGCCGGCGGCGGCGAGGGCGGGCAGGAAGCGGGCGGTGGTGGCGCCGTCCCGGCAGTACACGTCGGCCTCCCCGACGCCGGGCCCGGCGGGCCGCCCCTCGATGTGCCAGGCGTCGGGCTCCTGCCGTACGGCGTAGCCGAGGGCCTTCAGCCCTTCGGCGAAGCCCTCGGTGTCGTCGGAGCGGAGCGGCCGCAGCAGGGTGGTGGTGCCTTCGGCAGCGGCGGCGAGGAACAGGGCGCGGGCGGTGACGGACTTGGAGCCGGGGATCTGGATGACGGTCACGCCCGTCATCCTGCCGGTGGCGGCGGCGGGGGCGCGGTGCGGTCCGGAACGTGGACGGCGGGGTGGGGGCCGGTCGGGAACGACGGCCGGACGGCGGCGGGCGTACGTAAGGCGCCGTCCGGGGGCCTGGGCGGCGGCGGGCGTACGTGAGGCGCCGTCCGGGGGCCTGGGCGGCGGCGGGCGTATGTGAGGCGCCGTCCGGGGATCCGGGCGGCGCCTCATACGGCGGGAAGCGGCTACCGGATCCTGCGGTGGACGTTGTCCTTCGTCGACGGGCCGGGGGTGGTGTCGGCGATCCAGGGGCCGTCGTCGCTGGGGTCGAGGATGCCCTCCTCCAGCCAGGTGTACGCGCCGGCCAGGACACCGTCGACGACCTTGCGGTCCAGGTCGTCGGTGTTGTCCCAGAGCCGGCCGAAGAGCTCGGCGATCCGCAGCCGGGCCTGGCGGCAGAAGGCGTCCGCGAGCTGCTGGGCCTCGCGGCCGTGCTCGCCGGTGGTGCGCAGCAGTTCGGCCCGTACGCAGGCCGCGCTCATCGCGAACAGCTCGGCGCCGATGTCGACGATCCGGCCCAGGAAGGCTTGTTTGAGCTCCATCTTCCCCTGCCAGCGGGACATGGCGTAGAAGGTGGAGCGGGCGAGCTTGCGGGAGGTGCGCTCGACGTACCGCAGGTGGGTGGCGAGGTCGCCGAACTCCCCGTACGCGCCGGGCAGCTGGCCCTGGCCGGCGACGAGTTTCGGCAGCCAGCGGGCGTAGAAGCCGCCGGCCCTGGCGCCGGCCCTCGCCTTGTCGGCGAGGTCCTTGTCGGGGTCGATGATGTCGCCGGCGACGGCGAGGTGGGCGTCGACGGCCTCACGGGCGATCAGCAGGTGCATGATCTCGGTCGAGCCCTCGAAGATGCGGTTGATCCGCAGGTCGCGCAGGAGCTGTTCGGCGGGGACGGCGCGTTCGCCGCGGGCGGCGAGGGAGTCGGCGGTCTCGTAGCCGCGGCCGCCGCGGATCTGGACCAGTTCGTCGGCCATCCGCCAGGCCATCTCGGAGCCGTAGAGCTTGGCGAGGGCGGCCTCGATGCGGATGTCGTTGCGGTCCTCGTCGGCCATCTGGGAGGCGAGGTCGACGACGGCCTCCAGGGCGAAGGCGGTGGCGGCGATGAAGGAGATCTTGGTGCCGACGGCCTCGTGCCGGGCGACGGGCTTGCCCCACTGCTCGCGTTCGGCGGCCCATTCGCGGGCGATCTTCAGGCACCACTTGCCCGCGCCGGCGCAGGCGGCGGGCAGCGAGAGCCGGCCGGTGTTGAGGGTGGTGAGGGCGATCTTGAGGCCGGAGCCCTCGGGGCCGATGCGGTTGGCGGCGGGGACGCGGACCCGGTGGAAGCGGGTGACGCCGTTCTCCAGGCCGCGCAGGCCCATGAAGGCGTTGCGGTGCTCGACGGTGATGCCGGGTGAGTCGCCCTCGACGACGAAGGCGGTGATGCCGCCGCGGTGGCCTTCGGAGGCGGGGACGCGGGCCATGACGACGAGCAGGTCGGCGACGACGCCGTTGGTGGTCCACAGCTTCACGCCGTCGAGGACGTAGTCGTCGCCGTCGGGGACGGCGGTGGTGGCGAGCCGGGCCGGGTCGGAGCCGACGTCGGGCTCGGTGAGCAGGAAGGCGGAGATGTCGCTGCGGGCGAGCCGGGGCAGGAAGGCGTCCTTCTGCTCCTGGGTGCCGAAGAGCTTCAGCGGCTGCGGTACGCCGATCGACTGGTGGGCGGAGAGCAGCGCGCCGAGCGCGGGGCTGACCGAGCCGACGAGGGCGAGGGCGCGGTTGTAGTACAGCTGGGTGAGGCCGAGACCGCCGTACTTGGGGTCGATCTTCATGCCGAGCGCGCCGAGCTCCTTCAGGCCCCGCACGGTCTCGTCGGGGATGCGGGCCTCGCGTTCGATGCGGGCGCCGTCGACGCGGGTCTCGCAGAAGGCGCGCAGCTTGGCGAGGAAGGCCTCGCCGCGCCGGACGTCCTCGTCGGCGGGGAGCGGGTGCGGATGGATGAGGTCGAGGCGGAAGCGGCCGAGGAAGAGCTCCTTGGCGAAGCTGGGTTTGTGCCAGTCCTGCTGTCGGGCTGCCTCGGCGACCTGCCGGGCCTCGCGTTCGGTGACCTTGGGCGGCCGCTGGGTGGGTGCGGACATGAGGGGCTCACCTCGCCGCTCGTCGGGGGGCCATGTGGCTATGTCCGTCGTACCCGATATCCACGGGTTCGGAAAGACGGCGGGGGCGGGGAGGCGGGCACGCAGGACGGCCGGAGCCCCCGCACAGTGGGCTCCGGCCGTCGGTCTGTGATGCGTACGTACGGGTTACAGCGCGAGGCCCGTGAGGACCAGGACCCGCTCGTACGTGTAGTCGTCCATGGCGTACTTGACGCCCTCGCGGCCGACGCCGGAGCGCTTGGCGCCGCCGTACGGCATCTGGTCGGCGCGGTAGGACGGGACGTCGCCGATGATCACGCCGCCGACCTCGAGGGCGCGGTGGGCGCGGAAGGCGGCCTGGAGGTCGTGGGTGAAGACACCGGCCTGGAGGCCGAAGTCGGAGTCGTTGACCGCGGCGAAGGCCTCGGCCTCGCCGTCGACCTTGGCGACGGTCAGGACCGGGCCGAAGACCTCGGCGCGGGCCAGGGTGACGTCGGCGGGGAGGTCGGTGAGGACGGTCGGGGCGTAGGTCGCGCCCTCGCGCTTGCCGCCGGCGAGCAGCTTGGCGCCGGCCGCGACGGCCTCGTCCACCCAGGCCTCGACGCGCTTGGCGGCGTTCTCGTCGACGAGCGGGCCGACGTCGGTGGCGTCGTCCGCGGGGTCGCCGGTGACCTGGGCCTCGACGGCGGCGACGATCTTCGGCAGCAGGCGGTCGTAGACGGAGGCGTCCGCGATCACGCGCTGCACGGAGATGCAGGACTGGCCGCCCTGGTAGTTGGAGAAGGTGGCGATGCGGGTCGCCGCCCAGTCCAGGTCGGCCTCGGAGGACCAGTCGGGCAGGACGACGGCGGCGGCGTTGCCGCCGAGCTCCAGGGTGCAGTGCTTGTGCGGCACGGACTCCTGGATGGCGTAGCCGACCGTGTCGGAGCCGGTGAAGGAGATGACCGGGAGGCGCTCGTCCTGGACCAGGGCGGGCATGCGGTCGTTCGGCACGGTCAGGATCGACCAGGAGCCGGCCGGCAGGTCGGTCTCGGCCAGGATCTCGCCCAGGATCAGGGAGGAGATCGGGGTGGACGGGGCCGGCTTGAGGATGATCGGGGCGCCGACGGCGATGGCCGGGGCGACCTTGTGGGCGCTGAGGTTCAGCGGGAAGTTGAACGGCGCGATGCCGAGCACGACGCCCTTGGGGATGCGGCGGGTGAGCGCGAGGCGGCCCACGCCGCCGGCCTCGGTGTCGAGGCGCTGGGCCTCGCCGCCGTTGAAGCGGCGGGCCTCCTCGGCGGCGAAACGGAACACGGACACGGCACGGCCGACCTCGCCGCGGGCCCACTTGATGGGCTTGCCGTTCTCGGCGGAGATCAGCTGGGCGATCTCCTCGGTGCGCTCGGCGAGCCGCTTCGACACGTGGTCGAGGGCGGCGGCGCGGACGTGCGCCGGGGTGGCGGCGAACTCGTCGACGACGGCGTGGGCGGCGGCGACGGCCTCCTCGACCTGGGCCTCGGTGGGCACGCTGACCTTGCCGACCAGACGTCCGTCGTACGAGTTCGTGACGTCGAAGGTGGCCTCGCCGGTGGCCTCGCGGCCGGCGAGCCAGAAGGCGTGGGTGGTCGTCATTGCGTACCGGCCCTTTCCGTTTCGGGGGTGGTGCGAGGGGGTGTTCTCGCGCTCTCGTGCCACGTTAGGGCGAAGCGGGCGAAGGGGCGCTTGTCCGTGATGGAGTGGTGGGGCGTTTCATCTGTCCGCTTTGGCCGAAGGGACGGGCGCCATGGGGCGCGGGGGCCGGTCGTCACCAGGCGCGGTACGCCGACTGGACGGAGATCCGCGCCGCTCGGTCGAGACGATGAGGCACACCCCGGCGACCACGACGGCGCCGCCGAGCACGATCGGCCACGACAGGGCCTCGTTCAGGATCAGCGCGCCGAGGGCGACGGCGACGACCGGGTTGACGTACGCGTAGGTGGCGACGAGCGAGAGCGGGGCGGCCTGGAGGAGCCAGGCGTACGCGGTGAAGGCGATCAGCGAGCCGAAGACGATCAGGTAGCCGAGGGCGGCCCAGGAGCGGCCGGAGACGGCCGACAGGTCCAGGCCGTGCTGCTCGCCGCGGACCAGGCCGACGCCGAGGCAGCCGATGCCGCCGGCGACCATCTCGTACGCGCTGGCGGTGAAGGGGTTGGCGGGCATCGGGATCCGCGAGGAGGCGAACGACCCGACCGACCACAGCAGCGTCCCGACGATCACGAGGACCACCCCGCCGGCCTTCACGTCCCCGCTGAACCCCGGCAGCGTGAGCACGGCGAGCCCCGCGAGGCCGAGCAGCACGCCGACGAGACCGCCCGCGCTCGGCCGTTCGCCGAAGCCCGCCTTGAGCAGCACCACCCAGGCCGGGACGACCGCGATCAGGAGCGCGGCGAGCCCGGACGGCACGGAGGTCTCGGCGAGGACGACGAGCCCGTTGCCGCCGAGGAGCAGCAGCAGGCCGACGACCGCGGCGGAGGCGAGCTGCCGCGGGCTCACCTTGAGCGCGGCGGGCCCCTGCCGCCAGGCGATGATCCCGGCGAGCAGCAGACCGGCGGTGACGAACCGGGCGCTCGCCGAGAGGAACGGCGGCATGGTCTCCACGACGACCCGGATCCCGAGGTACGTCGATCCCCACACGACGTACACGATCCCGAGGGCCACCCACACGGCGACGGGGACGCGGCGGGCTGCTGGGGCGGGGGAGGGAGGCTGGGCGTCGGCTGCCGAATCGACGGCGGGGGTTGTCATGCTCAGGAGACTAGGCAGCGGGCGGCGCGGAATCCAAGAATTTTGCCCGGGATCGGGCAGGGGGAGCTCGAATTCGAGGGCGGCGCTACTCCGAACCGGGTCCCCCGCCCGCCGGCGTCCCGTCGCCCCGGGTCTTGAGGGCCAGCCAGAGCTCCATGCGGACGTCGGGGTCGTCGAGGGAGCGGCCCAGGATCTCCTCCACCCGGCGCATGCGGTAGCGCAGGGTGTGGCGGTGGACGCCCAGGTCGGCCGCGGCCGCGTCCCACTGGCCGTGCCGCGAGAGCCAGGCGCGCAAGGAGGCCACCAGGTCGCCGCGGCCGGTGGCGTCGTGGTCGTAGAGGGCGCGCAGCAGTCCGTCGGCGAAGGCGCGGACGGCGTCGTCGGCGAGGAGCGGCAGCACGGAGCCGGCCGCCAGCTCCTCGTGCTCGACGAGCGCCCGGCCGCGCCTGCGGGCGACGGACAGCGACTGTTCGGCCTGCTTGTAGGCGGCGGCCGCCGCGATCAGTCCGGTCGGGGCGGACAGCCCCACGACCAGGCCGGCCTCCTCCGCCTCCCGCGTCGCGTACCCCGCGCACGCCGCGACCACCGCTCCCCCGTCCCCGGCGAGGACCACCAGCCGCTCCGCGCCCTCGGGGCCCTCCGGCACGGTCAGGACGGACTCGCCCGCCCGGGCGGCGGCCGCCTCCAGGGTCTCGGCGAGCACCGCGAGCGGCGCCTCGCCGCCCTCCTTCGCCTCGCCGCCGGGCACGGGCTCGGCGATCAGCAGCCGGAACGGCGCGTCGAGCAGCCCCCCGTACAGGCCGCCGGCCACCGCGCGGGCGTGGTCGGGCTGCCCGGCGAGCAGCATCCGCAGCACCGCCGCGCCGAGCCGCTGCTCGGCGGCCTGGAGGGAGCGGGAGCGTTCCGTCGTGAGGGTCAGCAGGGCGACGGCGGAGTGCACGGCGTACCGCTCGGCCGTGCCCAGCGGCGCCCCGGTGCCGACGGCGAGCGCGCCGCGCACCCGTCGGCCGGTGCCGAGGGACTGCAGCTCCACCCGGTCGTCGGTGCCGCCGACGACGGCACTGGCGGGCGCGGGCCGTTCCCGGAGCCGTTCCACGTCGGCGGTGAGCCGGGCGGCCCGGCGCGCCGCCCATTCGGGCGAGACGGCGAGGACGCTGCCGGAGGTGTCGTAGAGCGCGGCCCAGCCGTCGACATGCGCGGCGAGCCGGGCGACGACGGCGTTCGGGCCTTCGGCGAGCGCGGCCCTGGTCAGTTCGCGCTGCGCCTCGAAGCCGGCGGTCACGGCCCGGTACTGGTCGGCGGCGATGGCCGCGGACACGGCCTTGCTGATGGCGAGGAACGGGGTGCGCCGGGGCACTTCGAGCAGCGGCAGGTGCTCCTCGCGGGCCGCGTCGAGCAGCGCCGCCGGGATGGTCTCGTAGTTGACGCCGACGGCGAAGCCGAGCCCGACGACACCGGCGCCGAGCAGCCGCCGCACATAGCGCCGCATCGCCTCGGGGTCCTCGGCGTCGAGGGTCAGCGCGGTGGTGAGCAGCAGCTCGCCGCCCTCCATGTACGGGACGGGGTCGGCGAGCTCGCTGACGTGCGCCCAGCGCACGGGGGTGTCGAGGCGGTCCTCACCGGCGCGGACGGTGAGTTTGAGCGCCGAGTGCTGGACGAGCGAGGCGAGGGTGGGCGGCATGGGGAACCGTCGGACCTTAAGGGGGGAGGGAGTGCGCGTGGGGGATGGGGAGGCGCGCACCGCCCGACGGGCGGCGCGCCCCCGATTGTGCCAGTCCCTTCCCGGGCCCGCCCCCAGCCTCGCAGGCCGAGGGCCCCCTCGGCCTCGCGGGCCGCCGGGACCCTCAAGGGGTGTCGCGCAGGTCGACCAGGAGGGGCGGGGTGTGTTCGCCCCGTACGTGGGTGAGGGAGAGGACCGCGTGGCCGGGCGGGACGGCGTGGGCGAGGTCGGAGGCGGACCAGCGTTCGCGCTCGACCTCGCGGACGGTCACGGCGTCGGTGGTGACGGCCCGGCCGGTGACGAGCCTGCGCAGGGTGTGCATGAGCCGGGTGAGGGGTTCGTCGGCGAGCACGGTCCGGCTGGTGACGTCCCGGGTCTCCACCCATTCGGTGCCCCAGGTCTCGGCGAACCGCTTGCCGTCCCACATGGTGACCCCGGCGAGGGCGACCCGGCAGCCGACCGCGCCGAGCAGCGGCGTGCGCAGGTGCTCGGGCACGTCGTCGAGGCCGCGCAGCCCGAGGACGACGCCGGCGTGGGCGGAGCGCAGGCGCTGCAGTCCGCGGACGGTCCCGGCGGTCAGGGTGTGGGCGGCGTCGTCGAGGACCAGGCAGGCGAAGCGCGACCGGTCGGTGCGGGTGACCGCGCGGGCGAGGAACTGGGCGAGCACGAGCCGGGCGAGGAACCGCGAGGCGTCGGGGTGGCCGGTCTCGGGCAGGTCGATCCGTACGCGTACGGGGTGTTCCAGGGCGCGCATGGTGAACGGCCCGCCGCCGGAGGCGCCGCGTGTGGTGTCGAAGAACCCGGCGAAGGCGGGCCGGTCGAGCAGGGCGATCCGGTCGGCGAGGGCGGGGGCGGGGTCGCCGGGCGTGCCGTGCTGGCGTTCCCGTGCGTCGAGCTCGCGGACGAGGGAGGCCCTGCCGTCCCGCTCCAGGGCGGCGCGCAGGGCCTGGCGGGGCGCGGGGGCGCCGTCGAGGAGCTCGCGGAGCTCGGGAACAGTGGGGAAGCGGCCGTGGACGGCGTGGAACGGGCCGAGGAGCTGGGCGAGCGCGGTCGCGGCCCGCCGGGCGTCGGTGGTGCCGGGGACGCCGTGGGCGTCGTCGGCGAGCGCGTCGGCGAGGAGGGTGGCGGCCTGGTCGGGGTCGCCGGTCCCGCCGTAGAGGTCGAGGTCGTGCGGCGAGGCCGGGTCGCCGACGCGGATGACGACGTCGTACGCCTCGTCGGGGCCGAGCGGTGCCCCGGCGGAGCCGACCACGACGACGGCGGCCTGTCCGGCGAGCGCCTGGAGGGCCAGGGACTCGACGACGGGGCGGAGCAGCCGGGTGGTCTTGCCGCTGCCGGAGGGGCCGACGACCAGCATCGAGGTGCCGAGGACGGCCGGGTCGACGGCGAGGCCGGTGCCGCGGCGGGGGTACGGGTTGCGGGGCACGTCGGCGACGGTGCCGAGCCGGACCTGGCGGAGGGTGAGGTCGTGGGCCGCCGTCCGGCCGGGCAGCAGCCGGGCGCCCGAGGGGTGGGCGAAGGCGGCGGCGCCGTGGGCGCGGACCTCGCGCAGGAAGGCGGCCTGCCGGTCGGCCGTGGTGCGGGCGGTCTCCCAGGCGGCGCGGATCCGGGTGTGGTCGACGTCGTTCATGCGGCCGGCGGCGGCCTCGGCGGCGAGCCGGTCGGCGGCCTCGCCGAGCCCGGCGGCCCGCAGCTCGGGCCAGTCGGCGGGGTCGGGCGCGGCCGGGTCGGTGAGCGGCGCGGCGACGGCCGGGCCGGCGGGGCGGGCGGTGCGGCGCAGGGCGAGCCAGACGAAGGGCAGGGCGGCGGCGACCGTCATCCACAGGTCGGCCGTCTCGACCATGTGCTGGTTGGCGTACGCGGCGGTGGGGGTGCCCCGCTCGTACGGCAGCAGCGCGTAGACGACGCCCTTGACCGGGATCCAGCCGCCGCGGACGAGGGCGACGGTGACGACTCCGGCGACGGCGGCGAGGACGGCCTGGGCGGCGGGCCCGCGTTCGGCGGTCAGCCGCCGCCAGGCGTACGGCCAGCGGCCGAAGCGGCCGAGCCCGTAGAAGACGCCTGTGAAGAGGACGAGCTCGTAGACGGCGAGGGCGAGGACACCGCCGGTGCCGGGCTGCGGGCCGCCGTCGAGCGGGTGCCACCAGTCGTCGGGGGTGAAGAGTTTGAGGGGGACGCTCCAGTACGGGATGTAGCCGTTGCGGAGCAGGGACCACAGCAGGACGCCGGCGAGGAAGGAGATGACCGCCCCGGACAGCACCGACCGCAGCGGCGTCTGTGCTTCCTCCCGCTCGGGCCGCGGCACGTGCCCGTACCGCCACACCCCGGGCCCGGCGTCCGGCCGGGGCACCCGCAGCCACTCGACGAGGCCGGTACCACCGGCGGCCCCGGCCTGCGGGGCGACGGGCGCGGGCTGCGGCCCGGCCGGCGGCAGGGCGGGAGGCGCGGGCCGCCGCTCGCCACGGGCGGCCTCGCCGGATCCGTCGGCGGGCCCGCCGGCACCGGGCGCCGGCACCACGGGCGCCACGCCGTGCGCG